>JANQTG010000174.1 GCA_030731855.1 Cellulophaga sp. | reverse complement strand
AATTTAGCTTATTGAGAAAAGATAATAAGAAAAATTAAAAAATTCGGCTCGTGCTCAATCCGAAAATAATTTTATAATTTGCACGCTACGAGCCATATACAGAGACGTTGGCAGTAATTCCCCTCTTCTCCAAAAAAAATAATCACTTTAAGGTAACGTTTTGTATCTTGGATAGTGCTCTTTGCAAGACCGATTTTAAATTGATGCTTATAAGCTCGAGCGTAATTCTGGTTGGAATGTAAAAAGCCTTTGATATATCCAGTATCAAAGGCTTGTGATAATCACACTGATGAATCCTCTAGGGATATCTCGTTCAGAATATTTTCTTGATTGCAATATACATTCTCTCTGGGCATTTTTATTAATTTAAATCAAAGAAAATGGTAAAAACTAATTTAAAAATGGAAATCATCAATCCAAATGCAGCTGGAATTGATATCGGAAGCCGTTCACATTTTGTTGCGATCAATCAAGAACACTCGGACGTGAAAGAGTTCGGAGTTTATGCCCAGGACACCAAAGAACTGCTGACTTGGCTGCTCGACAATGATGTAAAATCAGTAGCAATGGAAAATTCACCAAGAACATCAAGGGCAAAAAAACAGATGTACTGGATTGTATGTGGATCCAGAAGCTACATTCACTCGGTCTTTTGAGCGGAAGCTTCCTGCCCGATCTACAAACAGAATATTTAAGGACTTTGGTAAGACATCGGGGTAATCTAATTGAAACAACTTCTCAGGCTTCCAATAGAATGTCGCAAAACATGAGGCTGATGAACCTCAGATTGGATGTGGTGGTAAAAGATATTGTGGGACTGACCGGATTACGTATCATAAATGAAATCTGTAATGGTCAGACAAGTGGAAAAGAGCTCGCAAAATTAAGACATGGGAACTGTAAAAAGTCAGAAGAAGAAATTGCCAAGGCACTGCAGAGCAACAATAGACAGGATTATCTGTTCGTCCTGAAGCAGGAACTGCGGAAATATCAAGATGCCCAACAGCTGATCATGGAATGTGATGATGAGATCAAAAGGCTTCTGGAAGGATTTATAAATAAGGACAATGATAAAAAAGCATTGTTCATCGATAAGAAAATCCACAAGAGAATCAACAAGAACACACCCAAGAACATAGACCTGAACCTTATTTCCTATCAATACTTTGATGGACTCGACCTATATGCCATAGAAGGTTTTAGCCACGGTACGGTGCTCACATTGATGAGTGAGCTTGGTGAAAAAGGAATACTGGAGTTCCAAAATGCACAACACTTTGCATCTTGGCTGAGACTCGCCCCTAATAATAAAATATCGGGCGGACGTATCCTCAGCAGTAGAACTCCTAAAGGTAGCAATAGGCTCAAGATCGCTCTCAGGCAGGCCGCAAATGCAATTGGAAATTTAAAGGATACTCACCTTTCAAACTTCTTCAATAGAATTGCATACAGAAAAGGCAGAGCTGTAGCTGTATCCGCCACCGCACGAAAATTAGCAACTATACTTTGGAATATGCTTTACAAAAAACAACAGTACAGTCCTCCAACAATTTATGAATACTTAGACCAGAAAAGAAAGAGGAAGGTTCTTGAACTTCAAAAACAAATCGCTAATTTAGATGCCAGAATGAGTAAAATACAACCTGCTTGAAAATCAGTAAAAACAGGGTAAAATAAAAACGTTACTCAGAATTAAAACGAACATAAAATGAAAAAAACTTTATACATACTCATAATTTTAAGTATAGTTGCTTGTAGCAAACAAGACGATAATCCAATTGACAATCAAGATACAGAATTGGAATATTATGATTCAATGATTTTTGATGGAGCAGAAAGAACTTATTTTGTTCATTTACCTCAAAATTACAATTCATCTGCATCTTATCCATTGATTTTTGTGATGCATGGTGGTGGTTCATTAGGCTATCAAGGCGTTGAAGCTCAGTCAAAACTATCCGACCTTTCTGACGCAGAAAACTTTATTGTGGTCTACCCCGAAGGACTAGAACAATTAGGTTTTAGAACTTGGAATGCTGGAGACTGTTGCCCATCAGCTACATTACTTGGAACAGATGATGTAGGTTTTATCAACTCACTTCTCGAAAAACTAAAATTAGAACTATCTATTAACCAAAAAAAAGTATATGCAACGGGATTTTCAAATGGCGGACAATTAGCCTATAAATTAGCGAACCGTTATCCAAATAAATTCGCAGCTGTATCTGCTGTTGCAGGAGTTCTTCAAGATTTTCCATTTAATCCTGTTAGAAAAGTTCCATTAATTCATTTTCATTCATATCAAGATTCAACGGCACCCTATTTCGGTGGATTTTCTGACGCACCTTTGATTACTTTTGCATTTCCGTCTGTTGACTCAACGCTCTTGTTAATTGCAAACAACTACAATTGTAATCTTATGAAGCAAACTATTTTTAGTGATTCAAATACGTATGACTTTTTTAGATATTCAGACTGTGATAATAATGTGCAAATTGAACTTTATGTCAGTCAAGATGGTGGTCATACCTGGCCAGGTGGGCAAGCTTTCGCAAATATGCCAATAACAAATCATTTTAATGCAAGTTCCTTAATGTGGGAATTTTTTCAGAATTATGAATTACCATAAAATAACTACTGCCAACAAACGTATATAAAAAATAGCGGTTTAGTCGGTTAAAATGAAAGTAAGTAACTATAAAAAAGGTCTGTGTTTAACCGATAAGTGAACCTTAAAAATTAATACTATTTTTTAGTCTCCACCAACTCCAATTGTTCTAAACTTACGTTGGTGGTAAACATGCCGTAATTAAAAATACTTATTAGGCTATATAAAAAATGTAGTTTTTATAGTTGTGTTAAGTAGGTATTTAAATCGGTGTCTTTATTTAATTTTAGTTTTAGTTTTAATCGGTATTTAGACTTTAAAACACTTTCTGGTAAAACATTTAACATAGAAGCTATTTCTTTGGTAGAAAGATTCATGCGTAAAAAGGAAGCTAGCCGTATTTCTTTTTCAGTAATATCGTTTGCTATATCCTTAATTTTATTATCAAAATTATTGTGAACTTCAGAAAAATAACTTTTAAAAACTTCCCAATCTTTATCTTCTGCACTTTCTTTTTTTAGGAGCATTACAAGACGTCTAAATTCTATTTTGAACAATTCAGGTGACTGTTTTATCTTTTCTAGGTTTTCTTTAAGTTCTTGTATAAATGTGTTTTTTTGAACTAAATGTAGTGTTTGGGAGGCAAGTTCTTTCTTTTTAAATTCAATTTCCTGCTTGTATATTTCTTCCTGTTTTTCACGCTCTATTTTATTTTTCTTAATGCGTTGCTTAAAACCAAAAAATAATAAACCAGAAAAAGTCAAAAAAGTAAACATACCGCCTGCATAGAGGCCTTTGCGTAAGTTGCTTATTTTAACTTGTTGGTTTAAAGTTTTTATTTGTTGCTTTTGTAGAATAATATCTGCTTCTTTTTTTTGACTATCAAATTGTATTCTCAACTCTTCAATCTTGTTTATTTTTTCTTTATTCAAAATAGAATCGCTTAAAACTTTGTATTCTTTGAAAGCGCTTAATGCAACAGGTAAGTTATTCAATTTTTCATACGCTAAACTTAAATGCTCCAGGCTGCTAACTTTAATGGATATGTTTTGATTTTCTTCGGCATATTGTTTTGAATTATTAGCTAGTATAATCGCTTGCTTGGGGATGTTTAATTCTAAATACGCTTCAGCCATACGATTTTCCGCAATTGCAACCCTACGTTTGGCATTTATAGATTTTGAAATTAAAATAGATTGATTCAAATAATCTATAGCTGTTTCAGGATTATTTAATTGCAAATAAGTAGCACCAATATTGGTTAAAGCAGCTGCTTCTAATGATTTAACATTATTGGATCTACTCTTATTGAGGCTTTTTTTAAAATAATTTATGGCGTCATTTTCTTGAAACAATAATTTGTACATAACACCAATATCATTTAGGGCTTGTGCCTGATAGTATATGTCATTATAATCTTCATAAATTTTAAGTGCTTTTTTATTGTGGTCAATAGCATTTTGGAAGTTACCTAGATTATGTTCAATGGTAGCCAAGTGGTTATATGAATCGGCTATTCTAATAGAATCTTTTAATTTTTCAAATAATTTCAGCCCTTTTAAAACATTCTCCAAAGCAATAGAATAGTAGCCTTTATTTTGGTTTATAGTCCCCTTAAAATCATATGCTAAAGCAGTTCCTGTGGAATCTTTTAGTTTGATAGTATTTTCTAAGTCCATATTGTTTATACTATCGGCTAATAACAGATTGCCTTGCGAAAATTCTAATATAGCTAGACCTCTATAAGCTTGAGAAATGTAAATCCCATTATTAATCTTTTTTGCAATCTTAAGGCTTGAATTGTAATAATATTTTGCAGAGTCTAATTTATCGATATTATTATAAACAACTCCTAATTGATAGAGTGCCAAACTATTACCAGAATCATAGTTAATTTTTTCAGAAAGACTTAGTAATTCAAAAGCAGCTTTTTTAGCCTTTTCAGGCGAACTATACATGTAATAATTAATAATATTATTTGCTGTTTTTGCTTTTAACGTATCTAATGGCTGCTTGTCATATACTGTTAAGAGACTATCTATATTCATTTTATTTTGAGATAGTAGTGGCTTTGAAGATGAAGATACAATTAAAATTAGATACAGTAAATTTTTCATAATGTTGTTTTTAGCTTCTACTAATATAATTATTTAATGTGTGTAAATTCTATGTCTATCTATATGCGTCTAATAGGTTGTCCATCAAAAATCTATGGTTTAAAAACCTTATTTTTTCTGAAAATTTTCATTAACAATCATGTTATCAATATATTATGATTTTAGTTTTTGATTGATAGATTTTATCTGTCCATGCACTTTAAATATGTTATCCATGCTATGTGTCCATACTTTGTCCATATCAAAAATTAGATTTTAGTTGTCTTCGTCTCTAGTTTTGAAATGTTGAATCGAAAAATTTTAAAATTATGAAAACACAACTATTAAGAATTAGAAGATTGATTTATGGATTGTTCTTTATTTGTATTTTATTTTCATGCAACGGATGCAGTAAAGAAGAGGTTGGAAAAGATCCCGATAAACCTATAATCGAAAACTCAAAAGATATTGACTCTTATATAAAAGGGTTGAGTTATAATGCCTCAGAGCTATTAGGCGTTGAGGATACTGGTAGTTTACCATCAAAGAAAACAGAAGGAGTTTCAAAAACGGAAAATACTAATATTTACGGAACTAATGCTAACACGGTTTGCACTACAACAGAGTACAATTTAAAAACTAACTTTGAATCTATAGCGATTTTAAAACCTAATGATGGTATTATTTGGCCTGGAGCCTTAGTAATAGGAGATCAATCATTAACAAATGGTATCCCTACACCCTTTACTTTAAGTCGTGCACCAATGACAATTCGGGTAGATTTACCAGGTATTCAAGAAGCGGGAACTGTAGAAATTGAAAAACCCAACTGGAGTAATGTAGATTCAGGAATTGATGTGGCTTTAGAATGGTGGAATGCCAATGCTTATCAAGAAGGTTATGTAAATCCTGCTAGTCAATATTCAGAAGCTAAAACTTCGTTTAGTTCAAAACAAACTAGTATAGAGTTAGGCCTTAATGCATCTTGGGCATCAAATGACGTGGCATCTCAATTTAATTATGAAACGACATCAACAAAAAGAGTCTCAATGATGTCTTTTAAACAAGTGTTTTATACTGTAACCATGGATTATCCAACTAACCCAAACGATGTATTTGCTGATGATGTTACGCTTTCTCAAGTAGAGAGTGCATTCAACTCTAATACGCCGCCAGCATACGTGCACTCTGTAAGTTATGGAAGAATAATAATGTTTAGAATGGAATCTAATTATGAAATATCAGAAGCAGATTTTCAAGGTTCTTTTGAATATGCCGCTGGGAAAAGATCAGCAACTGGAGATTTAAAGACTAAATATCAAAACATTTTAGAAAATTCAAATATCACAACCGTAGTTATTGGTGGTAATGCAGAAGTAGGTGCAAGTTCAGTTTCAGCCAAAAATTTTGGGGATCTTGAAACCATTATAAAGGGCGAAAATGCTGTTTATAGTAGAAATAATCCAGGTGTACCAATTTCTTATACGGTTAGATATTTAAAAGATAATACATTAGCAAAAATGGGAGAAAGCACAGATTATAAGGTAATTAATTGTGAAACCACAGGAACAGTGCATAATGAAATTGTTTTTACTAATAGATTATCGGATAATTTTAGAATAGGCTTGGAGTATAAAACTAATGTTCCGGGAGAAAATAATGTGATTTACAATGAAATTAAATGGGTTGAGAATACTACTGATGGCGCAGTAACTTCAATTTACCCACCAAATGGAGCTTATGATATAATTTATCATAAAGAGCGTGATAGATTTGGAAATAGTGGATATGAATCTAAATTAAAACGTAATATGGGATCTTGGGTACATGGTTCGGATTCGCCATACTATGAAGACTGTTGGGAGTCCTACCGAACGTTTTTGGGATCTGCAGAAATTAGACTTTGTGATTAATAATATGAAAAAAAAGCAGTCGGCACTTTAAGTTGTGATTCAACAACTTAGTGTTGGCTGCCTTTTTCTATAGTACAACCATTAAAAAATTAATAAAAGTTTTTTCTTCGCATTTTCATTACTTAAAATTGTAAGCCATTATGCTTTTTTGTTTATAACTTTTCTTAACTTGTTTATAAAACCAGTTGATTTACAGGGTTTAAAAAACTAATTTCGCTTATCGGCGGATATAAATAACCTGTACTGAACGAAGACGAAGTATTGAAACGAATTCATATCCCGAACGTCAGACTGCGCAAAAACCTATTCTTTTTTCTTGTAAAATAACTTAGAATTTCGTAAATTAAAGTATTGTTAATCAATACATTACTTATGGATTTTATCAAAGGTTTTGACCGTAATCAACTAGTTATGATGGATTTTGAATCTTGTCTAGATATGAATTCCTGGGCAAGGGTTGTGGATATGTTTGTTGATATTCTTCCTCTTAAAGAACTGGGCTTTAAAGAGGTGCTTAACGATCAGGGTAGACCTCCATATTGTTTCTCTGATTTACTTAAACTCTACCTATATGGTTACAAGAACAAAATATGATCCTCACGACAATTAGAATTGGCCTGTAAAGTAAATTTAGAAGTAATTTGGCTTTTAAAAGGTCTTAGTCCATCTGCTCGGGAAATCGCCTACTTTAGAAAAAACAATGCTACAGCCTTTAATCAAGCCTTTAGATATTTTGTAGTACTCTTAAAAGATTGGAAACTTATAGAAGGAGAAACCATTGCTATTGACTCCTTTAAAATAAGAGCTCAAAATGCACTCAAAAACAACTTTAACCAAAACAAAATAGAACGACATATTACCTACATTGATGATAAAATTAAAGAGTATCAAGAACAATTAGACCAAGCAGATACAGAACTTGATTGCCAAGAGGTACAAAATAAAATAGTATACCAAAAATCGAAAAAAGAAAAATACCAAAACATAGAAAAACAATTAGAGCAAAGTGGGGAAACACAAATAAGTCTTACCGATCCCGATGCTAAAGCTGTTGTTCTGCATCGCAACATCGTGAATGTAGGGTACAATATACAGGCTGGCTGTGATGCTAAGCACAAGCTCTTTGTAAACAATGACACTGGAAAGGTAAACGATACCAATGCTCTTTCTTCCATGGCTATCGATGCAAAGCAGCTATTAGGGGTAGAACATTTAAAAACCCTTACTGACAAAGGATATACTACAGCAAAGCAATTAAACATTTGTACTCAAAATGGAATAACTCCTTACTCCTCACCAAAAGAACATTCTTCGCAAGATAACGGACTATATTCCATGGTAGATTTTAAGTACAACTCACAAAACGATACTTATATATGCCCTGCAAACCAAACCCTAACAACAAATGGATCGGTTTACCATAAACCAAACCATAAAGTAAAGCATTACAAAAACAGACAAGCGTGCAAAGAATGTAAATTAAGAACTTTATATACTACCAATAAAAACGGACGATTTATAGAACGTTCTATTTACCAAGAAGACTTAGAAGAAAACAAAAAAAGAGTAGATAATAATCCTAACTATTACAGACTTAGACAACAAATTACAGAACACCAGTTTGGCACTTTAAAAAGATCTTGGGGATTTACATATACTTTAATGAAAGGGAAGCAAAATGTATTAAGCGAGGTTAATTTATTGATGATTTGCTATAATCTAAAAAGACTTATGACGATTCTTGACCCAAAAGAGCTAAAAAATAGGTTAAAGGCTCTTTGGTCTTTATTAAACTTAATATATGAGGTTATTAGCACCATTTCAAGACAATTTATTAGTAAACCAAATCTAACGTATTCAAAAAAACAACTACATAAAACGGCCATTACATAGCTTAAATTAGACCAGAAGTTACTATTTTTATTCAAAAAGGAGTTTTTGCACAAACTCCCGTTACCCATAATGCTAAAAAAAAGTTATCAATTTGGTAACTTTTTAGTATATTTGCGTCAAACAAACTTAAGTGAAAATATTTTCGAGAGGAACATTACGAAATTTTTGGGAAAAGCACGGTAACTGTGAACTACAATTGAAGACGTGGTATCGTGAAACTGAAAAATCAAATTGGTCAACTATTAACGACCTCAAATCGGAATACCCAAATGCAAGTATATTAAAAGACAATAGAATTGTTTTTAACATCAAAGGAAATGATTACCGATTGATTGTAAAATTTAATTTTGAGTATCAACTTGCTTGGGTACGTTTTATAGGAACGCACGCTGAATATGACAAAATTAACGCAAACGAAATTTAAGATGAATATTAAACCAATTAGAAACGAGACAGATTACCAACAAGCACTTGAGCGTTTGGAGGTAATCTTTGATGCTAAAAGAAATACCGAGGAAGGCGACGAGCTGGAAATTCTTTCTATCGTTATTGACAACTACGAAACTTATAATTTTCCAATCGGAATGCCAGACCCAATCTCAGCCATAAACTTTAGAATGGAGCAAATGGGACTGAAACAAAAGGACTTGGTCGAAATGATTGGTTTTAAAAGTCGAGTAAGCGAAATAATGAACAAAAAACGCAAACTGACTTTAGATATGATTAGAAAACTAAACGAAAAGTTACATATCCCAACAGAAGTGTTGATACAAGATTATTAAAGGCATTGCGGAAAGCACTATGGGTAACAATGTATAAAAAAATAGGGCAGTAAGTGGTTAATCGAATGGTTTGGGCGTATTTGCGAAGTCGCCAAATCTTTTGATTTGGCTTTTAGAAAAATAAAATAAAAACAAAATGTAAAAGATTCGGCTTGTGGCTAAACGGAAAGCACAACGCTTAACACCAGCCCTACTTTTCTTATACTAAACGTTGTGGTGCAAACTATGTGCCTTAACGAACATACAAAAAACAAAATTACGGAAAATAACCGTACAATTATTTGTTTAGTACGTATTTTAAACGTACATTTGATTTTGTAAACTTATAATTATGGCAACAAAAGAAATAAAACAGAGCAAAGCGAGATTTGACACTCGACTATCAAAAGAACAAAAAGTATTTTTTGAAAGAGCTGCACGAGTTGGTGGATACAGAAGTTTAACCGATTTTGTGGTTTTAACAGTTCAAGAAAAAGCTAAAGAAATCATTTCAGAAAAAGAGCAGATTATTGCATCAGAAAGAGATAATGAAATATTCTTTGATGCAATCACTAATTCACCGAAAGCGAATAACAATCTTATTAATGCTGCGAATGAATACAAAGCTCATCTAGCTTAATGAACAAACTAACCGAAAACCTGAATTCAGCCCATAGGAAAAAAGAGTTTTCTTGCGGAAAAGATATGCTTGATGATTATTTGCATAAACAGGCTAATCAAGATATAAAAAGAAAATTATCCGCTTGCTTCGTTCTGAACGACAAGGAAACTGATTTATTAAAAGGTTACTACACTTTAGCGAATAACAGTATATCCCAAGAACTAATTCCAAGCGAATTTCAAAAGAAACTACCTAATTCATATAAATCAATTCCCACTACTCTACTTGAACGCTTGGCAATCGATAAGCGATTTCAACAACAAGGAGTCGGAAAATTATTACTGGTAGATGCTTTAAAAAGGAGTTACGAAATTTCTAAAAGTATTGGTTCGTTTGCTGTTGTGGTCGACCCAATCGATGAAGATGCTGAAAAATTTTATGACAAATATGGATTTATTAAATTACCAGATAGCGGAAAAATGTTTCTGCCAATGAACACAATAAAAGAACTATTCGAGTGAAAGTACTGTGGCTAATTATTAGCCTAATTAACACATCTGTTTCTGCCCAACAGAAGTCTATTTCTATCACCATAGATGATGTGCCTAACACTTCAAAATATGAAAAAGACAATTTCTCTGCCACTTTGCTAAATGTTTTGGATTCTCTCAAAATACCATTTGCCATTTTTATCAATAGAAGTAAAATCACAAAAAATAGTTTTGAAGATGCTAATAAGATACTGTTGAAGAAATGGATTGAAAATGACAAATCGATAGTTGGAAACCATACTTATAGTCATTCCCGATATTCTGAAGTAGGTTTTGATAGCTTTGTAAAAGATATTGAGCAGGGTGAAAAATTGACCAAACAATATGCTTCTTTATTTAACAAAAATCTTGAGTATTTACGTTTTCCATATAATGATCTAGGTCAAGATTCTACTCAACATCTACAAATCAGAGCTTTTTTAGAATCAAAAAACTATTTAATAGCTCCATTTACAATTGAAAGCTCCGATTGGATGTTTAATTATCTATATGAATACTACCTTGAAAATAAAGAATATGAAAAAGCCACAGCCATTGGAAAGCAATATGTAGAAAAGACTATTGAGTTGGTATAATTTTATGAAGTACTGAGTGACTCAATTTATAATCGCCCTATTAACCATATTTATTTATGTCACGACAATTCCATTAATGCAGATTATTTGGCCCAAATTGTAGAAAGACTAGAAAAAGAGAATTATAAGATTGTAAGCTTTGAAGAGTCACTAACGGATCCAATCTACCAGCAGAAGGATATCCACTATGAAAAATGGGGAATCAGTTGGTTATATAGATGGATGAGAAGCTCAAAAGTAAGATATGCTTGGATGAAACAAGCACCCGATTTATCAGAGATCGAAAAAATTTATAACGAAATTTCAAAAAAATAATTTGACTTCAATTTTGATAGAATAATCGGAACAAGGAAAGGAATAACAGCATAGAACATTGTATAAGCGTAATGCGGGCTGAAAAGCTAAAAACGAGCATTTTTGCTCCTAAGGTACTTTGTGGTTTTTGCACAAACTCCCGTTGTGCCCAATTAAAAAATTCCGTTTCATAAGATAATTCAGATTAAATGATTGTATCTTTGATAGTATCAAATGATAGTATCACGAATGAAACCACCTTACGAAATAACATCTTCTATTTTAAAATTAATAACTTCTATTTCAGAAAAAATAGGAGAAGTAAATGCTAATTTATTAAACAGACCTTCACCTAAATTAAGAAAACAGAATAGAATTAAAACTATTCATTCTTCTTTAAAAATAGAAGGAAACACACTTACAGAAGAACAAATAACAGCACTTTTTGAAAACAAAAGAGTTATTGGTCCTAAAAAAGATGTTCTTGAAGTTTTAAATGCAATCAAAATCTATGAAAATTTAGAAGATTACAATCCTTCAAATGAAAAATCCTTTTTAAAAGCACATCAAAACTTAATGGAAGGTTTAATAGAAAACTCTGGAAAATATAGAAATCAAAGTGTCGGAATTGTAAAAGGTTCAAAAGTTGAGCATTTAGCACCACCTTTTGGAAATGTGCCATACTTAATGAAAGACCTTTTTGAATATTTGAAAAAGTCTGATGAAATTGAATTAATTAAAAGTTGTGTTTTCCATTACGAAATGGAATTCATACATCCTTTTTTGGATGGAAATGGAAGAATGGGAAGATTATGGCAAACTTTAATTTTAATGGAAAAATATCCAATCTTTGAGTTTTTGCCTTTTGAAACTTTAATTAGTAAAGACCAAGAAAAGTATTACAAGTCTTTAGCTGAAAGTGATAAATCCGGAAAGTCAACTAAGTTTATTGAATATATGCTAAACGTTATTGACATTTCAATAAGTGAACTATTAGATTTTAATAATCGAACGTTAAATGAAAAAGATAGATTAGAATATTATGTTTCATTAAATAAAACTGAATTTACAAGAAAAGATTATATGGATATTTTTAAAGATATTTCTTCAGCCACTGCAAGTAGAGATTTAAAAAAAGGAGCTGAATTGGATTTATTTGAAAAAATAGGAGAAAAAAATAAGACAATCTATCGTTTAAAATAACTGGTCACAATCGAGTAGACGGCTCCGACTAAAATAGCCGGAGTTCGCCTCTCAAACCACCGCACATACGGGTCTCGTATACGGCGGTTCACCAGATCAAAGTCTGTTTTTTATCGATGTAGTCTCCTAGCGGTTTATACCCTTTTCGTTTGAGTCTGGAAATGGTTATTGTAGTCTTTAGTATGGGGCTTTGGGCTACTGCCCAGCCTCCCATTCGTGTTCTACTCCAAGCATACGCTTGCCCTTGTTCTATTCCCAATCTAATAAGGTTTTTACGTTTACGTTCCAGCTTTTTCCAATCGTGCCAAATACAATATCGCAATCGGTTTTTTAACCAAGTATCTTGCTTTTTAAGTTTCGCATAACTCTGGGCTAACCGATAGTTGTTAATCCACCCCCAACAGACTTTATTGAGTTTTTCAAGGCGTACTAACAAAGATATAGGTTTGGTCTTTTTGGTAATATCCTTTAACGTGCGTTTAAACCTGCTCCAACTCTTATGGGATACAACTAACTGGTATTGCCCTTTCACTCCATTTTTGTAGACAGGTGTAAAACCGTGTCCCAGCAAATTGAAATGTACAGGTCTGCGAATACCACTCTTGGCTTTGTTAATAGGTAGCTTGAGTACATCTCTTAAAAACAGATATAGCTCGTTACCAATCCGTTTTGCATCGCTTTTGCTCTTAGTGTACACACTAAAATCATCAGCATAGCGTACATAACGTAGTCCTTTAAGCTCCATATGCTTATCCAGCACATCCAACATAATGTTAGATAATAATGGACTCAGAGGGCTTCCTTGCGGTATTCCTTTTCGGCGTTTCTCAAGACGTCCATTAATACGTATGGGCGCTCGTAGCCATTTTCGGATTAGACGCAAGGTCGTTGGACACTTTACCTTGTTGTAAATAAGTTGTAGTAATCGCATATGGTCTAACTCGTCAAAGAATCCTTGTAAATCAATATCTACAATATCTTGATAACCAGTATTAATATACTGCTGGGCTTGTAGTACTGCTTTGTGAAGGTTCTTATTGGGACGGAAACCATAACTAAATAGTTCGAATTCATATTCGATTTTTAGTGGTTCACTTTCGTCCGCCTCAAGTGGTTCACTTTCACCCGCTGTAGGTGGTATACTATGCCCGTTTTTTGCAATTTAGCTTCGTTTACTTGAATTTGTTATCAAAACTAACCGTAATCACAATAAAATATTAAATTTTTGTTAAAAAGGGTCTAATTCGGTGTCACTAAAATAAGAAGTATCTTTTAAGACCCTGAAAACCCTATAAAAATAAGATATTGGATAGTTCCTCTTTCTCCGCTTAAAAGCCCCGAAACAATAGTGTTTACGGGGCTTTTTTTTTACCGTTGCCAATTTCGTTGCCAAAACATGTTTTTAAAGAATTTAAATTGTGTCTAAGACCTTTGTAAATGAAACTCTTTTCCCGAAATGTAGCTTTTCGCGAAATGAAGGCGAATTTGATGAATGTGGTGAATGACACTAAAGATATAAATAACTATATTTTATTCTTTTTAAGCATCTCAAAAGTAGGTTTATCCGATGCTCTAGGATCTACTTTTAAAGCTATTTTATTAGTCCAAATGGCATCTAAACTAAAATGTCCGAATTCCTCTGTTACTCTGCCATAACAGGCATACACACCAATTCCGTGAATGGGATATTTATCTACGACTTTGGTAAAATGCACCACATCAAAATAATCACCTTCTTGGTCGATAAAGGTGCTAAAACGCATGTTTTTATGGTCTTTAGTGGTATTAAACCGCGTATTTACTAGAATACCATACAAGAGTATCTCTTTATTTTGATGCAAAGGCATGTCTTTTGCTTTGGTAGTGCTCAACAATTTCTCTGAAATTAAATCGAAATAACTGTACAGCGGAAACCCTAATAATTCCATTTGGTCATAGGCATCTTCTAACCAGTTGTGGACTAATTTGGGCAATTCAAAATTCTTATGTTTTGGCTGGAATAAAGTCGGATTACCACTTCGCCTTTTTAGCGCATTGATTTTAAAAATAGCCTGCCAATGTAATTCGTTTTTTTCTAAACCTGTAAACCTAAAAGCACCAATACGGATCAAGATAGATAGTTGTTCTATACTAATGACCACCCGATCAATAAAATCATCAAAAGAGCCAAATGTTCCGTACAATTGACGTTCTGTTAAAATACGTTGCACGACTAAATTCTCTACGTTTTTCAGGTAGCCAAAGCCTAAATAAATATCGGTGCCCTTTATGGTATTGTGATGATCGCTTTTGTTGATGCAGGGCGAATGAATTTTACCACCCCACATTCGCGCTTCATGAATGTAGTGTTCTGCGCTGTAAAATCCACCACCATTGTTTAAAACTGCGACCATAAATTCCAACGGATAGTAACATTTTAAAAACATACTTTGGTAGCTCTCTACGGCATAAGAAGCCGAATGACCTTTAGCAAAAGCATAGCCTGCAAAACTGGCTATTTGATCCCAGACTTCAAAAATCAAGGTGTCGGCATACCCTTTTTCACGACAATTGACGATAAATTTTTCTTCTACGCGTTTAAATTCTTCTCTAGATCTGAATTTACCACTCATACCTCTGCGTAGTACATCGGCTTCGCCTAAATCTAAGCCTGCAAACTGGTTGGCAACTTTGAGCACGTCTTCTTGATAAACCATAATACCATAGGTTTCAGGCATAATTTGTGCTAAAATGGGGTTCGCTTGTTGTCGTCTTTCGGGTTCACGGTGTCTACGGATATATTCATTTTTCATTCCTGAACTAGAAACGCCAGGGCGAATAACAGAACTCGCTGCCACCAAACCCAAATAATCACTTACTTTTAGTTTACACATTAATCCACGCATGGCGGGCGATTCCACATAATAGGCGCCAATAGCTTTTCCTTTACTGAGGAGCGAATTTATATTGACATCTTTTTTGAATTTTTCAATTTGGTTGATATCAATTTCAGGTTCGTTAGGTCTGTTTTCTTTGATGATCTCCATGGCTTCTTTAATTTTTGCTAAGCCACGTTGCCCTAAAATATCAAACTTAAAAATACCGGCATCTTCGGCGATAATCATATCAAACTGAACGGTAGGGAAACCTTTAGGCGGTAAATCCGTTGCAGAATAATAATGAATCGGTTTTTCTAAAATTAAAATCCCCGCGGAATGTACACTCAGATAGTTAGGAAAATCTTTAATCAACGCACTGTATTTCAAAACTAGTTTAGCCATTTCATCTAAATGATTCATAGAAAAATGACCTTTACACAGCTTGTCTATTTCCTCTTTTGGGAGTCCGAATACTTTACCTAATTCGCGTACCACCGCTCTGTATTTAAAGGTATTATAAGTCGCAAGCAAAGCCGTATTTTTAAAGCGACGGAAAATAAAAGCCGTAACATCATCGCGATCTTTCCAACTAAAATCGATATCAAAATCGGGCGGAGAAGCACGGTACGGATTAATAAAACGTTCAAAATATAAGTCCAACTCTATCGGGTCCACATCCGTAATTCCAATAATATACGCCACAATACTATTCGCACCACTACCCCGCCCTACATGCAAATATCCTTTGGAATTCGCATAACTCACAATTTCATGATTGATTAAAAAGTACGACACAAAATCCATTTCTAAAATGGTTTTGAGCTCTACTGCTAAACGCTTTTTAACTGCATCGGTAATGATGGAATAGCGTTTGGGCAATCCTAGATCACAAAGCTGTTTTAAATAGGTGAAATCTGCTTCTTTTGATGCTCCAAATACCTGTTGATTTTGAGAAACACGACTCTCTCCAAAATCAAAATGAATAGCACATTGCGCCATTAAATTTTCAGTATTTTCGATAATATTCGGAAACTCTTGATACGCTTTTAGTAAATCTTTGATCGGATGCATTTGTTCTGATGGCCGACCTTCTTCCGTTTGTTGTAATTTACTCAGTAAGGTATTATTGGCAATAGCTCGGAGCAAACGATGTGCATTAAAATCGCGCTTATTCCTGAATGTTACAGTTTGCTGAATGACTAATTTATCGGTATAGGTTTTGTATTTTGAAAAAGGTAATCGCCTTAAATTCTCTATAGAAACCCCAATATATTCGTGCGCTTTAAAATCGACTTTTTCTAATTGCAAAACTTTTTCAAAAGGATAGATAATAAAAGATTTAGAAAACTCAGGAGCTACAATTGGTAAAGGTTTTGAGTGATGCGAATAGCTAGAAAGAAAAGCATTCAACTCTTGAAACCCTTGATTGTTTTTTGCCAAACCTACATACAATTGCTCTGCTCCATTGCGAAAATCGATCCCTACGATGGGTTTTATTCCAAACTCAGGTGCTTTTCTGATAAAATTTAAGCAAGCTGATGTATTGTTGATATCTGTTAATGCCAAAGAAGTTATGCCATAAGCCTGCGCCATTTTCAAAAGTTCGACTTCTGAAAACGTACCAAATCGTAAGGAATAATATGAATGACAATTGAGATACATACTTACTGTCTTCTGTGGGCTAGAACCGTGGGAGGTTCTCCATTAAAAGGATTATCAAAACGACCGATACTTTTAGCCCCCATAGAGGTCGCGCGCATAATGCTATTTTCGCCATATTTTTTTCTGATATGATCCATCGCATTATACAAACTCAACATTTCTTCGGTATCATCAAATAAGTTAATTTGATAATTACCGGTAACAATATCGCTAAACCGAACGCCGACCAAACGGATTAACAATCGCCTTTCATACAAACGCTCAAAGAGTTCTATTACTTTGGGAATTAAAATATGATCGGCACTGGTGTAGGGAATTTTAAGTTGTTTGGTATAGGTCTGAAAATCGGAATAGCGCAAACGAACGGCAATACAAGCGGTTAATTTATCGGCACTACGCAATTGATAGGCTAAATTCTCCGCCATAGCCGTTAAAGTGGTTCGCAACTGCACTATATTGGTGGTGTCTTTGGTATACGTACGTTCGGTAGAAATAGATTTACGTTCATGAAACGGAATTAAAGCTGGTCTATCAATTCCGTTGGCACGTTTCCAGATAGTTTGCCCATGTTTACCCAAAGCGCTCACCATCATTTCTAAAGGCATTTCTTGCACTATTTGCACTTTGGTAATTCCTAAGTTTCGTAAAGTTTGATAGGTCTTTGTGCCTACAGACGGAATTTTCTGAATAGATAAAGGCGCTAAAAACTGCTTTTCTAAACCCGTATCCACACGCATTTGATTGTTCGGTTTGGCTTCGCCTGTCGCTACTTTTGACACTATTTTATTGGTAGATAATCCAAACGAAATAGGCAAGCCTGTCTCCTTAATAATCGTATTGCGTAATTCCGTCGCAAATTTATAGGTGCCGAAAAACTTGTCCATTCCTGTTAAATCCGCATAAAATTCGTCAATACTTGCTTTTTCAAACACAGGTACACGCTCTTTGATGATTTCCGTTACCGTTTGTGAATGTTTGGTATAGGTACTAGAATTCCCACGAATTACAGTAGCTTCGGGACATAATTGTCGTGCTAACTTCATAGACATTCCTGAATGGATTCCGAATTTTCTAGTTTCATAACTACAGGCTGCCACTACCCCACGATCGCCAATACCACCTACTAAAAGGGGCCGTTTAAGGAGTTTGGAATCGATAAGTCTTTCGCAAGACACAAAAAAAGTATCTAAATCAAGATGTAGAATGGCTTCTGTTTTCATTTTGGATAATATCCTAATATTTGGAATATTTCCAAAATTAGAGAATAATCAAGTTCAAAATAAAAGTTTAACACATTAGTTTTCAACAAGTGTTATTTTAGGCTACATCTTCTATAAATTTTGTATTTTGAAGTTTTAAAATAAACCTAAATGTGTTACGGAGCAAGAGTCACCAAAAAAGCTAAGGAACTAGAACAATATTATAAAATTGACGCTATTTATGGCGATTTAGAAGAGGGTACAGAATTAAGCTATAATTACGCCAACGGTTTTGCGCACCCTTACCTGTGGATTATTCCACAACAGAAAAGTAAACATATGATTCCCGTTATGTGGGGATTAATTCCCTCTTATGAAACTGGTGCTGATGCCGGGACCTATTACAAAAAAAACATTCCTTATGGTTCGGGATTAAATGCACGTTCTGAAAAAATATTTGAATCTAACAACTATAAAAATAGTGTTTTCACCAAACGTTGCATTATTCCCGTAGATGGTTTTTATGAACCACACACCGCTAAGAAAAATGGGAAAGATTTTAAAGTGCCCTTTTATTTTCATCGCAAAGATGAAAACCTGGTTCACCTTGCAGGGATTTATGCCATTACCAAAGACAAAATGGTCACATTTACTATACTCACCAAAGAAGCTACGCCCCTATTTGCTAAAATTCATAATAAAAAATCTAGACGACCTGTTATTTTAAAAGATTCAGATATTGACTTTTGGTTAAGTGATGCGCTAACGGAAAATGATATCTCAAATCTTATTCAAAATGACTTAAGTGATGAATTTTTAAAAGCGTATCCCATCAGCAAAGACCTTTACAAAAGAAATGGTGAAGCAGATAGAGACGATATTATTAAGCCTGTGGTTTATGATGAAGTGGAGATTGAGAATTAGGATAGATGTTTTTTCTTGATAAAATAGTAAAGAGTAATTATGAGTAAAACACTAGGATTAGAATTTTATATTTTCTATTTCAAAAACCTTAAATACGCTTCCGGATTATTTAAAAAAGATTTTGTAATCGAATAATGCTCGGTGTCTTCTAAAGCTACTTTTTCCATACCCGTAGTGGTTACTTCATAAATTGTTGCTCCAGGAAATGCCATTAGCATTGGAGAATGGGTAGCGATGATAAACTGAGAAATATTAGTTTGTAAGTGTTGCTGTATGAAATAAATTAAAGATAACTGCTTTGCTGGCGATAGTGCTGCCTCGGGTTCATCCAGCAGAAAAATGCCTCTTTTATCCATTTTATCTTGCATAATTTTCAAATAGGCTTCGCCATGTGAAAACGACTGTAAATCTTGTCCATAGTTTTTTCGCATGTGATGTAGTTGAAAGTTGGCACTTTCTTTCATTTGTTTAATAACTTTATCGGGCACATCGCCTACTAAATCGTTCAGGGTTTCATGAATTTTAGCATCTTGCCGATCTACACTATTTATTAAATCTCCAAAATCTTCAGCTCTAAAAAAGAAACCAACGGAGCGTTCTATTGCCCATTCTAGTTTTAGATAAGGAATTAGCGCTTTTGCAGCTTCAAAACCACTTTTTCTATAACTTGCCCCATTCATGTGAGGCAATTGCAATCTATACGCTAATGATTCTAATAAAGTAGATTTACCTGTGCCATTGTCGCCTATTAAAAATGTAACCGGAGTTGGCATGCTTATATTTTTGGCAAATTTAACCGCACTTATATTGAACGGAAAAGGATTTGTCCGCGCTGTTTCTATTCCGAATGATGATAAATAAGGCATACTTTAAGTGTTGATTTTGACTTTTAATCTGTTCTCTAAAGATT
Source organism: Cellulophaga sp. (assembly GCA_030731855.1). Classification (GTDB taxonomy): domain Bacteria; phylum Bacteroidota; class Bacteroidia; order Flavobacteriales; family Flavobacteriaceae; genus Cellulophaga. The sequence continues at coordinate 19,574 of JANQTG010000174.1, read as the reverse complement.
CCATTATGCTGAATTATTCTTGATTTTTAATCTCATTCGACCTAAAATAGTATATTTATTTATGGTTTTCAGATACAAATGTACAAGATAATTCTTGGTTTTGAACCTCCTATTTATTGCACTAAGCGCCGTCGAAACATTATTTAGACTACGATTTTATAACACAAATCAAATGAAAATAGCACAGAATTTTATATCATTATCTGCTAAAACTAATACCTCCCAAAAACATTAGCCTTTCTAATAAAAACTAGACTTTTTTCAGTGTCGGCCTTAGTTGCTAAACTAATTCCTACGTAAAGTATAAATGATATTGAAATACCAATGATAGCTTGTTTTGCAGAAGCGATTTCCCAAGCAACTGGTAAATCTAAACCCAATGACACCATAAGATTATACGTAGCGAATACTAAACCGAAAAGCATTGATACTGTTGCCGCTTTTGAGGTTCCTCGCGCCCATAAAAAACCCATAACTAAAGGTACAAATGCACCACTGGTTAAGAAATCAGAGGCAATCCAAGAAATGGTTAATACCGATTGTATTTCTAAGGCTATAAAAAGAGCTACAAACGCCATGACTAGAGTTGAGATTCTTGCAATCATAACACCCGTTTTAGGGGCTGCATTTGGACGAATATATTTTTGAAATACATCAACTGTAAGTGATAAGGCGCCTGTATTTATAAGAGAATCCATGGTGGACATGATTGCCGAGCATAAACCCACAAATAAAATAGCGCTTAAAATAGGACTGTCTAATTTACTCACCATGTCAGGAATAATTCCTGTAGCTGGTACCGTTTCATAAAGTACGGAGCTAAACATTCCTGTATATGTGACCATTAAGTACAAAGGGATGAAAACTATAAAACTAATCAGCATCATTTTTTTAGCATCTGAGGCTTTTTTTGCAGCTGAAATTCGCTGCCAAATATTAGCCTGAATCATCCAAGAAGTTCCGAAAGTAATCACATACGCTAAATTATCTGCTACAGCGGTAAAAAACGAGGTGTAGCCTATTTTGCCATTGGCCACGGATTTTAATGTTACCGCTTCCATACCACCAGATTCAGAATACGTGAGGTAAAATAAAAATATGCCTGTTAAAAGAAAGAAAACGAATTGTAGTAAATCTGTCAGTACAACTCCTTTAAAGCCTCCAAACATAGAATATGCTAGCACTATAACCGTTCCCAATATGGCGCCGTTAGCATAACCCAAATCAAAATATGCATCAAAAAACCGACCAATAACAATTACTTGTACGGCTGAGGCGATCACCATAAAAATAATAATAAAAAGGGTTAACAAAAGTGCAACTGTATTGTTATACCGCTGATTCATTAATTCAGGCTGAGAAATAGTGCCTATATTCCGAATTCCTTTAGAAAATAGATACATTAGTGCTGTTGCAATTAAAACAGGTACGCCATAAACCCAAAAAGAACTCAATCCGTTTTTGTGGGCGTGATCTACCAAATCTATTGCCGAACCTCCACCCCACCAAGAAGCTATAAAAGTAATGGCCAATAACCATGCGGGTAGTTTTCTTGACGCTAAAAAATAGCTCTGACTACTATCATTTTTACTATTCCAAACCCCTATTCCAATAATTGCGATTACGTAAATGGCTAATAAGATAATGGTTAAAGTAGTTCTAGTCATGTATTTTTAGGTTGATAATCATTTTTTTACAAACTAATTCTTAGAATACAAAAGTATTTTAAGTATCGGGGCTTCGAGTGCGCTCTATTGAGCTTCCTCAGCTGCCTAGCTTTTTTATTTAAGTCGGAGGCTGAGGCGCTCTAAGCCCTATTTAATCAGAACACTAATTCTTCTCGAAACAAAAATCTCAGCTACATACTATTTTTTTAGTACATAATCTTTCTAGTTTGGGGTTTCAAATAGTTTAGGAATTAAAAAATTAGAATAACGAATTTATAACTTTCATATCTTTGTAACACTATCTATTTCATTGCTTTTTGAATAACTCTGCAACAAACTACACGATGCCAAAACCTAAAGGACAGAAAAACACCAAAAATAAGGCGAAACATACAAAGCTTATGAATCGAAAAATAAATAAGCAAAAAGCGGAAATAGCCCTTAGAAAAGAACGCCTAAAAGCGATTATTAAAAGGGTGAATGAAGCGTGATTTTGAAGAAAAGAGTACTGAAATTATTTTGAAGACGTACTAAATTCAATATAGGTATTTATAGAACATTCGCACTTACACTCTTTTGCTAGCGTTTTCTGAAACCGAATAGCAAGTTCATAGTTTTCGAAGATTAGTGCTTCAGAAATATTATTACTTAAAATCAATTGATTGAACAGGTATTCTACCACATATTGCTGGTCAGAGGAATATAACACGTACTTATTTGTAGTCAAAGTAGTCTGGTTAGGTATACTATTAGCGGTAAATTTAAGCAATCTAGTCTAATGTTTACGCTATACCTTTATAATAAACACGTAAATATTTGCGAATACTATATTTAATAAGCATTTGAGTATAATTAATGTTAATAAATAAACTGTAGTATTTGGAGGTATTTTCGATAGAATTCCCAAGTATCGGAAGTATTCAAAAAATGCAAATTATAGCTGAAAAAGATTTTCGTTACTTGCCCCTAAGGCGTGCAGGCTTTTTTGTTTCACTTTACTGCAAAAAAAAATTAAATCTTTAATTTTGAATAAATACACCCTACGAATTATAATACTAATAATTTAATATTTTATTGTAACCTTGTATGTGTTAAAGATTTATTAATAAATTAAATTACAAATGTTTAAATATATAATAGGTTTGTATTTTCTTTTTTTTGCAACCAATATGGTTATCTCCCAAGAAAAAAGCTACACTAATTTACTAGATACTATTATATGGCAGAAAAATATTGGTTTATTTAATGGACTTCAATATGTAGAAAAATATAGAACAGACAGTGAAAGCCACATGTTTTTTTTAGATAGAAATTTTAAAAATGGTAGCTTAAGCTTAGTGACTAAAAAATTCAGTAATATACCTTTAAAATATGATGTTTTTGATGATGCACTGATAGTTAAGTCTTTTACTAAAGAAAACGTAACCGCTTTAATATTAGACAATAGTATCGTTAAAAGTTTTGAAATTGAAGGACATGAATTCTCTTTTTTACACACAATAGATAATAAAATACCAACAGGATATTACGAACTTCTATACGAGAATGCTAGTTTTTCTCTTTACAAAAAGCATATAAAAAAAATAGTTAAGAAAACAAGTGATGGCTACGTTAATTTTGGATTTAAAGATACATATACCTATTATTTTTATTATGAAAATGAATATACTACTATTAAAAAACCTGCAAATTTCGTTACTATTTTCCCAGATTTAAAATATGAAATTCAGCTAAGTATCACAAAACATAAAAAGTTAAGCAAAACAGATTATAGTCATTATTTGGTAACAATTCTTGAAGATATTTTTAAAAATAAAAAATAATGAACCTAAAAGTTAGCTTTTTTTTGTTTTTCTGTACTATGTTCCAAATACTATTTGGACAAAATAAGGTAACAACTATAACCATTAATTTTCAAGATATTGATTTAAAACAAGCGATAGATAAAATTGAATTACAGTCTGATTATATTTTTTATTATGATGATTTATTAAATAACGAAATAAAAGTAAATAAAAAGTATATAAATGTTAGCCTTTCTGATTTACTTGAAGATTTGTTTAAAGAAACAGCAATTAATTTTCATATAGGTTCTGATAACAGAATTATACTCACGAAAAACTTATTTATATTTAATTATTTGCCCAAGGATTTTTTTGGTATAATAGCCGATAGTCTAAAAAGTGAAAATAAAAAAATTATACCGAAAAGTGACATCAACTTAGTTTTTTACAATACCACAAAAGCGGGCACTTTGACTATTGAAACCCCAGTTTATATTGGCAAACAAGAAAAAATAGCTAAAAATAAAAATGTTACCTTGAGTGGTTATATTACAGATTCAAAAACAAAAGAGCCTTTAGCCAATGTGTCAATAGTATCAAAAACTTATAATATGGGCACCTCTAGTAACGATGAAGGATATTACAGCATTAGTTTACCACCCGGTTTACATGTTTTAAATACCTCTGCTATGGGAACACAAGCAACAGAAAGAAATGTTATTATTTACCAAAACGGTAGTTTAGCTATAACATTAAGTGAAAATATTGAAGAACTAAATGAAGTTATTGTAAAAGCAGATCAATTTAAAAATATCGAAGATACAAGTACTGGCAGCACTACTATAAATTCAGAAAAATCAAAAGATATACCATTAGTGTTAGGAGAACGTAATATTTTAAAAGTAGCTACAACCTTACCAGGAGTATCCACAGCTGGTGAAGGAGCTAGTGGTTTTAATGTTCGAGGAGGAAAAGCAGATCAGAACTTAGTTTTATTAGATCATGCCGTCTTATACAACCCCACACATTTTTTTGGGATTTTTGAAGCTTTAAATCCTTTTACAACCGATAATGTTACGATTTATAAAGGAAGTGTACCTGCTGAATATGGAGGTCGAGTATCATCTGTTTTTGATATACGAACTAAAGACCCGAATACCAATAAATTTGGTGTTGAGTTATCTGTAGGACCAGTAACTGGGAATATAGCGTTGGAAGTGCCAATTGTTAAAGAAAAATCTGGCTTAATTATTGGTGCTAGGGGTACATATTCTGATTGGATTTTACAATCACTAGACGATGAGTCTTTACGCAATAGTACCGCATCATTTTATGATATTATTGCAAAATACAATCATAAAATAAACGAAAAAAACGAGATTAAGACTGTGGGGTATTATAGCAAAGATGCCTTCAGTATTACATCAGATTCATTGTATAGGTATAGTAATCGATTGGCTTCTTTAGAATGGTCTAAAATTTTTAATACTAAAAATATAGGCCAATTTTTGCTCACAAACACCAGATACAAATTCGAAATTGATTACGAAGGAGTTTCAAATGATAATTTTACACTTGGCTATCAAATAAATGAAACAGAATTTAAAACAATAATAAATCACTACTATAATACAAAACACAAATTTACGTATGGTTTGTCTACTAAATTATATACAATTGCACCGGGTAATATTAGTCCAAATGGAAATAATAGCATTGTAGTTCCGCTAGTCCTTGCGCAAGAAATGGCACTAGAATCTGCGTTGTTTTTTGCTGATAACTATACATTTAATGAAAAGTTGCTATTTGACGTGGGCTTTAGATTATCAATGTTTTCTTCTATAGGTCCTTCTGAGCAAAGAATATATGACAGTAATCTCCCTAAAAGTGAAAATTCTTTAGAAGAAACTATTAGTAAAAATAGAGGCGAGTTTTACCAAACCTATATTGGTCCTGAGTTTAGAATTGCATCAAGGTATTTACTAGATCCAACGCTATCTCTAAAGGCAAGTTTAAGCACCAACTACCAATTTATACATGCTATATCTAACAATACAACAGTTTCTCCTGTAGATACTTATAAATTATCTGATAATAATATTAAACCTCAAAAAAGTACTCAATTTGCAGCCGGAATTTTCAAAAACTTTGAAGCTAATACATATGAAATAAGTTTAGAATCATACTATAAAATTTTGGATAACACACTTGATTTTAAAACTGGTGCAAATCTTTTTTTAAACGAAACAATAGAAACAGAGTTATTACAAGGAGTTGGTAAAGCTTACGGAGCAGAGTTTTTAATACGGAAAAATGATGGTAAACTAAATGGTTGGTTAGGGTACACTTTTTCTCGATCTTTATTTAAATTTGATAGTGAATTTGTTGATAATCGTGTAAATAACGGAGCGTTTTTTCCTTCAAATTTTGATACACCTCATAATTTTAATATTGTGGCTAATTATAAAATTAATCAAAGATTTAGCATCTCAAGCAACTATACTTACAAAACAGGGAGGCCTGTAACATTTCCAGTTGGCAAATATTTTTTTGATAACACTGAATATGTACTTTACTCTAATAGAAACCAGTTTAGAATACCAGATTATTATCGTTTAGATGTTTCTATAAACGTTGAAGGAAATCATAAAAAAAGAAAATTAGCACATAGTTTCTGGAGTTTATCTGTTTATAACCTTTTAGGGCGAAATAATCCATATTCTGTTTTTTTTGTAAATAATGATGGGAAAATTAAAGCATTGCAAAGTTCAATTTTTGCAATTCCAATACCATCATTAACCTATAGTCTTAAATTTTAATAAAATGAATGTAAAGACACCTTTTAATAGATTAAGATGCTTATTAATAATTATAATAAGTTTTATGGGTCTTATACTTTCGTGTATTGAACCATTTGAAACGTCGGAAGATTTTTTTGAGGATGTACTCATAATTAATGCACGAATAACAAATGAAAATAAAAATCAAGAAATAACACTAAATAGATCTTTCCGGCTTGGAAGTGAAATTTCGTTGGTAGAATCTAATGCTACGGTTATAATTATTGGTAGTAACGGAAACACCTTTACATTCTTGGAAAAAAATTTAGGAAAATACTTATCTACAGTACCTTTTGCTGCTTTAGAAGGCGTTTCTTATACCCTACAAATAACAACTGAGAGCGGTCAAAAATATGCATCACAAACTATGGAACTTCCTGTGGCAAATACAATTATTGAAAATATTATTGCCAAAAAAACAGTTGACACAGATGGTAATGAAGGTATTGGTATCTTCTTAAATACTAATGATGTTACTAATAATTCTAAACTATATCGTTACGAGTTTGAAGAAACATTTAAAATTATAGCACCCTTCTGGTCTCCTTTTGATGCTGTTTTTAGAATTGAAGGTGCAAATACTATTGACGTTGATATAATTTTGAGAGAACAAGAGGAACAAACTTGTTATGGAACATCAAAATCAAAAGATATTATCTTAAATAGTACACTGGGTTTTAATGATGATAAAATTGAAGATTTTAACGTGCTTTTCTTAACAAAAAACGACTATAAATTATTACACCGTTACAGTATTTTAGTAAAACAATATGTACAAACTCCTTTAGCCTTTTCTTATTATGAAACACTAAAAGGACTTTCAAAATCAGAAGGAAATGCGTTCTCAGAAGATCAACCTGGTTTTATTCAAAGTAATGTTTTTTCAGTGGATAATCCGAATGAAAATGTTGCAGGCTTGTTTGAGGTTACCGCTGTGGATGAAAAAAGAATTTTTTTTAATTTCCAAGAGTTTTTCCCTGGAGAAGAATTACCACCCTATATTTCAGACTGTAGTTTCTTTGCCCCAAGTGGTGAAGGTGCCATTGGCCAACGACCTCTAGTGCAGGCAATAAAATCTAACGAATTTAGATTTTACGAGCTAAATACAGGAAAAATACCAGGAGGTGGTCCTTACATATTAACAAGTAATAGGTGTGGAGACTGTACAACACTTGGCAGTAATATAATTCCAGAGTTCTGGATCGATTAGCAAAACATGAAAAAAAATATTCTTTTATTTATGTTCTATACATTTTGTGTACTCACCATTAGTGCTCAAATAAGGACAACAGAAATAACCTTTGAACAGTATAAAAATATACCTAAGGAAAGAATTTTTGTACAAATGAATACACCACTACTTTTTGTTGGAGAATATTTATACTATAAGGCCTATTGTATAGATATTTCAAGTAAAAAGTTATCTGAATTAAGTAAAATTGGCTACGTAGAATTAATTACCGAAAATAAGGATATTGTTTTTAGACATAAAATTTTACTTGAAAACGGTTTAGGTTCTGGTGATTATTTTATACCAACAACAATACCTTCAGGAAATTATAAACTTTTAGCCTATACAAATTGGATGAAAAATGAAACAGCTACAGTTTTTTTTCAAAATGATATTAAAATTATTAATCCTTATAAATATGATCAAAATAATATTTTAAATAATGAAGATTTTAAGCTATCTAAAAATACAGACTCCATAGTTAAAAAAAGTATTAAGAAATATCCAAAAGAAAACAATTTAAGTCCTCAAATTATACTTCAAAAAAATTCCTACAAAAAAAGAGATTTAGTTTTGATTGAAAGTGATAAATTAAAAAAAATATTTTCAAAAGGGCATTACTCTATATCGGTAAGAAAACTAGATACAATAGCTAAATTACCGCTAAATATATTTAATAACTTTTATGAATTAATAAACGAGGCTCCTTATTTTGAAAAAGAATTACACAAAGAAACTTTTTATTTACCAGAGTTAAGAGGCGAAATAATATCCGGTAATGTACAATTTAATGAAGGAATTAATACAGATGAAAGTATTGTTTTATCTATTCCTGGTGACAATTATCAAATATACTATTCAAAATTAAAAGAAGATGGCAACTTTTTAATTAATTTAGATAAAACTGCAACTGGAAAAAAAGCAATACTGCAGCTCGTAGCACCAAGAAATACTAATTTTAATATTTTTATAGATTCAATAGCTACTATTGATTACTCCTCTATAACTTTTTCTGATTTTTATTTATCACCCAACATGGAAAACCAGATTGTTGAACGCAGTGTACACAATCAAATTGAGAATGCTTTTAAGGCATATAGGCCCGATACAACTGCGATTATACAAAACACAGATTATTTTAAAAATTCAAAAAAAGAGATTTTTGTTTTAAATGATTACAAATCTTTTGATAATACTCAAGCAGTTTTTACAGAAATTATTACTCGGGCTAAAATACGAATCGTAAATAAAAAACCAATTTTTAATGTTACTCCTTCAGCTCCATACTTAGAGAGTAATGGTTTGCCTCTAATAATTTTAGATGGTTTAGTTATTACTAATCATGAAGATTTATTTAATTATAATCCAAAAAATATTGAAAAAATTACCATCATACGTGATAATTATATTTTTGGGTTGGAAGTTTATCAGGGTGTAATAGTATTAACAACTACAAAAAATGGTTTTGAAAAAATAATTGATAATGATAATAAATTTTCTTTTGATTTATTTAACCCTGAGCCAATAAAAAATTATTTTAAACAATCCTATAAATCCCCTCTAGCTTCTTTAGCAAGACTGCCTGATGATCGCACACAATTACTTTGGACTCCAAATTACTCAGGTAATGATTCTTTTGAATTTTACACTTCTGATGTTACTGGAATTTTTGAAATAATTATTAGTGGTATTACAGAGCAAGGCGTTCCTGTTTTTTTATCTACCGAGTTTATTGTAGAAAAAGATTAATATTTAATTAAAATCCATTAGTCCAACCATTTGCCCACTCTGGTAAATTTTCTTTGTTACCTGCTCCAATTGAAATAGCCTCTTGGTAAAATTGAGGATTGCTTCCCATATAATTAGTGATGCTAAAGTTCGGCGGCTTATTAAAAAATTCAATCCCATTAATTTTAAAATTGTCTGCATTTACACTTTCTATTGCATTTTGTCCAGTTATTTGGAAAGCTACATTAACATTTGATGTAAATACATTTGTAATATTTGCACCACCACCACCATCTGTAAATAAAAATGCACCATTATTAAAGGAACCAACCAAACTAATTGCTGTTAAAGTAGCATTGGTTTTTGGGCTTACATTTTGTAAAGTAGTGTTATTTGCTATTCTAATACCAACAGAATTGGTTCCAGAGATATAATTAAAGTTGCTAGTACCATTCCAACCATCTGTGATAGAAATTCCGCTTTTAAGAACATTTGTTGCCATTAACCAATTGGTATTAGCACTGCCTCCAAAAAACTTAAAACCTTCGCCCAAGCTTTCAAATACTTGAATATTTTCGAGTCTTGTATTTTTACCTACACCAAAAAAAGATATTGCATTAAAAAGCTTTTCGTTTTCTGCTGTTGCACCTGTATATTCTATTCTTAAAAATCTAATAGATCCAGATGAATCATTTTCATCTTCTCCACCATAAAAATAGTTTGCAATTTCTGTCTTAGAATTTATTCCGGTATTTACAGGAGCAAACCCACAAAGTAATAATCCTCCCCAGTCACCAGCTACTGGTATTTCCGCGGCCGAAGTAAAAATTACTGGTTCTTCTTTTGTGCCATCAATGACTATTCTACCGCCCTGGTTAACAGCTATATAAGCGTTTTTATTAGGTAAGGCCTTTATAGTGACTCCTTTGGGTATAAAAAGAGTCGTTTTATCTCTTATTAACAAGGGGCCAGTTAATATATATTCATCAAAATCATCTAAGGTAGTATTTATAACGATAACTCCTTGCAAACTATTTGGAGTTGGACATATACTTGGACAACTACCTCCGCAATCTATAGCAGTCTCATCACCATTTTGTAAGCCGTCGGAACAACTTATAAAATCTTCCTGAAATGAGCCTTTATTGTCCGAACAAGAAAATATGAATACAAAAATTGAACTAACAAGCAATAATAAAACAATATTTTTCATCCTTTTTAATAAATGACAAAGTACTTAAAATTAACTCATTTATAGCTAAATAGCTAAAATATACTTTGAATAAATCTTTAAAAATCTATTTCACTAAGAAAACTTAACCTGACAAATGTCATAGTATATAGTTTTTGAAATCTTTATTTTTAGACCTAAGATGTAAACTAAGTTACTATGCTATCAATACTATTGCCTACCGATTTTTCAGACAATGCCATGAATGCCATAAAGTATGCGTTGCAATTTTTTAAATATCATAAAGTAGACTTCTATTTTATGCATGCGTATAAGAATGAATTTTATGATCACGATGATTTAAAATCTAGAAATGAATATGATGCCGTTTTAGCGCGTATTAAAAAAGAATCAGAAGCGCAACTAAACAATTTGCTAGTACAGGTAAAAGAATTGGCACCAAACCCCAGGTATACTTATTTTACAATTTCGGCAAATAATACACTTGTGGATGAAGCAAATACTATTGCTGAAGAAAAAAATATTGATTTAATTGTAATGGGTACTAAAGGAAAATCGAACGAACGAAAAATTGTTTTCGGAAGTCAAACATTTCAGGTTTTAAAATATGTATCATGCCCAGTATTGGCGATACCTACAAATTATACCAATACACAACCAAAACAAATTTTATTCCCGACCAATTATCAAATTCCGTATAAACGCCGTGAGTTAAAATTACTGTCAGAATTAGCAAAACCATATCGCAGTACTATACATGTATTGCATATATCAAAACCCTATCAATTGTCGATAAGACAAGAGGACAATCAAGCATTTATAAAAAATACATTGAGTGCAAATGACACGCTTTTTTGTAGTGAAGATTATAAAAAAGTAGAAGAAGGCATCAAAAAATGTATCAATGAAAAAAAAATAGAACTCCTAACGATGGTAAACACGCAACATTCGTTTTTAGAAGATATGCTTTTTCCGACCACGCTTGACGAAGTAAGTTTAGCACTTGATATTCCGATACTTGCTTTACAAAATACAAATAGATAATAATTTTTGAGTGATGGGCTCTGCGCTTGGTGTGAAATATTTATTAATTAAGTATCTAATTTAAGACTTAAGAATTAACACTTAAAATTCAAGGTCTTAGTTCTTTTTTAAACTTTTAATCTAATTAACTTTTAAACTAAAACAATATGAAACATATACTTTTGCCAACCGATTTTTCTGATAATGCGTGGCGTGCAGCAAGCTATAGTATTCAATTGTATGCCGATGAAAATTGTACTTTTTATTTTATGCATGCTGCTAAATTAAAAGTTTCAAATGCTTCTGTTCGTTCCAGTAAATTATCGACGGTGATGACTGAAAACAATAAAGCAGCATTAAAAGAATTGATTCAAAAAGCCCAAGAAAGTTATTCGAATAGTAAACACACCTTCAAAACTATATTAAGTGCTGATGACTTGCAAGATGCTATAAAAGACACTATTACGGCTTTAAAAATAAACTTGGTTGTTATGGGTACCAAAGGAGCTTCAAAAGCAAAAGGTATGTTTTTTGGAAGTAATACCGTAAGTAGCCTAACAAAAATTAAAGACTGTCCTGTATTAATAGTTCCAGAGAATGCTAATTTTAAAACACCAGAACAACTTGCATTCCCGACAGATTTTAATAGGTTTTACGGTAAAGAATTAGAACCTATAATAGCGTGGAGTAATCAATTTAAAACGAAAATTAAAGTGGTACATATAAATGAAAAAGAAAATTTAAATACCATACAAGAAACAAATTTAGAACAACTAAAAAAAGTTATAGCGGGGCATTCCCATAGTTTTGATTGGATGCGAGATTACGATAATGTTTCAGAAGGAATTAAAGATTTCATAGAGGTGAATAAAATTGATATGTTAGCCATGATAAATTACAAACATAGTTTTTTAGAAAATTTAATGAACGAACCAGTAATCAAAAAACTCGGCTTTCAAACATCAATTCCTTTTTTAATTGTTCCTTGTGATACAGAGAAATAAGTAGTTACCAAAATAGCTTAAATCAGAAATCTCAAAATATTACAACCTGAATATGGTTTATTAAATACTAAAAGAATTTAGGGATTAGTCTAGACTTTTTAACTCTAGACTCCTAATTCTTATATCAGAATATTTGGTTTAATGGACGGTTGAAGAATCACATAATTAATTTAGATTAAAAAATAAGGTCAAATCTGTGCAGTTCCTTAAAAAAAACTATGGAAAATACGTCTATTGAAATTATAAAATCTACGGGAGAAAAAGCTAAATTTTCTTTTGAGAAATTACGGGCTTCACTAAATAAAACTAAAGCCGACAAAGCAACTATCGACAACATTATTAATGTGGTTCGTGATGAATTGTACCAAGGCATTTCAACCAAAGAGGTATATAATAGAGCTTTTGCATTGCTCAAAAAAAAAGGAAAGTCATTTTCTTGGAACGTTTATATCCTAAAATTGAATGAAATAGAAAAAATAAGGCTTTAAAACATAGAAATAGTATTATTAATGATCCCTTATAGGTACTACATTTTAAAACTCTAATTGGTGTTAGTCTAACTTTAAAGCTATTATTTTAATTAGCTTGTTTCATAAATCTGTTGCTATTTTATGCTAAAAAAATAGGTAGAATCGGTTCAATAATTTTATCGATTGCGATAAGCTATGCGTTATGTATCTTTTACTTTTGAAGTAAATTAAAATAAGATTTATGAAGACGAATATTGGAATATCAGAAGAAAATAGAAAAAAAGTTACCGATATATTAGCTAAATTATTGGCTGACGAATTTGTTTTATATACAAAAACATTAAAAGCACATTGGAATTTAGAAGGTCACGATTTTCATACAAAACATGTATTTTTTGAAGAGCATTACAATGCCATAAAATTATTCACAGACAGTGTTGCCGAACGAATTCGTAAGCTAGGGCATTATGCTCCAGGAACGCTGAAAGACTTTTTAGATTTGACACATTTAACAGAAAAATATGATGGTGATAATACGAGTCACGATTACATAAAAGCATTATTAGAAGATCACGATAGTATTATACAATACATTAGAGAAAATATTTCAAAAGTTGACGAGGATTATAAAGATGCTGGTTCTGGAGATTTTTTAACAGGATTAATGCAAGAACATGAAGAAATGGCTTGGATGCTAAGAGCTACCATAGCTAAATAAAAAGTCACAAGTACGATTATTAGAGGTAACAAACAAGACAATAACTTCTTGTTTGTTACCTCTTTTTTCTTTGAACACTTTTATGTATTTTATAAGTAGATAAAAAATATCATTTAAAAACTAAACGAGGCTATAATGTATTTTTGGCAATTCTTTTAAGGTATTTGCAGCTTGTTCTGCAGTAATATCGCGCTGCGGATTCGCAAACATCTCATAACCTACCATAAATTTTTTAACTTCCGCAGAGCGTAATAATGGCGGATAAAACGACATATGAAAATGCCACTCTGGGTGTTCTGTATCTGTCGGACTTTGATGAATACCCGCTGAATAGGGAAATGAAATTTCAAATAAATTGTCGTAGGCTGTGGTTAATTCTTTTATAATAGAGGCAAAAGCTTCTTTTTCTTCTTCATTTAACTCACCAATGTGCTTATACTGTTTTAACGGTACAATCATAGTTTCGTAAGGCCAAACTGCCCAATAAGGCACTAAGGCTACAAAATGATTGTTTTTAAATAAAATACGCTCGTTTAAGGCAATTTCTTGCTCCAAATAAGCAGATAATAGACTTTTATTATGCTTTTTAAAATAGGTTAATTGTTGTTCTTGCTTTTTTAGCACCATTTCAGGAATCGATTTTTGAGCCCATATTTGTCCGTGTGGATGCGGATTACTACAGCCCATAATATCGCCTTTATTTTCAAAAATCTGAACGTGATTGATCCCTTCTTTTTTGCCTAATTCAAGATACGATGTTTGCCATAAATCTATCACTCGTTTTATAGCAGTGAATTCCATTAAGGATAAGGTTAAAGAGTGATTAGGGGAAAAACAAACTACTTTACAAATCCCTTCTTCTGATTCGGCTTGTAATAAACCGTTACTAAATTTTTCAGTTTCTTGCTGTTCTAAAAGTGCCGCAAAGTCGTTCTGAAAGCTAAAGGTATTTTGATAGTTCGGATTTTCCGCTCCACCAGCTCTAGTATTTCCTGGGCATAAATAACAATTAGGGTCATAAGTTACCTTTTCTACTGGCTTAGCAACATCCTTTTTACCCTGCCATGGTCGTTTAGTTCGATGTGGAGAAACCAAAATCCATTCTCCTGTTAAAATATTATATCGTCTGTGCGATTTCGAATTAAAGTCCATTAGTATTGTATTGAAACTCCGTCACCGATGGCAACAATAATGGGAGTTAGCGTTAGGTTAAATTCATTTTTATAAGCTGCTTCTATTTTGGTAATAAAACCTGCTGTAGCATCTTTATGCACTAAATTTAGGGTACAGCCGCCAAAACCGCCACCCATCATTCTCGCTCCAATTACTTCAGGTATATTTTTGGTATAATTCACTAAAAAATCTAACTCGGTACAGCTTACTTCGTATAAGTTAGCTAATCCTTCATGCGATTGGTATAGCAATTCGCCAAAAGTCTTAAAATCTTTTTGCTCTAAGGCTTTAGTGGCGTTTATAGTTCGTTGTTGTTCTTGACTAGTATATAAAGCTCGGTTAAAGCTTTTCTCTGACAAATTTGGCTTAAACTCTTCTACTTTTTCAGGACTAACCTGCGCTAAATATTTTTCATTCGGATATTTTTCTTGAATAACTTTTAAAGCGTTTTCGCACTCCTCTCGCCTATTATTATACTCGCTTGTGGCTAAATTATGTGATACGTTTGTATTTAGTAATATAATTTGATAATCACCAAAATCGGCCTTAATTAAGCGGTGTTCTAAAGTATCGCAGTTTAAAAGCAGTAAGTGGTCTTTTTTACCTTTAACAACAGCAAACTGATCCATAATTCCGCATTTGGTTCCAACAAACGAATGTTCAGCATCACGAGAAATGGTAATTATTTCTAAATCTGTAAGTCCAATTGAGAACAATTCATTTAAGCCTTTCGCAATCCCACATTCTAAGGCAGCAGAAGAACTAACACCAGAACCTAAAGGCAAATTACTTTCAATATCACAGTCAAAACCTTGAATAGAATTTGGTTTTAATTGATGAATATGATGTACAACCCCTAAAATATAATTGTGCCATTCCGTTTTACTGGGATGCACATTTTCTAAAGAAAAGCTAAATTCTTTATCCATATTTTTAGAATATATTTTGGCAGTATGCGTATTGTTTTTTTTAAGATGGAAGTATATTCTTTTGTCGATGGCAGCTGGCAACACAAAGCCTCCGTTATAATCGATATGCTCTCCGATTAAATTAATTCTACCAGGAGAAGCTATTCGAACTTCATTTTTTTGTTGCGTATCTGTCATGATTTTTAAGACTGTTATTGTTAAGATTTAAACAGGGAAAAATTAAAACCCTTATTTTTTAAAGTATTGTATTTATCGTAATCGAACTCATACAAATACGCACCTTTTTTAGAGCTCGTTTTATCTTTTTCATCTAACTGAATCAACATGTTTAATGACAGTAACTTTTTTCTAAAATTCCGAGTATCAAACAGAAGCTGAAACAATTCTTCGTATAAGGATTGTAATTGCGGAATGGTGAATTTTTTAGGTAATAACTCTAAACCTATCGGATAAAAGCGTGCTTTATTTCGCAAACGCTCCAAAGCATCGGCTACCATTTGTTGGTGGTCTAAAACTAGTTCGGGCAAGTCAATTATAGAAAGCCACTCTGCGCCATGTGTTTCTGTTAGTTTTTTATTTTTTTTACTTAATGAAATTAAGGCATATTGTCCGATAGAAATGCAACGTGCCCCAGGATCTCTAGTGACCGAAGAGTAGGTTTTTAGTTCTTCCATAAAAATATTCTTTAAACCTGTAATTTCAAACAAGACTCGTTTTGCAGCTTCATCTGTAGATTCATTTTCAGCAACAAAACTGCCTATTAAAGACCAAGAGCCACAAAAGGGCTCTACTTTTCTCTTAAACGCTAATACTTTTAAAACTCCATCATCAAACCCAAAAATTATACAATCCACCGCCACCAATATTTTTTGTGCGGCGTCATATTTATTTTGTGCTAATTGATATAAAGGATTATGCATTTGGATAATTTAGAAAACAAATATAATAAATGTATTTTATACATTTATTATCAAAATCAAATTTGTTAATAATTTATACGTACAAAATGCTTTTTGAACAAAATCGGAAGCCTATTTTTGTCAGCATTTGAAAAACTATGGAAGAGTTAAAAGTTGGAGATAAAGTATACAATACCAAACAAGATGGTTTTGATGATTTTATACGCTACTCTTTCTCTGAAGTTGTTGAGGTTACCAAGACATTAGTCATTCTAAAAAATGGAGTACGTTTGGTAAATCAGCCGAGAATCTCTTATATCACTGAAAGTATTGGGTATTCTGTATCTCGACAAAGGGGAGTTCATTGGCATTTAGTCACCTTGCAGGCTATTAGAAGTGCCCAAATCGAAAACAAAAAAATTGCCGCTTACGATTGGTTTGAAACCAAAAAATTTACCTTAAAAGAAAAGCAATTAATTTACGAGCAGTTTAAGGAAATGCACCAAAAGTTAGAAGATTAATTTAGCCATGTAAGCATCTGCTTAATGGAAATAAGTTTGTTATTAAAGCATACCCTTTACCCTCTAAAAACTGCCGACTACTTTTTATACAGTGCATTTAGTACCAACCCTCCGATGATCAATACAATACCCAGCAAACTCCAAAGGGTATAAACTTCTTGAAACCAGAGTAACCCAAGCGTAACGGTAAAAACTACCTCGATATATTTAAAAGGCGCTACTTGGTTGGTAGCTGCAGATTGAAAAGCCTTAGTCATATACAACTGTCCAAAATACCCAAAAACCCCTAAAGATAGTAATAAAACCCACTCTAAACCTTGAGGTTGCACCCAGTTAAAAATCATTAAAACGCCCCCTAAAAGTGTTGCAATTAACATAAAATAATTGACCACTACTACAGGGTGATCTTGCTTTCCTATTTTGGTAATTACTACAAAGACCAATCCTGTAAAAAAAGCGGAGGTTATAATTAAAAATAAGCCTACCGTATCCATTTCTTTATCTAAGCCTTTGAGTACCAAAACTCCTGTAAATGCAATTGCAAAAAAGAGCCATTGAAGAGGTTTTATACGTTCCTTTAAAATAAAAATAGCCAATATTGCAGCAAAAATAGGCGCTATATACCGTAAAGAAACAGCAGAACCCATAGTTAGGTATTTTAAAGAACTAAAAAATAAGGTCATAGCAATAGCCCCAAAAACACCTCTGAAGAGTAATAATTTTCGTTGATTTCCCAACATCGGAATTTTATGGTACAAAAGAAAAGAAGTTGAAAAGACCAGACTACCTAAAGATCTAAAAAACACCAATTCATAAGCGGGTAAATTTACTAAATACTTGACTACAGCATTCATTAAAGCAAATGAAAAGGTACTGATAAGCATGTAGATAAAAGCCTTTTTTACATCCATATTTATCAGGTAAATGCTTGTGAAATAAGTTTGCCTATTTTTTCAGTAAGTGGTAGCTTCTTTTGTAATCGTACTATCATTCTTTTAATTCTTTAAAGTTTCAAACGATGTGGGCAGTTCAAACACTTCTAAATCGAAATAATCTAGCGATGCCAATAGATGATCAAAAATATCAGCAATTACATACTCGTAATTTTCCCAACGCTTGTCTGCACTAAAGGCATATATTTCTAAAGGAATACCTTGTGGTGTTGGGCTCAACTGCCTTGTCATTAAAGTCATTTTTTTATT
The DNA here is from genome assembly GCA_030731855.1 of Cellulophaga sp. GTDB lineage: Bacteria > Bacteroidota > Bacteroidia > Flavobacteriales > Flavobacteriaceae > Cellulophaga. Next base: position 1,193 of record JANQTG010000174.1, on the reverse strand, counting down.
GATCGCCGAATGTTGCTCTAAATAAGTCTCGATGTATTTTCTAAAAACCCCAATATTGGTAAGGTTTCTTCCGTTTATAGTCACTTGCTTATTAATTTCATGTAGCTCGTTATATTTATTTATTTGCACACTGCGAGTGTTTAAATAATTGGTAATCAATTGAATTTTCTTTAGTTCTTTAATATCTTTTTCTGTTAAAAACCGAATGCTTTTTTGACGAATAATAATCGAACGTTTGATTCGCCTACCTCCCGAATTTTGCATACCACGCCAATTTTTAAACGAATCAGAAATCATGGCATAAGTGGGAATTGTTGTGATGGTTTTATCAAAATTTTGGACTTTAACCGTAGCTAGGTTAATTTCGATAACATCGCCATCGGCACCATATTTTTCAAAGGTGATCCAGTCTCCAATGCGAACCATATCATTAATACTCACTTGAATACTAGCCACAAACCCTAAAATTGAGTCTTTAAAAATCAGCAAAATAACTGCCGATGCTGCTCCAAGAGCGGTGAAAAATTTCCAAACGGTAGTATCGGTTACAATGGCAAAAATGGTTAAAATTCCGCCAAGCCATGCGAAAATCATAAGTACCTGAATGTAACTATCTAAGGGTTTATCTCTTAAGTGCGATAGTGTTTTTAAATAATCTTTTACCGATGATAAAATTCTTTTCGCAATCGATAAAATAAGAATAACACCTAAAATATATAATGATTTTAGAGCGATACCGTTAGCATAATTAAAATCAAAAAATACAATCGGAAAAAACTCAAACAATAAAAACAAGGGAATAACATGAGCTAAAGCACGTGGAACTCTATTCGCTACTAAAAAATTATCAAAATTAGATTTTGTCTTTCTTGCTAAGCGAACACTTAAAGAGCGCAATATTTTCCAAATAATCCAATCGAGAATCCAGGCTAAAAGCACTACTAATACGAATAATAACGCACTATTAAAATAATCGACCAGGTCTTTATTTAAGCCAGTATTTAGTAAATAATCGTGAAATAATCGTCCAAAACGTTCTATCATTAGTGTGTAAATTTTACGCGCTACAAAATTAAGGCTTGTAAAGCTATTTGCAGGTATAATGCAGTTTTAATTTAGAACGAAGAAATTCTAAATAAAAAGAAAAACCCGCTTTGCATTGAAATAAATTCAATAACGAAAGCAGGTCTAAC
>JANQTG010000173.1:85157-87025 GCA_030731855.1 Cellulophaga sp. | reverse complement strand
ATTGAAACGGTCACCAACAAATCTATCTTTAATAAAACAAATGAATTAGAATATGCTGAGGGCAAAATTTATGCAAATGTTTGGCAAAAAGAAAGTATGATGATCATTGACGCTAAAAGTGGTGCAATAATAGGAGTTATCAATTTTGGTGGTTTAAAAGAGAAAGTCACCAAACATGACGATTTAGATGTTCTTAATGGAGTAGCCTACCATAAAACTAGAGGTACGTTTTTTGTAACAGGAAAAAATTGGGATAAATTATTTGAGGTTAAAATCACAAAAAAAAGCTTATAATTAGCTGTATATTATAATGAATAAAGCGTTCACAAAAACCATACAAGTTCAAGAAGATGATTTAGACGATCTAAATCATGTAAATAATGTACGCTATTTACAATGGATACAAGACATTGCTAAAGAACATTGGAAAGAAAAAGCGCCAAAAGCTATTTTCGATACGAGTATTTGGGTAGTAAAAAGTCATTTTATCGAATATAAAAAAGAAGCTTTATTGAATGATGTAATCGAAGTTAAAACGTATATAGATAAAACAAAAGGCGCCGTATCTATTCGCATTGTTGAAATGACCAATGCCAAAACAAAAGAACTAATTTTAAACTCTAAAACGGAATGGGTTCTTATAGATGCAAGTTCTCAACGGCCTATTCGCATAACGGATACAATTATTGATATATTTAAGTGAAATTTTAAATTATTTCAAACAAAATTTCCTTCATGAATGTGATAATATAATGGGAAATTAAATAACAATTTTAGAATACTCACTAAAAATAACAATCTTTTTCTTACAAATACTGCTTTTTTCTAGAATTATAGACGAAAACCTTTAAAAGTCTAAGGTTTTCGTGCAGTCAGTTCTAAACTACAAACCATACTTTGCGGTCTAAAGATAACTGCCATGGAGTACGAATACACTATTATAAATGCTAACCCACACTCAAGTCACGAATTACGATCACAATTAGCCGATTTTAAAGAATTTAGATGCTCTGGAGTTGCTACAGATTGTACTGATGGTTTAAATTTAATTTTAAAGCAAGTGCCCGATGTGGTTTTTATCGATTTAACTACTAATGCTACGAACTGTTTTGCTATGGTTACAGAGCTTCATCAATATTTAAAATCTTTTCCTTTATGCATCGCCATTTCAAAAAATAAAGAACATGCTTTTGAGGCCCTAAAAAGCGGATTTTTTGATTATTGGTTGTTGCCCCTCAATGAATTTGATATTCGTAAAACAGCTTTGAAATTACAAAAACGGTGGAGTAAAGAACCTTGCACGAGTACTAAATTATGCCTGAAATCATATAAAGATTACCGCTATATAGATACAAATGAAATTCTATATTTAAAGGCAGATAATAATACGACAGATGTTTTTTTAAAAGATGGTTCTAGTATTAGCGCTTTTAAAACCTTAAAAACGTTTGAAAATAAACTACCACATAATTTTATCAGAATTCATCAAAGCTATATTCTAAATACAGATTATATCTCACGCATAAATTACGGCAAAGCCTTATGCACTTTGAACAACGGAAAAACACAACTGCCCTTTTCAAAATCATATAAAGATAAGATTGACGATTTAAAGAAACTCTTAACCAAAAGTGCCATTAATGCCTTAAATTAAGTTAATTCTTACAAATACCCTGCAAATACTCTCAAACCAATAGTAAACACCAAACTTATAGAAAGACATAAAAAAAACACTTGTTGCTCATAGTAAATTTGATAAAAATCAATTAACAATCTAAACAAATTATATTATGAAAAAAGTAGCAGCAATATTCGCAGTAGTAGTTTTAACTTTCGGTTTTATTTCTTGTGATGCAGAAGCAACAACC
>JANQTG010000173.1:56006-85057 GCA_030731855.1 Cellulophaga sp. | reverse complement strand
ACTAAAAACGATAGTATTACAAGGTGGATTGATAGTAGTTTAAATGACACCCTAACTCCTTATGAAAAACAAATACTACTTTTTAAGGCATTTGATCGTTTAAAAAAGTTTCCAGACGATTCTTTAAAGATGATGCAATTGTCTAAACTATCTTATTATAGCATTGACACAGAAGATTCTTTGTTTTTTAGAACAATGAACAATGAAACAATTCTGTTATCAGAGAAATTAAAAGACTCTTTAGCACTGGGCGAAGCTTCTTGGGATTTGGCACTTTATTTCGATAAAATAAATACTAAAGACAGTGCTTTATTTTATTACAACAAAACCATTATTATTTTCTCTAATTTAAAAAACCAATCTAAAGTCGGTAAACTTTTATTAAGCATGGGAATAACCCAACGAGAAATTGGTGATTATGCTGGTGCTGAAATTTCAACGATAAAAGCGATTGCTATTTTCAAAGCATTAGATGATAAAAAAAGGCTATCTGATGGTTACAACAGTTTAGGCGCCATTACAACATCTTTAGGCAATCATCAACGCGCTATTGAATTTTTTGAAATATCGAATACCTTAATGCAAAAAGTATCTAATAATGGATATGCCAATACTCAAATCATAAACAATATTGGTGTTGCTTATAAGGCTTTGGGGCAATTTAAAAATGCAGAAGATAATTTTAAAAAAGTTTTAGCGACAGATAGTTTAAAAATTAAAGAACCCTCTTTTTATGCCAAAACTTTAACGAATTTGGCGAATACGAAATTAGATCTAAAAACAAGCGAAAATTTAGAGCCTTTATACCAAGAAGCTATTTTATTGCTGAAAAATACTAATAATGAGTTTAATGAGGCTACTTCTACTGGTTATTTTTCAAATTATTTAGTTTACAAAAAAGATACCATAGCTGCCATTAGCTACGCACAAAAGGCAAGAGCTTTAGCGGAAACATCTGAAAATACCCAAAGCCTTTTACGTACCTTAGATTTACTAACCCGAATAGACCCTAAAAACGCTACGGAGTACGCACAAGAATATTTTACGGTAAATACTAAACTTCAAGAAGAAGAACGCCAATTACGCGATAAATTTGCACGAGTTCGTTTTCAAACGGATGAGTTTATTGAAAGAAATCAGCTTTTATCTAAACAAAATGAACTTTTAGAACGAGAAAAATACTTTTGGACCGTATTTGCATTATTTAGTTTTTTAGCGGTTATTGCCGTATTAATCATTGTAATACAACGTATTAAAAATAAAAATTTAAGATTTGAGCAACAACAACAGGAGGCCAATCAAGAAATTTTTAACTTATTAATGAATCAGCAAAAGAAATTAACCGAAGGTAAAAAAATAGCTCAAGAACGTATTGCTCAAGAATTACATGATGGCGTTTTGAACGATATTTTAGGAATCCGTTTAATTTTATCACATTTTAACAAAAAAAACGATGAAGCTTCAATAAGTTACAGAGCCGAGCTTATTGAGCAATTAGCCGCAGTATCAGAAGATATTAGAACCGTATCACACGAGTTAGACCATAAATCGCATCAAAAAGTTTATAATTTTATAGAATCGATTAAAACCTTAATAGAAAAATTTAAAACAGCAACACATACCATTAAATACGAATTTACCTACCCAAAAAACTTTGATTGGGATGCTACAAATGTTGATATTAAAATTAATTTATATCGAATTTTACAAGAAAGTATACAAAATGCTATAAAACATGCTCAACCAAAAAACATTTTCATTAATTTTGATGCTTTAGAAAATACCATTAGGGCAACCATTGAAGATGATGGTAATGGCTTTGACACTAAAAAACTAAAAAAAGGTATTGGAGTTAAAAATATAGCATCTCGTTTAAAAAAATTGAATGGGGAATGGAAAATCGAAAGTACTTTAGGTAAGGGGACATCAACCATTATTAAAATACCTTTAGTAAACAGTAAAGTTCCATAGTTTAATTTTAAAAAAATATGAAAGTTGTACGAATTTTAGCGGTTGATGATCACAAGATGACCATGATAGGCTATAAATTTATTCTTGAAGATGCAATTTTTGACGGATTTAAAGTACAACTAAACATTGAAACTACTTTTGTTGCCGGAAAAGCCGTAATAGAAGAATCAGTCGCAAAAAACACTCCTTTTGATATTTTAATGTTAGATATTCAACTGAGCACTGGCGATGATGGTTTTCCATACAGTGGAGAAGATCTTGGCATCATAGCGCGAGAAATTTCTCCTAGTTCAAAAATTGTTTTTTTATCTTCTTTTAGCGACAATTACCGTATTAATAGCATATTGATGTCCGTTAATCCTGATGGATATATGGTGAAATCCGAAATTAACGAAAGTGTATTAAAAGAAATGGTACAAGTTGTTTTAAATGATACCCCATATTACACCAAAAAAGCCCTTATTGCCATCCGAACAAAAATGTCTAACGATATTTATTTAGATCAAACCGATAAAAAAATACTGTACTACATTTCTATTGGATATAAAACAAAAGATATGGTAGAACATGTTTCACTTTCTGTAAGTGGCATTGAAAATAGAAAGCGAATATTAAAGGAAATTTTCGGCGTTACCAACGAAAATGACTATGCTTTGATCCATACCGCAAGAGAAAAAGGCTTTATTTAAGCAAAAAACACACTTTTAGCCTATTTTAAATAATTGAATATCAATTAGATAGACCAAAACCTTTAAAAGTCTAAGGTTTTCGTGCAGTCTAGAAATAAATAATACTGTTATGTTTGTTTACGAACACTTATTATTTAGAGATGGCATCAAAAAAAAATCCCCTAAACAACAATCAAAAATTTACCACGGTGCGCGATTTTAGAAAATTTGTACTAAATGATTTTAGGTTAAAAATTGAAAAAGAATTTTTCTGTGACGCCGCTATAAAATACAAAGAAGCGGCAGGTCAAATAGATCTAATTCTAGATTTAGAATTAAACTTCACTCTTCAAGAGGGCTTATCTATTCTTACAGGCAGAAAAATTGATAGTTTAGACATAGATTTTCAGCTAAATAATGATTACCTATTTTTAAAACAACTTAATATATTGGCGAATCAACATTTGTTGCGTATCGATATTGAAGAATTAACGATTGCTTTTAGTGATTGTACTTTAATTATTCATCGAATTTTCGATAGAAGCATAACCAAGCAAATAAAAGAGATTGTTAAAAAAATTGATGACAATAAATTAGCAATAACCAAAGGTTTTTCTAGTATTCCTTATGAAATTCATATACCAGTATTTGAAGAAAAATCATGGAATAACCAACTTGATATTTTAACCGTACGACTGAAAGAAACCAATCAAAATGATTATTTTAAGTTTTGGGCACTGTATTTTGAAGAAGCTATTGAAGCATCAATTTATAATGTAAAGAGCCAAGAAAGTTTTGATGGGGAATTAGCCATGATTAGCTAATAATTTTAGTTGACGCGATTTAGACCAAAAAATTATTTCCCTATTTTTAATTAGTCCTGTTTTAGCAAAAACGGCAGCACTCTTAAACTAAGAATACTGCCGTTTTTAATTTTTGAATATACCTTTTATTTAACACGCATAAAATAAATCTCTGCCACTCATCATAGAATTTACTTTTACTTTTACCCCTTCAATTAAGGCTTCATCTTCCGGATTAGATAGTACTGTATCAATAAAATCAACAATAACCGCCATATCTGCCTCTTTTAAGCCTCTGGTAGTGATAGCAGCCGTTCCAAAACGAATTCCTGAGGTAATAAAAGGAGATTTATCATCAAAAGGTACCATGTTTTTATTGGCCGTAATATCAGCTTTTACTAAAACAGCTTCTGCTACTTTACCTGTAATATTTTTATTTCTTAAGTCAATTAACATCATGTGGTTATCTGTACCACCCGAAATAATTTGATAATCTTTCTTCATAAAAGCTTTTGCCATAGCATCAGCATTTTTCTTTACTTGTAATATATAGGTTAAATAATCATCCGTTAAAGCTTCACCAAAAGCAATTGCTTTTGCAGCAATAATATGTTCTAAAGGTCCGCCTTGATTTCCAGGAAAAACGGCTAAATCTAATAATGCAGACATTTTTCGTAAAGTTCCATTTTTTAAGGTAATTCCGAATGGGTTATCAAAATCTTTACCCATTAAAATCAATCCACCTCTTGGACCTCTTAAGGTTTTATGTGTTGTAGTTGTCACGATATGGCAATGTGGAATAGGATCATTTAAAACACCTTTCGCAATTAAACCTGATGGATGCGAAATATCCGCCAATAATAAAGCACCAACACTATCTGCTATAGCTCTAAAACGCTTAAAATCTATATCTCTAGAATAAGCAGAGGCACCAGCAATAATCATTTTTGGCTTTTCTTTTGTCGCTATTTCTTGAATTTTATCATAATCTAACACTCCAGTTTCGGCTTCTACGCCATAAAAAACAGGAGAATATAAACGTCCTGAAAAATTAACCGGAGACCCATGTGTTAAATGACCACCGTGCGACAAATCAAAACCCAATATAGTATCTCCAACATTTAAGCAAGCGTGAAAAACCGCTGCATTTGCTTGTGAACCCGAATGGGGTTGCACATTTGCATATTCAGCTCCAAATAATTCTTTTGCTCTATCTATGGCGATTTGCTCTACAACATCTACCACTTCACAACCGCCATAATACCGTTTGCCTGGATACCCTTCTGCATATTTATTAGTCAAAACAGAACCTGCGGCCTCCATTACTTGTGGACTTACAAAGTTTTCTGATGCTATAAGTTCTATTCCGTTAATTTGGCGCTGTTTTTCTTCAGCAATAAGTTCAAAAATTAGATTGTCGCGTTGCATAATAAAATAAACTGTTAAATGAAATGCAAAAATACGAATTGAAGGCTTTAAATTCATAGAAAATAATATATTTGATAGCAGAACTTATTAAACACCAATTAACAATTGTTATATGCCTTTAAAAACAAACGACCCAAATAAAAAAACATGGATTCCTGTACCGATGGATTCAGACTTTCCAATTCAAAATATTCCTTTTGGTGTTTTTTTAACAAGAGATGACATTATTACTATAGGAACCAGAATAGGTGGCACCGCTATTGATTTAGGAGCATTACATCAATTGGGTTACTTTGAGGGTATTCCATTAACAGATGATATTTTTCTTCAAGACACTTTAAATGATTTTATATCTGACGGAAAAAAAACATGGCGTTTGGTACGGAATAGAATTTCTGAAATTTTTGATATCAAAAACGAAACCCTACAAAATAATGAAGAGCACCGAAAAATAGTACTTTTTACTTTAGATGAAATAGAAATGCAGTTACCCGTACAAATTGGAGATTATACTGATTTTTATTCTAGTAAAGAACATGCAACCAATGTGGGAACTATGTTCAGAGATCCAGAAAATGCCCTTTTACCAAATTGGTTGCACATTCCTGTGGGGTATCATGGAAGAAGTTCTTCTATTGTAACTAGCGGAACGCCTGTACGCAGACCTATGGGACAAACAATGCCTGCTGATGCCGACAGCCCCGTATTTGGCCCTTCAAAACTAGTAGACTTTGAACTAGAAATGGCTTTTATAACAACAGATGCTAACGCTTTAGGTGAACCTATTCCTGTTGATGAAGCTGAAGATTATATTTTTGGGATGGTGTTATTTAATGATTGGAGTGCACGAGATATTCAAAAATGGGAATATGTGCCTTTAGGGCCTTTCCTTTCAAAAAACTTTGCTTCGACCATGTCACCTTGGATCGTAACTATGGATGCTTTAATACCTTTTAAAGTGGAAAGCACCAAACAAGACCCTGAACCACTGCCTTATTTGCGTCAGAAAGATAAAAAAACATACGATATTCATTTAGAGGTAGCACTCGTTACAGAAAACGGAACATCGACAACCATAACAAAGTCTAACTTTAAATATATGTATTGGACTATGGCCCAGCAATTAGCCCACCATACAATTAATGGTTGTAGTGTAAATAGCGGAGACATGATGGGAAGTGGTACAATATCTGGCCCAACACCCGAATCTTATGGCTCTATGCTTGAACTTAGTTGGGGAGGAAAAAACAATGTTGCTTTAAATGATGGAAGCACACGTAAATTTATCGAAGATAATGATACGGTAATCATAAAAGGATTTTGTAAAAAAGATGGCGTTAGAATAGGTTTTGGAGAAGCAGCTACAAAAATATTACCCGTTTACCAACCAAAGAAAAATAAGTAATACCGATTTATTTTAAAGCACCTTAAAATACTATAAAGAACAGAAAAACGTTAGCTATATAAATTTGTGGCACGGCTATTGAAAATAGCTTAATGAAACTAATAAATAAATTTATATGAAAAAAGTTTTACTCTCAACCAGTATGCTGTTTTTTATCGCCTGTTCTGGCGTAAAAAAAACTCAAGAAGCTTTAAATGCTGGTAATTATGAAAACGCTATTTATAAAGCTTTGGATAATCTTGTAGAAAATAAAACAAAAAAGGGAAATCAACCTTTTGTTTTGTTATTAGAGGAAGCATTTAAAAAAAATACAGAGCGAGAATTAAGGGAAATATCATTTCTGCAAAAAAGTGGGAATCCTGCTAACTTCGAAAAAATTTATAATGGATATCTTAATTTAAGTACCATAGAAGAACGCATTAAACCTCTACTGCCTTTGGCTATAATTGAAGAAAATCGTGATGCTAAATTTAAATTTACAGATTATGATACTAAAATAATAGCAGCAAAAAATAACCTTTCTGACCATTTATATGCTAGCGCTACCAATTTATTGGCAAATGCAATACAAAAAAACGACTACCGCCAGGCGTATGACGATTTAAAGTATTTAGATGAAATAAATCCGAATTATAAAGATGTGGCTAGTAAAATTCAAGAAGCACATCAAAAAGGTTTAGATTACGTACAGGTTCAACTTATTAATGATACGGAACAGATAATTCCTGCTCGTTTAGAAGAAGAATTATTAAATTTTAATACCTACGGTTTAAATAATTTATGGACAGAATACCACACTAATTCGCTTAAAAATATAAATTATGATTATGAAATGAATGTGGTATTTAGAGACATAAATATTACACCAGAACAGGTTAGAGAAAAACAAATAAGTAAAGAAAAACAAGTTAAAGACGGATTTACGTATGCGCAAGATCGTAACGGAAACCAAGTGAAAGATAGTTTAGGGAATAAAATAAAAATCGATAAGTTTAAAACTATAAAGGCCGATTATTATCAGTTTACCCAATTCAAAGCAGTTCAAGTGGCAGGTATTGTGAGCTTTAATGATTTAAATACAAAGCAACAAATAAATTCATATCCACTAACGAGCGAATTTGTGTTTGAACATATTTATGCTAGGTATGACGGAGATAAATTAGCTTTAGATAATGATTTAATTTCATTTCTCGGATTAGCTGCCGTTCCTTTTCCTAGTAATGAAAATATGGTTTACGATGCTGGTGAAGATCTAAAAGCACGCTTAAAAAGTATAGTTTCAAGGCAACAGTTTAGATAAACAAAAAGACTCTTAAAAAAGCCTTCAAATATGAATTTATTTGAAGGCTTTTTTATGAAACAATACCACCAATAGCGTATAGAATAATAAAATATTAGACTAATGAAGAAACATTAAGCTCATTAATTTCACCATGGGAAGCATGAGCCACTGCAGTACCATTCTTTATTACTAATAATTGAGGTGATTGGTGCATCACTTGAAATTTAATACCTGTTTCGTTTGATACCTCTCTGTAACTATGCAGATCTAAATAGTACAAGTCTGCTTGTTCTCTTGTTAGATTATAAGTACTCTTAAACGTATTCATCACCATTCTACTAATTCCACAAGTGGTGGAATGTTTAAAGATAATCTGAGGTTTTCCTTTGGAATTCATCGCTATTTCTTCTAATTGATCTAATGATGTTAAATTAATCCAAGGTAAAGCTGCTATTTCTTTTTTCTCTTCCGAATTGTTACTTCCAAACAAACTATTAAATAATCCCATTCTTTTCTTATTTTACGATAGGTCGGTTTACCTCAAAAAACTTACAAACTGCCGAAATGTCTTGCTATTACTAGCTTTAAGCGACAAAATGTCTTTTATTTTTTATTGGTAAGATTATTGACCTTTAGCTATCAAAAGTAAACAATAACATAAAAACTTTATATATGAACATTAATAATTTTACTATAAAATCGCAAGAGGCTGTTCAACTTGCGCAGCAAATGGCTCAAGAAATGGGGCATCAGCAAATAGAAAATGAACATTTATTTAAAGCCATTACACAAGTTGACGAAAATGTAACGCCATTTATTCTTAAAAAACTAAATGTAAATATGGCTTTAGTAGCCGAAATTGTAACCAAAGAATTAGAGAGTTTTCCAAAAGTTACAGGAGGCGAATTGAGTTTTTCTAGAGAAGCTGGTAAAACTTTGAATGAGGCTAGCATTATTGCAAAGAAAATGGAAGATGAATATGTTTCTATAGAACATCTTTTACTTGCGATATTTAATTCTAAAAGTAAAATTTCACAAATTTTAAAAGATCAAGGTGTAACTGAAAAACATCTTAAACTAGCGATTGATGAACTCCGAAAAGGCGGTAAAGTAACTTCTCAAAGCGCCGAAGATACCTATAATTCTTTGAATAAATACGCTAAAAATTTAAATGAAATGGCAGATCAAGGCAAATTGGATCCTGTTATTGGTCGTGATGAAGAAATTCGCAGAGTTTTGCAAATTTTATCTCGCAGAACTAAAAACAATCCTATGCTAGTCGGCGAACCTGGTGTGGGTAAAACCGCTATTGCCGAGGGTTTGGCACATAGAATTGTGCAAGGTGATGTACCGGAAAACCTTAAAGATAAAGTCATTTTTTCTTTAGATATGGGTGCGCTAATTGCAGGTGCAAAATATAAAGGAGAGTTCGAAGAACGTTTAAAAGCGGTAATTAAAGAGGTAACCTCGTCTGACGGAAATATTGTACTTTTTATTGATGAAATACATACTTTAGTAGGTGCTGGTGGCGGACAAGGCGCAATGGATGCCGCTAATATTTTAAAACCTGCTTTGGCTCGTGGTGAACTTAGAGCTATTGGAGCAACAACTCTTGACGAATATCAAAAATATTTTGAAAAAGATAAAGCACTAGAACGTAGATTTCAAAAGATTGTAGTGGATGAACCAGACACGGAAAGTGCTATATCTATCTTAAGAGGAATTAAAGATAAGTACGAAGCACACCACAAAGTACGAATTAAAGATGAAGCCGTTATTTCTGCTGTAGAATTATCGCAACGCTATATTACCAATAGGTTTTTACCTGATAAAGCTATTGATTTAATTGATGAAGCCGCAGCCAAATTGCGAATGGAAATCAATTCTAAACCTGAAGCTCTAGATGTTTTAGATCGTAAAATAATGCAGCTTGAAATTGAAGTAGAAGCTATTAAGCGAGAAGATGACAAAACAAAATTAAAATCATTAAATCTAGACGTAGCGAATTTAAAAGAAGAACGAAACGAAATTTTTGCGAAGTGGGAAAGTGAAAAAACGGTGGTTGATGAAATTCAAAAAACAAAGCAAGATATTGAAGATTTTAAACTAGAAGCTGAACGTGCGGAACGCAATGGTGATTATGGCAAAGTAGCAGAATTACGCTATGGCAAAATTAAAGATGCGCAAGAAAAGCTAGAAAAATTACAGGTGGTACTCGACAAACAACAAGAAGGCGATACCATGATTAAAGAAGAGGTTACCAGCGAAGATATTGCACAAGTTGTTGCGAAATGGACAGGAATTCCAGTAACAAAAATGCTCCAGAGTGAACGCGAAAAATTGTTGCAATTAGAAGATGTTTTACATAAAAGAGTAGTTGGTCAAGAAGAAGCCATTCAGGCTGTTTCTGATGCTATTCGAAGAAGTAGAGCTGGCTTACAAGATACTAAGCGCCCCATTGGATCCTTTTTGTTTTTGGGAACCACAGGAGTTGGTAAAACTGAATTAGCAAAAACCTTAGCTAGTTACCTTTTCGATGATGAAAATGCCATGACCCGTATTGATATGAGCGAGTACCAAGAGCGTCATTCCGTAAGTCGATTAGTTGGAGCACCTCCTGGATATGTAGGATATGATGAAGGCGGACAACTAACCGAAGCAGTTCGAAGAAGACCGTATTCGGTAGTGCTTTTAGATGAGATTGAAAAAGCGCATCCTGATACTTTCAATGTATTACTTCAAGTTTTAGACGAAGGAAGATTAACGGATAATAAAGGTAGAGTTGCGGACTTTAAAAATACCATCATTATCATGACAAGTAATATGGGAAGTCATATCATTCAAGAAAAGTTTGAAAATAATAAAGACATTTATAGTGCTACTGAAGCTGCTCGTGTAGAAGTTTTAGGTTTATTGCGTAAAACTATTCGTCCTGAGTTTTTAAACCGTATTGACGATATTATAATGTTTACGCCATTGAGCAAAAAAGATATCACTAAAATAGTAGGATTACAATTAGCGCAATTAAAAAAAATGTTAGCACAGCAAAACATTACGATCGATGCTACAGATGATGCCATCACCTACTTGGCTGAAAAAGGGTATGATCCTCAATATGGAGCCAGACCTATTAAAAGAGTCATTCAGAAAGAGGTTTTAAATACCCTATCGAAAGAGTTATTAAGTGGTAATATCACGGCTGATAGCGTTGTGTTAATAGATTCGTTTAATAATGAACTGGTTTTTAGAAATCAAACAGAAATCGACTAACATATATTACTTTTAAAAATTACAAATATCCTTTTGAAAATCTTCAAAAGGATATTTTTTTGTCTTAATATATACCATGCAGTATATTAATTTTTTATATTCGTAGTAAATTCTTTCACCATGACGACAAAAGCTGAAAAAACAACAGAATACATTATTTCAACAATTGCACCTATATTTAATAAATTAGGCTATGTAGGTACAAGTATGAGCGACTTAACAGAAGCTACAGGCTTAACCAAAGGTGCTTTATATGGTAATTTTGAGAATAAAGAAGCTCTAGCTTTGGCTGCCTTTGAGTACAATAGTAAAAAGCTATTAAGTGCCATAGAAGAAAAATTAGCCGTTAATGGTACTTGCCTACAGAAAATATTTAGTCTTACTAATTTTTATAGACATTACAACGAATTTAGTGAAGTTATGGGAGGCTGTCCCATTTTAAATGTTGGTGTTGATGCCAAATATAATAATAGGTTATTAGCAGCAGCTTCAAGAGAAACTATTAAAACATTAGAAGGGAAAATTGCACTAGTCTTAGAGAATGGCGTAAAGAATGGTGAAATTAAACTACCTGTTACTCCACTACAATTTGCGAAACAAATGTTTACTATGATTCAAGGAGCAATAGCTATGGCAACCATCACAGAAGATCGTAAATATTTATTAAATACAATTACTTATTTAGAGCATTTAATTAATAATGAGATTAAAAAGTAAAAAAAATATAACTAGTATTCTAGATGATTTAATCTATAGTTTTTGATAAGTTTTAGGTACTACACCCCAGAAGAAATTCTTATTTTTATAAAGTTCTCTAGTTTCGCAAGAAATAATTTACTTTTTTTTGTTATAATATGTTTAAATTCATTAATTTAAAAAAATATCATTTTTTTTATTCTTCTAGTTTTTTGAAACAAGTTTTTTTGAAAAAAAAAATAATCAAAAAAAACAAAATTATTATTATTAAGCTATCTTAATTGTTTAATTACTTAAGTCCAATTATGATTTTTAACTATTTAAAAATTATCAGCTTGTTTCTTGTACTATTCTTTTCTAGAATAAATCTTACCTGTGCGCAAGAAAAAAAGACCTTTCTTATTAAACAAATAAATTCCTACAAAGCTGAGAAAAATGATTACAAAAAAGATACAATTTATATTAATCTTATAAATAAACTAACATTCAAAGTCGTTTATTCAAATTATGATAGTGTAGTATTATTAAGTAATGAAGCACTGGAATTAAGTAACAAAATAAATTATAAAAAAGGAAAAGCAGCAGCTTACATAAATTTAGCTTTATCTTCAAGTTTAACTTCAAACCAAAAACAGAAATATTTAGATCAATTAGACGAGGCAATTCAACTTTGTATGGAAATTAAAGCCGACTCTACTCTTTTATTCGCATATAATGTTAAAGCTTTACAAAAACTACAAGTCGAAGACTATGAGGAGGCATATAAACTATATAATAAGGCAATACCGATAAGCATAAGAAATAAGGATGTATTTAATGAGATTAAGCTAATGACAAATTTAGCCACCCTATTTTTATTATTAGGAGACATTCAAGAAGCATTACCTTACTATGAAAAAGCTTTAATCTTAGGAGAAAAAAATAATAGTAGATTTAATACCGCCGTAATAAATAGTAATTTAGGCTATCTACAGGTTAAAAATAAAAATTTTGAAAAGGCCCTTTATCATTTAAACAAAAGTATTCCAGAATTCCAATATTTAGACCGAAAAGAATGGCTATCCTTTGCTTACATAACAAAAGGTGATTTATATTTAGAAAAAAACAATCCTGAAGAAGCCTTAAAATATTTTGAACTGAGTAAAAAAAGTCACGAAAAACTGGAGGATAAGGTAAGAAAAGCTGATTTATTAAGCGGAATAGCTAAGGCACATCTACAACTTAATGACTACCAAAATGCAGAGGTCTTTGCTCTCGAGGGACTAGCAACTGCAGAGAAACAAAATTACCAAGCTGGTATAATATCACTCACAGAAATTCTATACAAAGTTAACAAAGTCAAAAAAAACGATGAATTGGCTTTAAAATATTTAGAAAAATTAAAAACAATAACCGATAGTTCTGCTTTAAAAGATAAAAAAAATGCCTTGACAATGCTAAAGGCTAAAACATCTTTTCAACAAGAACAAGATAAATTAAAACAAGCCACTGATAAGGCTTTAGCGCAGCAAGAAAACTATATTATGTATAGTTTAATGGCCGTGGCTTTTGCTATTTTAGTTTCTTTTTATATCTACAAAAAGAATAATTTAGTAAACAAACTTAACACTGAATTAAATGAAAAAGCCATTACTTTAGAAGAAAGTCAAAAAAGTTTATTGTATGCAAATGAAACACAAGAAAAGTTATTTTCTATTATAAGTCATGATTTAAAATCTCCGATTAACGGTTTAAAAAACTTATTACTTTTAATTAAAGTTGGTAGTATTACCCCAAGTGAGTTTCTAGATTTTGTACCTAAATTGTATAATGATGTAGATGCAATGTCTTTTACGCTTAATAATTTACTTTCATGGAGTAAATCTCAAATGAATGGTTTTGTAAACCATGCTGATATTTTTAATTTAAAAGAAGAAGTTCAAAAAAATATACAGCTTCTTCAAGAAAATGCCAATCAAAAACAAATTAGAATTGAAAATAAAATAACTGAAAATGCTTTTGCTTTCGCTGATGTTAATCAGTTTAATCTTGTGGTAAGAAATTTACTAAATAATGGAATTAAGTTTACAAAACTTAATGGGGAGATAATAGTTTCGGCAAAAATGAAAAATGAAAAATGGGAAATAGCAGTTTCGGATAATGGTGTCGGGATAACTCCTGAAGTTCTAAAAGACTTGTTTACTGATAATTCTGCCTTAAAAAGTACTTACGGCACAAATAATGAAAAAGGTACTGGCTTAGGACTATTGCTTTGTAAAGAAATGGTCGAAAAAAATAAAGGAGAAATCGGCGTAAATTCAACGATAAATGAAGGAACTACTTTTTACTTTACCATACCAATCGATACTGAGAAAAACGCTTAAAAGTATAGTACTAAAAAAGGGTCAAAACGTATAGTCTTGACCCTTTTTTTAAACTATTTGTGTTCAGAACACTATCCTAAAAAACTGATAACTTCTTCATACACTTTTTCACCTGTAAATCCGAATTTATCATCTAATACGTTAGCTGGTGCCGAATATCCAAAATGATCTAAACCAAATACTTTTCCGTGTGGCCCTGCTAAAGCTTCTAAGTTTACAGGTAAACCTGCGGTTAAACCAAATACAGGTTTATCTTTTAAAATAACACTCTCTTGGTATGCTTTAGACTGATTTCTAAATAAACCTTCTGAAATGATAGACGCTATATTTACTTTTAATCCTTTTTTATCGGTCAATAATTTAGCGGCTTCAATTAAAGTGGCAACTTCTGAACCATTAGCAATTAAAGTAATATCTGCATCAGCTGTTTTTTGAACTAAATAACCACCTTTTTCAGCCTGTAAAGCGTCAGAATATCTTGACGATCCAACTGCTGGAAGATCTTTAATGTCTTGTCTAGATAAAATTAATCCAGAAGGCACTTTATCGTTTTCTAACAACATTTTCCAGCCCACTACGGTCTCTGCTGAATCTGCTGGTCGTAAGGCTACAAAACTATTGTCTCCACTATGGTTTTTTAACTTTTCTAACAATCGAATTTGTGCTTCTTGCTCTATTGGTTGATGTGTTGGCCCATCTTCTCCTACTCTAAAAGCATCATGTGTCCATACAAACTTAACGGGTAGTTCTTGAATGGCACTCAAACGAATCGCCGGTTTCATATAATCAGAAAAGACAAAAAATGTTGCTACTACCGGAATTACACCTCCGTGTAAAGCAATTCCGTTTGCGATGGCTGCCATAGTTAATTCGGCAACTCCTGATTGCAAGAATGAACCTGTAAAGTCTCCTTTTTGTAGCGAATGTGTTTTATTTAAAAACCCGTCTGTTTTATCACTATTTGATAAATCGGCAGAAGAAACTATCATGTTTTCAACTTTACCTGCTAGGTATCCTAAAACATTTGCAGAAGCTGCTCTTGTGGCTAATCCTGCTTTGTTTTCAATACTTTCAAAATCTAATTCTGGTAGTTTACCCGCTAAAAATCCGTCTAATTTTGTTGATAAAGCTTCATTATCTTTTCTCCAGGCCGCAATTACTTGCTTTTTTTCTTGAGCATTTTGTATTTTTCTTTTGATGATGTCTTTATACGCCGCAGCTACATCATCGTAAATGGCAAATTCATCTTTAGGGTTAGCGCCTAAATTCTCTAAAGTTTTTACAAAATCTGCTCCTGTATCTCCAATTGGTTTTCCGTGTAATTCGGTATGGCCTTCATACATTTCGCCAGTGGCTGTTACACAGCCTTTACCCATTATGGTTTTACCAATAATTAAAGTAGGTTTTTCTGTTTCAGCAGTAGCATCTTTTAAGGCTTGCCTGATTTCTGAGTGATTATGCCCATCAATAGTAACTACTTTCCAGCCCCAAGCTTCGTACTTCATAGCTGTATTTTCTGAAGTAACTTCGTCTGTTTTTGTTGAAAGTTGAACGTCGTTAGAATCATAAAACATAATAAAATTACTCAAGCCTAAATGACCAGCAATTCTTCCGGCTCCTTGTGAAATTTCTTCTTGAACACCGCCATCAGAAATAAAACCATATATTTTATGATTCATCCATGTACCAAAACGTGCTTGTAAAAATTTCGCAGCTATAGCCGCTCCAACGCCCATAGTATGCCCTTGTCCTAAAGGTCCAGAAGTATTTTCAACGCCTCTATTTACATCAACTTCTGGATGACCAGGCGTTACAGAACCCCATTGTCTAAAGTTTTGTAAATCACTTTTAGAATAATTTCCTAATAAATTATATTGTGCATACATTAGTGGTGATAAATGCCCAGCATCCATAAAAAAACGATCACGATAAGGCCATCTCATATCCGAAGGATCATAATTAAAAAATTCAGAATAGAGAATGTGCATGTAATCTGCACCTCCCATAGGGCCACCTGGATGTCCTGAATTTGCTTTTTCTACCATTGATATGGCTAAAGCTCTTATATTATCTGCCGCTAACTGATCTATTTTACTATTCATTTTTGCTGTTTTCTACTTTTTATTTATTAGGTTTTGCTACGTATTAATTATGTGTACTTTAAAGACTGCAAGATAAAAACCTTTGCGACTATCTGCAACCTATTACACACCTATAAAAAAATTATTTACTAACATTATAACATATCGGTTCATAATCATAACTGCCCATATTTTAAAAGGATTACAGTGGTCTTAACTAGTTCAAAATTTAAAAAATAGAATCCTAAATACTATATCGATAAAATATGTGTTATATTTATTACATAGATGAATATTTTACTAAAGAAATTAATTAGTAAAAAAACTAGTTTAGTTACATAATCTGCTTTTAAATTTAATGATATTTTAAAATGAAAACGATTCAATTTTTTATCCTATCTATTATTCTACTTGCTGTGACAAGCTGTAAAGAAGATGAAAAAATAATAATAGAACAACAAAACACAAACCCTGTTATTTCTACTTTTTATTTTATTAGGCATGCCGAAAAAGATCGTAATGATCCTGAAAATAAAGATCCTGAATTAAATCAAGAAGGTCTAGGAAGAGCTATCCGTTGGGAAAGAGTCTTTAGTGAAATACCCTTAACTACCGTATATAGTACAGATTATGAAAGAACAAAAATGACGGCGGCACCAACGGCGGTTAGTAAAGATTTAGTTGTAAAAACTTACGATCCTGCTAGTTTAGATATTCAGGAGTTCAAAAATTCGAATCTTGGAACCGATGTGCTTGTTGTGGGCCACAGCAATACCATACCTGAATTTGTAAATAAAATGATAGATGAAGACAAGTACAAAGATTTGGACGATTATGATAATAGCAGTTTATTTATTGTTCGCATAATAGATGGTAAAGCTACCGATATGCGTTTAAAAATGGACTAATCTACAAGTGTAACCTTTATATTTTCTAATTGAATATCCGATAAAAATTCTAATTGGTCATTTTTAAATAAATCTATCACTTTAGAAATACCAACATTATTATTTTTAGGTTTATAATTTTTATAATCTACAAAACGTATTCCGTTTATATATCGCTCGTTATAGGCGGCCCTAAAACGAACTCCTCCTCCATCCGTATGAAAATCATACGCTAAATAATCGGGCTTAAAGGTCTGTTTGTTAATCCAATACAAATAAGTATCACTATAATCATCGCCACCGTTTGCTTTTTCGAAAGTAACCTGAACTACATAATAATTTTTGCCTTTTATTTGGTCTTCATCCAATAGTTTACTTACTACTGCAGCGTCGTTTAAATGATATGGTAATTGCGCAAAATAATGCACTGAATTAACAGAATTACTATAAACAGTGGCTAACGAATCTGTAATTTCTATCTGTAGATTATCAATATAGCGCTTAAAACTATTCTTATTTTTAACATCGGTATATTGCCGAGATTCGCTTTCAAAAATTCGCTTTAAAATGCTACCACTGTTTTCTGATACATAGCTTTTATCTCTAAAATTGAACTCGATAGTACTTTTTTCGTATAAATCATCGCCAGAAACCTCGATAGCCTTATCTATTATTTGCTTAGCTGTTAACCGGTTTTCAGGAGTTTCTTTGCAAGAAAATATAAAAAATAAGATAAAAAATAGACACAAAAACTTCATAAATTTTATTTTTTAGTCCAGTTATAAAATGAACATTACAAATATGGTCAAGTATTTTTAATTCTGTCTAAAATACCAATTGTTTATCGTTCAATTGTTATTATTTTTGTCGATGTGATACAGAAGAAGATAAATATTAAAAATAAAAGAGCCAGATTCGATTTTGAAATTCTGGACACCTACACTGCCGGATTGGTTTTGTCAGGTACAGAAATAAAATCTATTCGTTTAAGCAAAGCCTCTATTTCTGAAAGTTTTTGTGAATTTAATGAACGAGGAGAACTCTTCATCATTAACATGCAAATAGATGAATACTCTCACGGTACGCACTACAACCACGCGCCAAAAGCTGAGCGCAAATTACTTTTGAATCGTGGCGAGTTAAAAAAATTAGAGAAAGAGGTTAAAAATACAGGATTAACGATTGTACCTCTTAACCTATTTATAAACGACAGAGGTTTAGCAAAAATAAATGTTGCCTTGGCAAAAGGTAAAAAGTTATATGATAAGCGAGAAACCATTAAAGATCGCGACAATAAGAAAAATTTAGACCGGATTAAGAAAGATTTTAATAATTAGTTTATGCTCTTTAAACAACGAGTTCGAAAACAATATCAATTAAAATTAAAAATATAACCTCTTAATCTTGTGCCAAAATAGTTTTACATGACCATTATTTCTAATGATATTTTAAAAGCAAAACAACTTTTAGAAAACGATGATGTGGTAGCAATACCAACAGAAACAGTTTATGGCTTGGCTGGAAATATTTTTAGCGAAAAAGCAATTCAGAAGATATTTAAGGTAAAGAAAAGACCTCATTTTAATCCCTTGATTGTTCACACAAATTCCATTGAAAAAGTAGAAGCATTGGTCAGTGAATTTCCTGAACAAGCTAAAAAACTTGCCAAAGCTTTTTGGCCCGGTTCTTTAACACTTATTTTAAAGAAAAAATCGAATATTCCTGATTTAGTTACTGCAGGAAAAGATACAGTTGCCGTTAGAATTCCTAATCACGCTGTCACCCTACAATTATTAGAAAAATTAGCTTTTCCATTAGCTGCTCCAAGTGCTAATCCGTTTGGGAGTATTAGTCCCACTAGTGCCGCTCACGTAGAAAACTATTTTAAAGATTCCATAAAAATGGTGTTACAAGGTGGTTCTTGCGAAAACGGAATAGAATCGACCATCATAGGTTTTGAAAATGATGAACCCGTATTGTACCGTCTTGGGTCTATTTCTATAGAAGAAATCACTGCTGTAATTGGAGAAATAAAAGTAAAAAATAAGAAAGAAATAGCGCCTAATGCACCTGGAATGTTAGAGCGGCATTATGCACCATCCACTAAAACATTTTTAGTAAAAGATGTTGCGCTTTTTATTAAAGACTATCCCAACAAAAGAATTGGTGTTATTACTTTTTCAAAGAAGGTTTTAGCACCAAATATTAAAAAGTTGGTACTACTTTCTGAAAAGAAAGATTTAAAAGAAGCTACTTCAAAACTATACCAAACGCTACATGATTTGGATGGTTTAGAATTAGATATGATTGTAGCGGAACTCTTCCCTGATTTTGGACTAGGTAAATCTATTAATGATCGTTTAGAGCGTGCTACAAAAGACTAATTCTTATCTTCTAGCATCGGCACAAAACGAAAAGAACCAAACTCCTTTTTCTCAAACTCTTTTTCTGATTTTCTTATAAAAAGCGTCATTATCTGTTCATCAATACCTACAGGAATCACAAGCCTACCTCCTATTTTTAATTGCGCTAGTAAAGGGTTTGGCACATAAGGTGCTCCAGCAGTTACAATAATTCCGTCAAAAGGAGCCTCAGAAGCCAAACCAATATAGCCATCGCCAAAAATGGTTTTTTTAGGTCTGTAACCCATTTTTGTGAAAAATAATTTCGTTTTTTTAAATAATTCCTGTTGACGTTCTATCGTGAAAACTTTAGCTTTTAAATGCAACAAAACAGCTGTTTGGTAGCCGCTACCTGTTCCAATTTCTAAAATTTCATCATTAGGTTTCACCTCTAAAAGCTGTGTTTGAAAAGCTACTGTAAATGGCTGAGAAATAGTTTGCTCGGCACCTATAGGAAATGCTTTATCTTGATACGCATGATCCTCAAAACTACTGTCTAAAAATAAATGACGTGGAATGGTTTTTATAGCGTCTAAAACTTTAGTAGCATCTATGCCTTTATCGACTAGAATTTCAGCCAATTTATTGCGCATTCCTTTGTGTTTGAGGGTATCTTTCAATTTGGTTTGAATTTGGAATGGCTAAGGTAATCAAGACTTCATCAAAAAGGAAATAAAAGTTTTGTAACGCCCTTATTTTTCTTAAGATATCAATTCGGATACGCTCAGGGAATGTCTTCAAAGAGATCAAAACTTCCATTTTAAGTGCCAATTATTTGAGATTAGGTAAGTACTTTTTTTGATTGAAATTCCCATTGCATTTAGCGTTTAGTATGCTTATTTTTGAAAAAACATTTGTTATGCTGAAAGTCGGAGTGCTTGGTGCTGGTCATCTAGGAAAAATTCATTTACGTTTACTCAACCAATCTGAAAAATATATTTTAGTCGGTTTTCATGACCCTGATGCCATTAACGGTAAAAAGGTTGCTGATGAATTTGGTTATAAATATTTTGATAATATTAATACCTTGATTGATGCCGTTGATGTAGTAAATATTGTAACCCCAACCCTTTCCCATTTCGATTGTGCTAAAAAAGCCATGGAAAAAGGGCGACATGTATTTATCGAAAAACCCATCACTAATACTCTAGAAGAAGCCGAAGAATTACTTTTTCTAGAGAAAAAACATGGCGTAAAAGGTCAAGTAGGGCATGTAGAACGTTTTAATCCCGCTTTCTCGGCAGTAAAAGACAACATACAAAACCCTATGTTTATTGAAACACACCGTTTGGCAGAGTTCAACCCTCGTGGTACCGATGTTCCGGTGGTGTTAGATTTGATGATTCATGATATTGATGCGATTTTAAGTGTTGTAAATTCTAAAGTAAAGCAAATTAATGCCAGCGGTGTATCAGTCTTGAGTACGTCTCCCGATATTGCGAATGCTAGAATAGAGTTCGAAAATGGCTGTGTGGCTAATTTAACGGCAAGTAGAATTTCCTTAAAAAACATGCGTAAATCTCGCTTTTTTCAGAAAGATGCCTATATCTCTGTCGATTTTCTAGAGAAAAAAGTTGAAGTGGTGAAAATGAAAGATGCACCAGAAACTCCCGGAGATTTTGATATGATTCTACAAAACGCTGAGGGCGTAAGAAAACAGATTTACTTTGAAAATCCCGATGTGGAAAATAACAATGCCATTTTAGACGAACTCGAAACTTTCGCCGATGCCATTAATAATAACACAACGCCTGTGGTTAGTTTAGAGCAAGGTACGAATGCCTTGCGAGTGGCGTTGCAGGTCATTGCTTCTTTTAGTCGGTAGTCGGCAGTAAGTAGACAGTAGTCAAAAAAAGTATAAAGTATTAAGTACAAAGTATTAAGACAATAAAGGCTTTACGCTTAAAACTACGAAACCAGAAATACAAATTAGTTTAATTATCATAAAATATAAAAAAAGCTTAAAGCATACAGCTTATAGCATAAAGCATTAAAAAATGAAAAACATAGCAGTAATAGGAGCAGGCACCATGGGAAACGGAATCGCACACGTTTTTGCCCAAAACGGATTTAAGGTTCATTTAATTGATATTTCAAGTGAATCTTTAGAAAAAGGCATCGCTACGATTACTAAAAATTTAGATCGTATGCTCGCCAAAGAAAAAATTTCCGAAGCAGATAAAACAGCCACCATAGCGAATATTAAAACCTTTACAGCACTCAATGAAGGGGTGAAAAATATGGATTTAGTCGTAGAGGCTGCGACAGAAAACTTGGACTTAAAACTGAAAATCTTTAAGAATTTAGATGACGTTTGTGATGCGGATACTATTTTAGCCACTAATACTTCTTCTATTTCCATTACCCACATTGCCTCGGTGACCAAACGCGCAGATAAAGTAATTGGTATGCACTTTATGAACCCAGTACCGATTATGAAATTGGTCGAAATTATTAGGGGCTACAACACGTCTGATGCCGTTACAAAAACCATTATGGAACTTTCTCAACAACTAGGTAAAACTCCGACTGAGGTTAAAGATTATCCTGGTTTTGTGGCCAACAGAATTCTAATGCCGATGATTAATGAAGCTATTGAAACCTTATACAACGGCGTTGCTGGTGTAGAAGAAATTGATACGGTCATGAAATTAGGTATGGCGCACCCCATGGGTCCTTTACAATTGGCTGATTTTATTGGTTTAGATGTTTGCCTATCGATTTTAAATGTGATGCACGATGGATTCAAAAATCCTAAATATGCGCCTTGTCCTTTGCTAGTCAATATGGTCATGGCTGGGAAATTAGGGGTGAAATCCGGACAAGGATTTTATACGTACTAAAAGCTCCCTAGCATCAAAAGGAAGAACTAAAAAGTTTCTGGTTTAAAAAACGAAGTAAAAAGTACTAAGTATTAAGTGAAAAATACAAAGCACAAGCTCAACAAACCAAGACATGCAACGAACAACGAACAACGAACAACTAAAATAAATCCATGTCCATTAAAGACAACTTACATACCATAAAAAAAACAATCTCCGAAAACGTAACCCTTGTGGCTGTCTCCAAAACTAAACCCAATTCAGATTTAGTAGAAGCCTACGAAGCTGGTCAGCGCATATTTGGAGAAAATAAAGTACAAGAAATGACCCAGAAATGGGAAGATTTACCTAAAGATATCGAGTGGCACATGATTGGTCATGTGCAAACCAATAAAGTAAAATACATGGCAGAATATGTGCATTTAATTCATGGTGTGGATAGCTTTAAATTGCTGAAAGAGATTAACAAACAAGCTAAAAAGTACGATAGAATTATTCCGTGTTTATTGCAAATACACATCGCCAAAGAAGATACTAAGTTTGGTTTAGACGAGACAGAACTTTTTGAAATTTTAGCAAGTGATGATTTTAAAGCCTTGCAACATATAGAGGTAGCGGGATTAATGGGAATGGCAACCTTTACAGACAATGACGCTCAGGTACGTAGTGAATTTCAAGGGTTGAAAAATCTGTTTGATACCGCTAAAAGTAAACTTTCTACCATAAAAATTCTATCTATGGGGATGAGTGGCGATTATAAAATTGCCATGGAAGAAGGCAGCACTATGGTCAGGATTGGCAGTAGTATTTTCGGAAGTAGATAAAAAGAGCATCACACTAGCGTACTTTTAAGCGAAAAAGTATCTTTACCAAAAATTACTAAACCTATTCGTTTTAACTACGAATAACAGCATGTTGATTTAATTTGATGTACGCCATATTAGATATTGAAACTACAGGAGGTAAATACAACGAAGAAGGTATTACCGAAATAGCCATTCACAAGTTTGATGGACACGAGGTTGTCGATCAGTTTATTAGTTTGGTAAATCCTGAAAAAGACATTCAGCCTTTTGTGGTTAATCTTACGGGTATCAGCAATAAAATGCTGACTACCGCTCCAAAATTCTACGAAGTCGCTAAGCGTATCATCGAAATTACAGAAGATTGTGTACTTATTGCACATAATGCCCAATTTGATTATCGCATTTTAAGAACAGAATTCAGGCGACTAGGCTATAATTTTGAGCGTAAAACCATTTGTACGGTAGAATTAGCTCAAAAATTACTTCCAGAAGCAGAATCCTATAGTTTAGGAAAGTTGGTGCGTTCCCTTGGAATTCCAGTAAGTGACCGCCACAGAGCCAATGGTGATGCTTTAGCCACCTTAAAGTTATTTAAACTATTACTTTCTAAAGATTTAGATAAAACTATTATAAAAACAGTAGTAAAAGCAGAAACTCTAGGGGAACTGTCGCCACGGCAATTAGATATCGTGGAAGATTTACCTTCAGAAATTGGTGTTTTTTATATGCATAATAAAGATGCGGAAATTATTCTTTTAAATAAAAGCAGCAACATCAAAAAAAGGGTTAACCAGTATTTTACCAATAGCGGCAACAGAGCTCGTAAAATTCAAAAAGAAATGCGCAGTGTTACCTTTGAAAAAACAGGTAATGAACTAGTGGCACTTTTGAAAGAAAACGAAGAGCTTATCCGTAATAAACCAAAATATAACGCGTATTACAAAAGAAAGCTCTTTTCTTTTGCGGTCTATGCTGTTCCAAATGAAGAAGGCTATATACAGTTAAAAGCCGAAAAATTAAATAATAACATTCACTTAAGAATCACCACCTTTAATAGTCTTGAAGCTGCGGAGAACTTTCTGCATGCGGTTAGAGAAGAGTTTCAATTATGTAATAAACTAAACGGACTCTCACAAGCCAAAACTAGTTGTTCTAAAGTTGATGAAGGTACTTGTTTGGGCGCATGTATAAAAAAAGAAACTCCCGAAAGTTATAATCAACGTGTTCAAGAAGTGCTTGAAAAATATAGTTTAAACAATAAAAATATCGTTATTGTTGATAAAGGCAGGGCTTTAGGCGAGCAGAGTGTCATTTTAATTAAAAATGGTATCTTTAAAGGATTAGGTTTTTGCGATTTAAACTATCAAATTAACAATCCTAAAATTTTAGAGAGTATTTTAACTCCTATGGATGGTAATGCAAATACCAATCATATTATAGAAACTTATTTAAGAAAAAGAAAAGTCAAACGTATTATAGTACTTAATCCATAAAAATTGAAAGATAAAGGATCAGAAGTTAAATGGAAAAATAAAATTCATGAAATTATTTATGAAGCGGATACTCCGTTAGGTAAATGGTTCGATATTGTTTTAATTATTTTGATCATCATAAGCGTAATTTTGGTGATGCTCGAAAGTATAAAAGGTATTGATGCTAAATATCACGGAATACTTTTAACGCTAGAATGGATTGTGACCATTTTTTTTACCATTGAATATATTGCAAGAGTTATCAGTATAAAAAAACCATTCCAGTATATTTTTAGCTTTTACGGAATTATAGATTTATTTTCTACTATTCCGTTATATTTAACCTATTTCTTAGCGGGTTCACAAGCATTACTGGCTCTAAGAGCTTTTAGACTACTCCGTATTTTTAGAATTTTAAAACTAGTTCGCTTTTTAGGAGAAGCATCACAACTAAAAAATGCTTTAAAAGCCAGTAGAGCCAAAATTACCGTTTTTCTGTTTGCTGTAACTATTGTATCTATTATATTAGGCACCTTAATGTATTTAGTAGAAGGTGAAGAAGCAGGCTTTACGAGCATACCTACCAGTGTTTATTGGACTATTGTTACCCTTACCACAGTTGGCTACGGTGATATTGCACCCATAACACCTCAAGGTCAGCTTATTGCTATGATTATTATGCTTGTTGGTTATGGTGTTATTGCGGTGCCAACAGGTATTGTAACTGTAGAGTTTGGCAAACAAACAAAAGCTAATGGTGCAACGAGCGCTCAAGAAGGTAAATATGTACATGTAAATACCCAAGCCTGTAAAACTTGCGCTAAAGAAGGTCACCGAGATGATGCCACTCATTGCTATAACTGCGGAAGTTCTTTAGAATGACAAAAACACTTATTTCTGTTGTTGGCCCAACGGCTATTGGTAAAACTAAACTAGCTATTGATTTAGCTCTTTACTACAATACGGCTATCATTTCTGCAGATTCTAGACAATTTTTTAAGGAAATGACTATTGGTACGGCAGTGCCTTCTAAAGAAGAGTTGTCGCAAGCTACGCACTATTTTATTCAACATAAAAGTGTTTTAGAACCTTATACTGTAGGCGATTTTGAACGCGAAGCAATGCTGAAAATTGAAGAATTATTTCTGAAACATGAAGTGCTTATTTTGGTTGGAGGAAGCGGTTTATACATTAATGCCATAACCAAGGGTTTAGATAATTTTCCAGAAATTGCATCAGAAATACGCTTACAACTCAATCAACAGTTTGAAAAAGAGGGAATTACAGCGCTTCAAGAGCGATTAAAAATAGAAGATCCTACATATTATGAAAAAGTAGATCTTCAAAACCCACATAGACTTATAAGAGCCTTAGAAATTTGTTTAGGAACAGGGAAGCCCTACTCTTCTTTTTTAACTCAAGAAAAAGTTAAAAGAAATTTTGAAGTAATTACCGTAGGAATGGACGCAGATCGTGAGATAATTTATAATAGAATTAATCAAAGAGTTGATATGATGCTTGCAAATGGCTTACTTGACGAGGCTAAATCGCTACTTCAGTATAAAGACTTGAATGCCTTACAAACCGTTGGCTATAAAGAATTATTTAGCTATTTTGAAGGTTCATCTACTTTAGAATTTGCTATTTCAGAAATCAAAAAAAATACCAGAAGGTTCGCTAAACGGCAATTAACCTGGTTTCGAAAAAACGAAGAAACTATTTGGGTAGATTTTGACGAGAATTGCGATAACATTATAGAGAAAATTGAAAATCATATCCATGAAAAATAAAGAAGGTTTTATATTTTATGTAATGGGAGTTTCTGGAACGGGTAAATCTACTATCGGAAAATTATTGGCACAAGATTTAGGTATTCCGTTTTTTGATGGGGATGATTATCATCCAAAAAGTAATATTGATAAAATGGCGTCTGGAAAACCTTTAAATGATAGTGATAGAGAAGACTGGTTATTAAAATTGAATACAGTTGCCTTAGCTAATAATAAAAACGGGGCCGTTATCGCTTGCTCGGCATTAAAAAAAAGCTATAGAAGCATTTTAAAAGAAAATCTAAACAACCATTATTTTATATTTTTAGAAGGTTCTTTTGATTTGATTTTAGACCGAATGGGCACTAGAAAAGATCATTTTATGCCTATTGACTTACTTACTTCTCAGTTTGAGGCTTTAGAAGTACCAAACAACTCTGAATCTGTAATTGGCCTATCTGTAGAACTAGCTCCTGAACTACTTATTGCTAAGATAAAAAAACACATTACCTAATGGAAAATCAATTAATATTAGCGGTTGTATTAGGCATTGCTATTTTATTGTTCTTAATTCTAAGACTTAAAATAAATGCTTTTATAGCCTTATTAATTGGCAGTATTACGGTTGGATTGGTTGCTGGTTTAAACGCTAAAGAAATTATTGATACCGTAAAAGACGGCATGGGCAGCACTTTAGGATTTGTGGCTACCGTTGTAGGTTTAGGGGCTATGTTTGGTGCTATCTTAGAATATTCTGGCGGTGCTAAAACTATAGCGAATTTTATGATTCGTAAATTCGGACTAAAAAATGCGCCACTTGCTATGGTGGTTTCGGGGTTTCTAATTGCTATTCCTGTTTTTTTTGATGTTGCTTTTATCATTCTAGTTCCAATGATTTATGCCTTACAACGTAAAACAAAAAAATCATTGTTGTTATATGCCATTCCACTATTGGCAGGTTTAGCTATTACTCATGCTTTTATTCCTCCTACTCCTGGCCCTATAGCGGTTGCAGAAATTATTGGCGCAGAATTAGGTTGGGTTATTCTAATAGGATTTATTGTAGGTATACCAACAGCCCTAGTGAGTGGTTTAGTTTTTGGCAACTATATTGCTAAAAAAATTCATGTAGAGGCTCCAGAAGAACTATCAAAAAACGAAAACTTAGAACTACCAAACATAAGCTTAACTCTTTGGATTATTAGTGTTCCAATCGTCCTAATACTTTTAAACACCTTTATTAGTAGTGGATTAATACTAAATATCCCAAAAGGACTACTTAATTTTATTGAACTTATCGGACATCCGTTTTCAGCATTAATTATTGCGAATTTATTGGCATGGTACTTTTTCGGAATCAAAAGGAAAATTAGTAAAGAAAAACTTTTTAAGATTACCAGCAAATCTTTGGAACCAGCCGGAACTATCATTCTATTAACGGGTGCAGGTGGGGTTTTTAAACAAGTATTAACCAATACTGGCGCAGGTGAACTGTTAGCTACTTCATTAACTAATATTGGTTTCCCTATTTTAGCTTTTGCTTTTGTAAGTGCCGCAATAGTGCGTATCATTCAAGGATCTTCCACAGTCGCAATGATTACAGCAGCTGGTTTGGTAGCCCCCTTACTTGTCAGTACTAATTATGACAGTGCACAGTTAGCTTGTTTAGTAATCTCGATAGCCTCAGGTGCAAGTATTTTTTCACACGTAAATGATAGTGGTTTTTGGCTGGTAGGGCAATATTTGAAAATTTCTGAGAAAGAAACATTTCAATCATGGACAATGATGACCACCATCTTGGGCATAACAGGTTTCATCACTGTATGCATCGTGAATGCCTTTTTATAAAAAAACGCTAAAAATTAATAGGTAATGGCGTTCCAAGTTTTGGAATATAAAGGTGCTATACGATTTAATATATCTTTTAATTGTACTACATCTACCTTAGGACCATCTGAAAAAACATTTTGGATTTCTTCCGATTTTGCGTCAAAAAAGGTCTGAATTAAAAAAGCATTTGGTCTACGTTTTACCAAAGTTTCTAACAAACGCATGCTACCAGATATAACTTGTTTTCCTGTACTATTATTATCTGCTAAAATATCTAAACCTTTTCTATGATAATTATACATAACAGCCCTATATTCTTTAAATGCATTTGACATTAAATTATCAACTAACTCAAACCTTGTTCTTTCTTTTGTATCTTGACTCCAGCCTGCTGAATTTCCACCTTGAGCTTGAGTAACAATATTCTGCGCTTTTCTGTAAAAATCCGTTCCTCCTTCTAATTCAAAAGTGTCAGCATCAATACCTAACATAATATAATTGTAAAACGCCACTACACTTACTAAATTAGATTCGAATACATTTTCATTAAAAACCAATGGTTGAAATTCTGTGTACTCAAAATTGTATTGGTTGTCCTTAAAATTAAAAACCGGACTTTCATAAGAAGAATTATAAACTGGTCTAGATGATTGCAATTGAATACTTGCTTTAAAACGGTCATTTTGAAATTCTGTTACCGTTATAAACATTCTAACATTTAATTTTTCAACCTCGTTATAAGTTCTGTTTGTCCATTTTGTCTTATTTACAAAATCTGTTAAAGAGCGTTCTAAAGTGGTAAATATTTGTTGATTGGTTTGACTTACCTGATCAGAATTAATTGTAATTACGGCATTAATTTCTTGTCCTATACCAAAAAAAGGCAAGAGTGTAATAAGAAATAAGTAAAAATGCTTAAGCATGTAGTCTTTCTATTATCTGATTTAATATATCCTTAGCTACTTCCGCTTTGGTCTTTAAATCAAACGTTTTAATCGAAGAATTCTTATCTATAAAAGTTATTTTATTTGTTTTTTTTGCAAAACCCGCTCCCTCATCGTTTAAAGAGTTTAAAATAATGGCGTCTAAATTCTTC
>JANQTG010000173.1:1858-55906 GCA_030731855.1 Cellulophaga sp. | reverse complement strand
CATCAGCAGATACTACTCTAAATAGTTGTACCAAATCATGTTCAATAGTTAAATGCGATGGTCCAGAAATTAAAATAACTTCAGCACCTAAATGTGCAGCAGCTTTTGCTAATTCAAAACCCATTAAGCCAGAAGAATGATTTCCGATAAACCGCACTGGATCTATAGCTTCGTAAGTTGGACCCGCAGTAATTAACACTTTTTTTCCGCGTAAAGGCAAACCTTCTATGATATGTTGCTTTATAAATGTCACAATTTCTTCTGGTTCCGCCATTCTACCTTCACCATACAAGCCACTGGCTAATTCCCCAGATGTAGCAGGAATCATAATATTCCCAAAGGAAGATAGTTTTTCAAAAGAAACTTTTGTAGATGGGTGTTGGTACATATCTAAATCCATCGCAGGAGCAAAATAAACAGGACATTTTGCAGATAAATACGTTGCTAATAATAAATTATCACAACTCCCACTAGCCATTTTTGATAAGGTATTTGCAGTTGCAGGAGCAATAATCATAAAATCGGCCCATAAGCCAAGATCTACATGATTGTTCCAAGAAATACCATCATTGTCTTCTTTCACAAAAGAAGATAAAACAGCATTTTTAGAAAGTGTAGCAAGCGTTAAAGGAGAAACAAAAGAGCTGGCGCTGTCTGTTAAAATAACTTTAACATCAGCGCCAGCTTTTATAAATAATCGTACTAAAAAGGTAGACTTGTAAGCGGCAATACCTCCGGTAATACCTAAAAGTATTTTTTTTCCGCTTAACATAATCTACTGTAAGTCTTTAGCTGTATTTCTGTGGTATATTTTATCTTCTAGCCACTCATTAACAGCTAGTGCGTGAGCTTTTGGCAATTTTTCATAAAACTTAGAAACTTCAATCTGTTCTTTATTTTCAAAAACCTCTTCTAAACTATCGCTATACGTTGCAAATTCTTCTAATTTTTCAAGTAATTCTTTTTTAATTTCAGAATTAATTTGAACCGCTCTTTTTGCTGCTATAGAGATTGCTTCATAAATATTTCCAGTAGGAGCATCAAACTCATTTTTATTTATGGTTACTGTTGAAACAGGAGCTTTTGAATTTTTTAAATCGTTCATATTCATGGTAAAGATATTTTTATTTGGAATAATTTTCTAATTCTTTGTTTATTTTCTCTACAATATCCGTTGCTTGTGACTCGAATTGAGTTTGTGGAAAATTCTTTTTCAAAACATCGTAGGCTTGTTTCGCATCACCTAAACGCTGTCTTTTTTTTAATTCTGAACTGTTCAGCGCTAGATTACTCAATGCCTTAAGTTTGTAAAAAAGAGCATCCTCTTTGTAAACAGATCCAGGAAAGTCTAACATAAAATTATCTAAAGCAGCGGCGGCCGAAATAGAATAATCTAATTTAAAAAATTCCCCTAACTTGGTAAACTGTTTAGCAATTTCAAAAGCCTTCTTTTCTTTTTTCTCTGTTAAATCTTGAGCCATTTCATTGGCCTGTGGCAAAAACTCAGAGTTTGGATATTCATTAATGAACAATTGTAACTTTAATAACGCTTTGTCCGTATCCGTTTGATCTAAAGAGTAATTAGGAGACAATAAATAATAACTTTTAGCCCCTAAAAAAGCAGCTTCTTGTGCTTTATCACTCTTAGGGTATGATTTTAAAAAACGTTCAAAATAATATCCTGAATTACTATAGTCCTTCGTCTGAAAATAAGAATTTGAAAGGAAAAACATTACACGCTCGCCTTGTGGCTTTCCTATATATTTCGGTGATATTTGTTCTAATATAACGTTCGCACGCTTAAAATCTTCGGTTTCGTATAACTTTTCAGCTAAATCGTATTTAGCCTTTATATCTTCGTTTTTAAGTACCTTTTGGTAATCACTGCACGAAGTAAAAATTAATAATAAAACTAATGCACTAAAAAAAGCCCGCAATTTTCTAAACATTTTGCAAAATTAAGTATTCTAATTGGATTTAAAAAACATTTTTTATAATGCTAAAGTAAAGCGAATACACTTCAACACAACTATTTTAGGGAAGATTTAACGTTCTTTAGAAAAAAGCAAGACTTTTATTAAACGGACACCGAGTTAAAATTCTTAACAAAGAAATTTAATTTAGCTTTTAAGGCATCACTTGCTTTTACTAAAGGTAGTCGTACCTGAGCACTACAAATACCTAAAAATTCGAAAATTGCTTTGATTCCTGCTGGGTTTCCCTCTTCAAAAATTAAATGCATTCCATCTTCCAAGCGATGATGCATTTCATAGGCCTCTGCTGTTTTTTGTTCCATTCCCAAGTGTATCATTTTAGAAAATTCACTTGGTAAACCCTGCCCAATTACAGAAATAACTCCTGCACCACCAGCCAAAACAGTAGGTAACGCTGTAGCATCATCACCAGAAATTACTAAAAAATCTGTTGGTTTACTTTCTAAAATTTCGTTTATCTGTAGCATATCGCCACAAGCCTCTTTAATTGCTATAATATTTTCAAAATCGTTGGCTAGTCGCAAAGTTGTTGCCGGCAACATATTACTACCAGTTCTACCTGGTACATTGTATATAATAATCGGTTTTGGTGATGCTGTGGATATGGCCTTAAAATGCTGATAAATTCCCTCTTGCGTTGGCCTATTGTAATAAGGTGAGACTGATAAAATAGCAACAAAGGCTGATAAATCGATAGTATTTAATTCCTGAACAACCTTAGCTGTATTGTTGCCACCAACTCCTAAAACTAAAGGTAATCTTCCTGCATTAGTAATTATTACGGTCTCGATTACCTGTTTTTTCTCCGCTTCTGTTAAGGTTGCTGTTTCTGCTGTTGTACCCAGAACAACTAAATAATCTACTCCGCCAATAATGTTATGCTCAACAACCCGTTTTAAGCCCAAAAAATCAACCGAAAAATCATCATTAAAAGGAGTAATCAAAGCAACACCCGTTCCTTGCAAACTATTCATAACTATACTATTTCTTTAAGTATTTTTAAATATTTTTTTAATTCTTTTTTAAAAAGATCAAAATTAGAAATTGGTACTTGAAAAATTAAATCATTTAAATTTTTATCTACGCTATCAAATCCAACACGCAATCTAGCTTTAGATTTTAAGGTCATTAATTGCAATAGTAAATGACCTTCCGCATAATAATTAATTAACAAATCGTATTCCCGATTCATAAACTCTAAGGCATAACTGTTTTCTATCTTACCATTCCAACCTAAATCTTTATCTGAAAAAACAGGAGTAGAATACGGCGAATTTTTATCATAAAAATTTTTATACCCTATAACCTGTATAGAATTAGGCCTTAACTTAAACTCATCAATAAATTTATAAAATAAATTGGTGTCATTGAACTTGTCTAAATCTACAATACAGCCTATAGACTTAATTTCATTTGCTTGCTGAGCTCTTTGAATAGGGTGCTTCAACAATTCTTTTATAAATTTACGTCCAGATTTATGTTTTAATTTTTGTTTTATAGCTTTTAAAAACATGAATTTTTACATTTGTACAAATGTAAATAATATTCACTGTATTTCTAATACGAAGATAAACACTATTATGATTTTAAAATTAAAACATTTTGTTATATTTATAACAATAGTTGGATTTGCTTCGTGTAAGCAAAAACCACAGCAGCTTACTAAGATTAGCGGGGAACAAATTGAAATCGGTGAAAATTTCAAAGAAGATTCTAGTATTATAAAATTTGTAAAGCCCTTTAAAAACCGAATTGATGAAGTTTTAGACAGTACTTTAGCTTTCGCACCAAGCTACATTTCAAAAACCGATGGCAAACTAAACACCTCGGCAGGTAATTTAATGGCTGATGCTGTATTAGCATTAAGCAACCCTGTTTTTAATGCCAGAACTGGTAATAATATAGACTTTGTACTGCTAAACCACGGCGGAATTCGGAGTCCAATATCAATTGGAAAAGTTACCGCAAGAACCGGTTATGAAGTGATGCCTTTTGAAAATTCGGTCGTTGTAGTAGGGTTAAATGGCAAAGCTATCCGTGAAATGATTGCCTATTTGATAAAAAATAAAACACCACATCCTATTGCTGGGATTCAAATTATTTTAAACAAAGATAATAGCTTAAGTGCCGTTAATATTCAAGGAAAGCCGTTTGATGAAGATCAAATATATTATGTTGCAACCTCCAACTATTTGGTAACTGGCGGTGATAATATGATGTTTTTTGAAAATCATGTTTCTATTACCGAAACAGATTACTTAATTAGAAACATAATGATTGATTATTTTGGAAAAATGGATACCATAGCCCCTAAAGTAGATGATCGATTTATAACCCTAGACTAATAAGCCATGAATAGAAGAAAATTTTTATCAAATACCACATCTAGCGCTGCATTTGTAGGTTTAGGAGGTTTATCTTTAAACTCTTGTTTTAATCCAACAGCAAAAAAAATATCTATTTTGCACACCAATGATGTGCATAGCCATATTGATGCCTTTCCTAAAACACATGCCAACTTTCCTAATTTAGGTGGTTTAGCAAGGCGCGCCACATTGGTAGCCCACTTAAGACAG
Organism: Cellulophaga sp.; assembly: GCA_030731855.1. Classification (GTDB taxonomy): domain Bacteria; phylum Bacteroidota; class Bacteroidia; order Flavobacteriales; family Flavobacteriaceae; genus Cellulophaga. The sequence goes on along the minus strand of JANQTG010000173.1, from coordinate 51,336 downwards.
GAAAACCCGAATACTTTATTATTTGATGCAGGAGATATTTTTCAAGGAACACCTTATTTTAACTTTTATGGTGGAGAGTTAGAATTTAAATTAATGAGCATGTTAAAGTATGATGCTGCTACCATTGGGAATCACGATTTTGATAATGGCATTGATGGCTTATTTGCACAACTACCGCATGCAAAGTTTCAATTGCTTTCCGCGAATTATGATTTTAAAAATACCATTATGAATGGGCATACAAAACCTTACGAAATCTATACTGTCGATGCAATAAAGATTGGGGTTTATGGCCTGGGAATTGGTTTAGATGGTTTGGTGAGTAAAAAATTATTCAAAGAAACTCAGTATTTGGATCCCTTTGAAATTGCGCAAGACACCGAACGTATTTTAAAAGAAGATGAAAAATGCGACTTAGTGATTTGCTTATCGCATTTGGGGTATGAATATAGTTCTGACAAACCCGACGATTTAAAACTTGCTGCTAAAACAAAATATACAAATTTGATTATCGGCGGACACACGCATACTTTTTTAGACAAACCAACTATTGTTAAGAATAGCGTGGGAAATGATATTTTAGTAAACCAAGTAGGATGTTTCGGGGTTAATTTAGGTAAAATTGATTTTTATTTTGATACCGAAAAAAATATAAGTGCAGACGGTATTAGCATTACTATTTAAATTTTAATTTTAATTTGATGTTTCAAATCAAAAAACGTACTAAAAATAATTCAGATTTTCAAAAATTAACCAAAGCCTTAGATCAAGATTTAAGTATTACGGATGGAGATGAACATGAATTTTACAATCAATTTAATGGATTAGAAGACCTAGCAGTGGTGCTTATTGCGTATAGAGATAACCAAGCAATTGGTTGCGGAGCTTTTAAAAAGTATGACGAATTTACTGCGGAAATTAAAAGAATGTATGTTCTGCCGGAAGAACAAGGTAAAGGCGTTGCATCTGCTCTTTTAAAAGAATTAGAAAAACTAGCAAGTTCATTAGCGTATAAAACATGTATTCTAGAAACCGGAATTCGACAACCAGATGCGATTGCCTTGTATAAGAAAAACGGATATGATATTACAGCCAATTATGGGCCCTATATGGGTGTCAAAAATAGTCTTTGTTTTAAAAAAGAACTCTAATTTTCTAGTTTAAAGTAAATTAAGTGATGTATTATAGTGTTTATTCTAATTATTGGCATCATCTTTGTATTTTAAAATACTATTAATAATTAATTTTTTATCATGAGTAAAGGAACAGTAAAATTCTTCAATGACACTAAAGGTTTTGGTTTTATCACTGAAGACGGAGTAGACAAAGATCATTTTGTACACATCTCTGGATTAATCGACGAAATTCGCGAAGGTGATGAAGTTGAATTCGATTTAGAAGAAGGCAAAAAAGGTCTTAATGCAGTAAATGTAAAAGTACTATAATATATACTTTCTAAATTTTACAAAATCCCATTCAAAACTGAATGGGATTTTTTTTTGGTATTACCCCAATAAAGTGTATCAGTTTAAAAAAAAGCAGGTCATAAGCCGGATTCTGTTCTCCTTGGATAAAACCAAAGATACCTTATCATTTATCTCGACTTTTAATTACTTAAAAGCTCTAACCGCCTACCCTTCAACACGAGCGCGCAACTCTTAACGCTGATTTACATGACGTTTCACCGCATAGAGTTTACCTGGTTTCACTACAGCATTACCTGTACTTGCTTTCTGTTGCACTTGTCCTACCCTAGCGAACTAGAGTGACGGGCGTTACCCGCTATGCTGCACTATGGTGTCCGGACTTTCCTCCTTGCACTAAAACAAGTTTAGCACACGGCGATAAGGTGACCTGCTGGCGCAAAGGTAAATTAATTGTTGATAAATAAATATCTTATCGCTATTTAAAACCGCGGATAGTGCTCAGCTATTTTTATATTTGTAAACCGTCTAAAAAGACTCAATTTAACGAAGTAAAAGTATTTAGCATTGGAACCTTTTGTAGTATCTGCCAGAAAATATAGACCTCAGACATTTAAAGATGTTGTTGGGCAAGAAGCCATAACAAACACGCTCCTTAATGCTATTGAGAGTAACCATTTGGCTCAAGCTTTATTATTTTGTGGTCCTAGAGGTGTTGGCAAAACTACTTGTGCGCGTATTTTAGCAAAAAAAATTAACGAGAATGATAGCGAAAATCAACAAGACGAAGATTTTGCGTTTAATATTTTTGAATTAGATGCCGCGTCTAACAACTCTGTTGATGATATTCGAAATTTAACCGATCAAGTCCGGATTCCGCCTCAAGTAGGTAAGTACAAAGTGTATATTATTGATGAGGTGCACATGCTATCACAAGCTGCTTTTAATGCTTTTTTAAAAACACTAGAAGAACCACCAAAACATGCTATTTTTATTTTAGCGACTACAGAGAAGCACAAAATTATTCCTACCATTTTGTCGCGTTGCCAAATATTCGATTTTAAGCGGATTACCGTAAAAGATGCCGCTAATTATTTAAAATATATTTCTGAAAATCAAGGAATTGAAGCCGATGATGATGCTTTACATATTATTGCCCAAAAAGCTGATGGTGCCATGCGCGATGCACTTTCCATTTTTGATAGAGTCGTTAGTTTTTCTGGCAAAAAATTAACCCGACAAGCCGTTACCGAAAACTTAAATGTTTTAGACTACGATACGTATTTTTCAGCCACCGATTTTATTCTTTCGCACGATATTCCTTCCTTATTATTGTTGTTTAATGAAGCGCTTGCAAAAGGCTTTGACGGACATCATTTTATTGCTGGGCTCGCAGCGCACTTTAGAGATTTAATGGTTTGCCAACACCCAGCAACTATAGAACTCTTAGAAGTTGGCGATGAAGCTAAAAAACAATACTTAGAACAGTCTAAAAAAACGTCTAGTTCCTTTTTATTACAAGCGCTAGACATTGCCAATGATTGCGACATAAAATACAAGACTAGTAAAAACCAACGACTATTAGTAGAACTTACTCTTATGAAGTTATCCTCTATCAATTTTGATGGAGAAAAAAAAAATCTGAATTCTTAAATAATCCTTCCTATAGTATTATTGCTGCATCGCATTTTAAAAGCAGGGTTATAAATACTAAAATTTCAAATACTGAAAAACTACTAAGTAGTAAAGAACTTCCCAAAGTAATAGACGAAAAATTAGATGCTGTTTCGCAAATTGAAGCGAAATCTGTTTCTAAAAAGGAGATTTCAAGTTCGGAAACCGAAAAAGAAATTACACCTGAAATAAAAAAAGAAGTTACATCGACTGAGACTATTGAAAAATCAGAGGATAAACCTGCTAAATTAAATATCAATAGTCCGCAAAATCGGGTTTCTGGCTTATCCCTATCCAGTTTAAAATTAAAAAAAGAACATCAGCTTAACAAAAAAGAATTTATAGTTGATGAAAGTAAACTCCCGAAATCAAAGTTTACAGAAGAAGACATGCAAAAGCATTGGGCAGATTTTGTGAAGATAATTGATGCGGATGGTAGAAAAATATTAGCTTCAAACCTAAATACAGATCTTCCAAAGCTCAGAGATGATACTACTATTTGGATAGAACTCCCAAATGGTACCATGAAGAAAGAAATTGAACGAGAACAGTTCGATTTAATGGAATATTTGAGAACTAAATTAGACAATCATTTTATAAAAATAAAGATTACGGTAAATGAAACGACCAATACAAAGTTTGCTTTTACACCCGAAGAAAAATACGAAAAACTAAGAGAAAAGAATCCTGCAATCGATCTGTTAAGACGAGAGTTTGATTTAGATTTATAGTTGTTATTTGTTAGTTGAAAATTAAATTTTTGAATCCAAATTAAACCCCAGTATTCTCAAAACTTACGCTTTAACTTAATACTTAATACTCATTACTTAATACTTAAAAAAATGTTAGGCTTAAAATTACCAACAGACCCACGATGGGTAAATATTGTAGAAAAAAATATTGATGAAATATTAATCGATCATGCATATTGTGAACAAAAAGCGGCTTCAACAGCAGTTTCTTTGATAGTTTCTTTTCCTGAATATACTGATTTGGTACAAGAAATGATTGCCTTAGTACGCGAAGAAATGGGCCACTTTAAAATGGTTCATGACCTTATTTTAGAACGCGGACAGGTATTAGGCAGAGATCGTAAAGACGACTATGTTATTGAACTTATAAAATTTTTCCCAAAAGGTGGCAGCAGAACTACACAGCTAGTGCATAGATTGTTATATGCCGCTCTTATTGAAGCCAGAAGTTGTGAACGTTTTAGGTTACTTTCTGAAGAATTGCAAGACAAAAAACTAGCCGAATTTTATCACAAACTAATGATTAGCGAAGCGGGTCATTATACTATGTTTTTAAAATTTGCTAGACAATACGGTGAGCGTAAAGAAGTAGATCAAAAATGGAACGATTTACTAGAATACGAAGCTAATATTATGAAGGATTTAGGCACTAAAGAAAGCATTCACGGGTAAGAAATAAAATTATTTACCTTCAAAATATAAAGTTTTAATAATCCCGTCAGACAACCCAATTTTCGGAACGTGAATTTTTTTAGCACCACTCCATCTTGCGGCTTGCAAAAATATTTTTGTTGCAGGAATAATAACATCAGCACGATCGGGATTTAGGCCTAATTCTGAGATGCGTTCTTCGTAGGTTAAACTTTCTAAAAAAGCATATTGGGCTTTCAACCATAAAAAAGACAGCGATTCGCCCTCTTTACGACCCGATATTTTATGTAATTTATTAATATTACCACCCGAACCTATAATAGAAATGTTAGAAACATTTTTGACATGTTCTTTAATCCATTCTTCTAACTTTTGCCAAGTACCTTCGCCTACCATGTTATTTAACAAACGTACGGTACCTAATTTAAAAGATTTCGATATTTTTATTTTACCCTCGGTAAATAAGGTAAATTCGGTACTACCACCACCAACATCAATGTACAAATATGAGTTATCTTTTTGCATCAACTGCTTTAAATCGGTTGAAGCAATAATGGCGGCTTCCTTTTTTCCGTCAATTAATTCTATCTGAATATTAGCTTCTTCCTGTACCCTTTTTATAATTTCGAGTCCGTTATTTGCCTCTCGCATGGCAGAGGTTGCGCAGGCCATATATTTTTCTACTCCGGCAACATCCATCAAAAGCTTAAAGGCTTTCATGGTATCTACAATTCTGTTAGCGTTGCGATCTGATATTTCTCCAACCGTAAAAGAATCTTCTCCTAAACGCACCGGAACACGTACCAAAGCACTTTTTCTAAATTGAGTGGCTTTGTTTTTTTCTTCAATAATATTATGTGTTAATAACCTAATGGCGTTAGAACCAATATCAATCGCTGCAAATTTTCGTACTTTCAAATTCTATAATTTAAGATTCTAACTTAGCTTTGTAATACTCATATAAAGCAAATTGTGATCGTATTTTTGGCCCTTTTATTTTTCTATACGCATTATCTTGTGCTTCAGAAAAAACTCTAGCTTTTAAATTATCACTCCATGAAATTTCAAAAGTATCTATCATTTCTTTCTTAATATCTTCATCGTAAATAGGGCAACCAACTTCAACGCGATAATCTATATTTCGAGTCATCCAATCGGCAGATGAAATATACACTTTAGGGTTTCCATTGTTACCGAAAATAAACTGTCGTGGATGTTCTAAAAATTTATCAACTACACTTATGGCTTCAATATTTTCGCTCATACCCTTAACACCCGGAATTAAGCAACAAATACCTCTAACAATTAATTGTATTTTTACACCTGCTCTACTGGCTTCATATAATTTATCGACCATTCTATATGACGTAAAGCTGTTCATTTTTATTTTGATATACGCCTCTTTACCTGCCTTAGCATTTGCAATTTCTGTAGCGATTAATTTTTTAAAGACATTTTTAGTATAGTGAGGCGATACAATCAAATGCCTGTATTTATTAATTTTATAGGTCGTTTCAAAAAAATCGAATACCTTATTAAGCTCTTTTAGTATATTTTCATTCGCTGTAAATAAGGTGAAATCAGTATAAATACGGGCTGTAGTTTCACTAAAATTTCCAGTACTAATAAATCCGTAGCGTTTAATAAGATGATCTTCCTCGCGTTCAATTAAACAAATTTTACTGTGTACTTTTAATCCTGGAACTCCAAAAATTAATTTTACACCTTCGGCTTGTAATTGCTCTGCATACTGAATATTGGCTTGTTCATCAAAACGCGCTTGTAATTCTATTTGAACAGTAACTTGCTTACCGTTTTTAACTGCATTTATAAGCGATGCAGCTACTTGAGAATTGTTAGCCAATCGGTACACCGTGATTTTTATGGCTCTAACCTTGGGATCTAATGCTGCTTCTCGTAAAAATTTAATGATGTATGAAAATGTATGATATGGCGTGTATTGTAAAAAATCTTTTTTTGCTACACTTTCAAACATGCTAGTCTCTAAACTTAAACCCTTAATGGGTAATGCCTTAATTTTGTCGTACATTAAATCTTTTCTTCCTAAACTTGGGAAATTCATATAATCCCGACGATTATGGTACCTTCCACCAGGAATAACACTATCCGTATCTTCGATATTCATTTTATCTTTCAAAAAATTTAAAGTATCTTTTGAAATACTTTTATCGTATACAAAACGAACCGGATCACTCATTTTTCGGTCTTCTACGCTACTCGATATTTTTTCAATAAAACTTTTACTAAGATCATTATCAATATCTAATTCCGCATCGCGCGTAATTTTAATCATGTGCGCCGATATAGCCGTATATTCGAACATATTAAAAATGCTTGCCAAACAGTATCTTATTAAATCGTCTAAAATAATAATATAGCTTTTTTCGTCTTCATTGGGTAACTCAACAAAGCGATCAATTCCTTTTGGAATTTCAATTAAAGCATATTTATTATCCCCAATTTTTTGATTTCCTTCGGTTTTTAAAACCATTTTAACCGCCAAATAAGCCGCGGTATCTTTTAATAGCGGAAACTCACGAAGATCATTTAAAATAATAGTCATTAAAACGGGACTCACCTCATTTATAAAATAATTTTTTACAAACTGAATCTGAGAAGGTTTTAATTCATCTTCCTTGATTATATAAATATTTTGAGTTTCGAGTTCGTCTTCAATTTCTTTTAAAATCTTTAAACTTTCTGTTTGTTGTTTAATAACGGTATTGGTAATTTCTTCTAACAGCACTTTAGCTGTCTCCCCACCTAAAACGCTTTTCCCTGTTTTACCAGCATCTACAATTCGTTTTACAGTGGCGTAACGTACCTTAAAAAATTCATCTAAATTATTCGAGAAAATACCTAAAAAACGTAACCTTTCAATCAAGGGTACTTTTTTATCTGCACTTTCTTGTAATACTCTTTTATTGAACTGCAACCAGCTAATTTCTCTATTGATGTACCTATTATTATTTTTTATCATTATCTAAGCTGTTTTGGCATGAGTACTGTTTTGGTTTTACCAGATTCAATACGCGCCCAATTATCGGTTTCAAAAATTAACTCCACTAAACCTGCCGTTGGTAGATTTTCTATAGCCTTGCTGCCCCACAGATTTACAATTTCAGTAAACGCATGGTTGTGCCCAAATATAAGCACCGTATTTAATTTATTATCTAAATTTTTCACAAATTCCATCACAGAATGGCCCGAAAAATCATATAACTCTTTGGATACTTGGAACTTTTCTAAAGGAAAATCTAGTGTTTTAAGCGCTATCATTGCCGTATGTAACGCACGATTTGCGGGACTCGAATAACAGGCATCAATATTTAACTTCATGACACTGAATTCTTTCGCTACCAAATAAGCATCGGTAATTCCGCGTTGTTGTAACGGTCGGTCTTGATCGGCAACAGACAAATCCCAAGAAGATTTTGCGTGCCGCATTAGAATAAGTGTTTTCAAATTTAAGTGCTTTTAGTTATGGTGCCAATCGTTCTATTTTCCAATCAATAGCTTCTAAAGTATACCGAATACGATCATGTAACCGATTGGGTCTTCCTTGCCAAAACTCCATAGAAATAGGTTTTACAATAAATCCGCCCCAAAAATCAGGGCGTTTTATTTCTTTAGATTGATATGCAGCTTCCAAAGATTTTAATTTAGTTTCTAGTACTTCTCTTGAAGCAATGACGCTGCTTTGGTCTGATACTATGGCGCCTAATTTACTACCATCTGGTCTCGATTCGAAATAACCATCCGATAAGTTCGAAGCAATTTTTTCTGCCTTTCCTTTGATAATAATTTGTCGCTCCATATTGGGCCAAAAGAAAGAAATACAAACATTAGGATTATTTGCAATCGCTTTTCCCTTTTCACTTTCGTAATTGGTATAAAAAATAAAACCTTCGTGCGTATATTTTTTTAGTAACACTACCCTACTTTTCGGAAAACCATCTAATCCTATAGTCGAAACTGTCATCGCATTAGGTTCATCAATACCTTCAGATGCTTCTGTTTCATAAAACCATTTCTGAAACAGTTCTATAGGATTATCTCCTATATTGGTCTCTACGAGCTCACTTTTTTCGTATGTTTTTCTATAATCTCCTAAATCTTTATGCATAATAAACTCTCTAAAGAATATATAACAAAGTTCAACAAAAGATAGGTAATCAAGAAGTTTTTAAGACAAAATATACACTAAATTATGTGTTTTTAAGAAAAGTCGAAAACCTTACCGTCATCCGCCAGAAGTACATGGTCAAATACTTCATTTGCTTCGTCTTTAAATAATTCTATAGATGCATATCTAGTAGAATAATGCCCTAGTATCAATTGCCCAACACTTGCTAGTTTTGCTATTAAAGCTGCTTGTTTTGCTGTAGAATGTTTCGTTTTAGGGGCTAAATCTGATTGCGATTCTAAAAATGTAGCTTCGTGGTAGAGCACATCTACACCAAAAATTAAAGGAACAATATCTGGCTTATAAGCGGTATCACTACAAAAAGCATAACTTTTGGGTTTTGGAGGATCAAAAGTTAATTCCTCATTTTTTATTGTTCTACCATCGTCTAAAACAATGTCTTTTCCATTTTTTATGTTCTGAAAAAAACAAGTTTCAATACCGTAACGCGTTACAGTTTCTATATTTAAGGTTCTAGGGGCTACTTTTTCTTTGAATAAAAATCCGTTGGTATACACCCTGTGTGCTAAAGGAATTGTGCTTACACTAACCTTATCATCTTCATAAATTAATTCTGAATTTTTACTCGTTAACTCGTGAAAAACGAGTTTATAATTGGTAAATGAATTCCCTAATTTAAGCAACAAAAGTATTGCTTTTTCAATACCTTTTGGTCCATAAATATGCATTTCAGCATCTCTGCCTAAAAGCCTAAATGTAGAAACGAGACCTGGTAAACCAAAAAAATGATCACCGTGTAAATGTGATATAAAAATATGATTTATGCGAGAAAACCGAATTTTATGTTTCCTTAACTGCACCTGAGTACCTTCACCACAATCGATCAAAAACATATGGTTTTTAATCTCCAGCACCTGAGCTGTAGGGTTGGTCATTGTTCGTGGTGTTGCTGCGTAACAGCCGAGGATGGTTAATTTCATGGAATAATTGAAAAATGAAAATGAAAAATTGAAAATGAAATTTAATTCAAACTTGCTTTTGAAGATTTAACAATTGCCACCAACAATTTAATAATCTGAGTACAATCATCCATTAAAGTATTAAAAATAATTTCTTCTAGATAATCTGACTTATAAAGCAATTCTAACCAATATCTTGTTTCATTAGCCTCTTTTAAACCAATCATCATTTTATGTATAAAATCTTTTTTACTTTCAGAATGTTCCGCTTCTCGAACCATTGCCCCTATACTTGTACCTGAACGAATTAACTGTTTTGTCAAAATATATTCCCTTTCTTCATTTTGAATATTTTTAACTTCTTTAATAATGGCTAATGCAAAATCGAAGCTTTTCTCTTCTACAATATTTTTTCCCTTATTAGACATCAACTATTTTTAAATAATTAATTTATAATTTTCAACTTTTAATTTTCAATTAATATCAAGATCTCGTTCAATTTCTTCCATTTCAATTAGGTCTTTTGCTTCTTGAATGGTTGGGGCGATACTTATACTGTCGGGCACATCATCATAAGAAACGGTTTCTGTTACTAAAACAAAAGACTTTTTAGACTTTTTATGGGTATTAGATAAGCTCAAAAACTCTAAAACATCGTTTTTAGTCAATTTAGAAAATGAAAAAAGATTGATAATCAAATGATCATTTTTAATTTTAGCGTAGCCAGCATTTAGATTCTCTAAAAATAATTTTAAGCTTGCTTTTTCTTGATGAACAATAGTTGTTGTTCCGTCTGAATCAAAAATCATAAGTTTCTATTTTATTTTTGACGCTAATAAATAAATCACTGCCATACGAATGGCCACACCATTTTCTACCTGATTTAAAATGATAGATTGTTTAGAGTCTGCTACATCGCTTGTGATTTCTACACCTCTATTGATAGGTCCTGGATGCATAATCACAATCTCTTTATCAAGACTGTCTAGCAATTTTTTATTTACGCCAAATTGTTGTGTATATTCTCTCGTGCTTGGGAAATAGCTAATGTCTAAGCGTTCGTTTTGAATGCGAAGCATATTGGCTACGTCGCACCAGTTTAGTGCTTTTCTAAGATCAGATTCTACTGTAACACCTAAAGCTTCAATATACTTAGGCATGAGCGTTTTAGGGCCGCAAACTTTTACGTTTGCCCCTTGCAATTTCAGTGCAAAAATATTGGATAAGGCTACTCTAGAGTGCAAAATATCACCAACAATCACCACATTTTTACCTGAAACATCTCCCAGTTTTTCTCGAATAGAATACGAATCTAGTAAGGCTTGTGTTGGGTGTTCGTGGGCGCCATCACCTGCATTAACAATAGACGCTTTTACGTGTTTTGATAAGAATATTCCCGCTCCTGGATTGGGGTGACGCATCACTACCATATCGACTTTCATCGCTAAGATATTGTTCACGGTATCGATTAAGGTTTCTCCTTTTTTTACGGAAGATTGAGAAGCGGAAAAGTTAATGACATCTGCCGAAAGTCGTTTTTCAGCTAATTCAAAAGATAATTTTGTGCGTGTACTGTTTTCAAAAAAAATATTCGCAATGGTAATATCGCGTAAAGACGGTACTTTTTTTATCGATCTATTGATGACTTCTTTAAAATGGTCTGCGGTTTCAAAAATGAGCTGAATATCTTGCTCTTTAAGATATTTTATGCCTAACAAGTGGTTTACACTTAACTCGCTCATTTTATTAGTTTAAAGGTTGAAGTTTCAAGTTTCAAGTTTCAAGTTTCAAGTTTCAATATTATTAAAATTTAACGCTATAAACCTAAAACTTATAATTATTCACTATTAATTATTCATTATTAACTAAGTAAACAGTGTCTTCTCCGTCATTTTCTACCCACATTACTTTTACTTTTTCATTATTTATAGCATCTACTTGCCTACCTCTGTAATTTGGTTGAATCGGTAAATGCCTACTAAACCTTCGGTCTATTAAAGTCAAAAGTTCTATTTCTAATGGCCTCCCGAAAGATTGTATGGCTGTTAATGCTGCACGAATACTGCGGCCTGTATATAAAACATCATCAATAAAAACTACGTTTTTATCTTCTATTAAAAAGTTGATATTGGTTTTATTAGCTTCTAGGGTTTTATCGCCTCTACGAAAATCATCACGATAAAAAGTAATATCTAAAAATCCTAAATCGATATGCTTTACGCCGTATTCTTTTTTTAATATATCATTTAAGCGTTGCGCTAAATAAATACCACGCGGTTGAATGCCAATAAGTGCTGTATTTTTAAAATCTAAATGATTTTCTAAAAGCTGACAAGCCAAGCGATGCAGGATAATGTTTATCTCTTTAGATGAAAGCAATACTTTTTGACTCATACTGAATTTGTGTGGTTGCAAAAGTATCAAATTATCTGTTAAAAATTGTTACTTATTTCAGTTTCGTTTTGAAGAATTAATGAATCTATTTTTTTGGAGATGTGAAGCTACAAAATACAGTAGCAACTTATTGGATGTAAATAAAACATTGTCAAAGTTTAGAACTTTGACAATGTTGATTTAGATAGATAAAAAAAATAATTTGAATGCGTACTGCATGCTTTTCAAAAAAAGCATTGAACTTTCTTGAAGGCTTCAACAGACCCCGCTTACAGCGGGATTAGCCTGCCTGCCGTTGGGAAGGTAAAACTAGCTATTTTGAAGCATTGTTCCGCAACTTTTCAAAAAAGCGTTAAACTTTCTAGAAAACTTCAACAGATCCTGCTTGCAGCGGGATTAGACTGCCTGCCGTTAGGAAGGTTCAACCAACTAGTTTGTATGCGCACTGCGTGCTTTTCAAACTAGGGTTTCACTAAAAAAACCCGAGCAAATTAATGTTCGGGTTTTAAATTATGATTAAAATAGAGGCTTATTTCTTACCTTCCATTTTATCTTTTAAAGCTTGTAATTGCTCATTAGCATCTCCTAATGTAGGTTTTGCTTCATCAGCTTGTGCAGCAGCTTTCTTAACAGCGGCTTTTACATTACGTTGCTCTTCTTCTTTAAATAAAGCAGTATGGCTCGCTACAACTCTCTTGAATTCTTTGTTGAACTCAATGATTTTGAAATCGGCAGTATCACCTTTACCTAATTTAGAACCATCTTCTTTTTCTAAATGACGTGTTGGCACGAATGCTTGAATGTCTTCATTAAAATCGATAGTTGCTCCTTTATCAACAACCTCTGCAATAGTTCCTTTATGAGTCGTATCTAAAGCAAATTCAGTTTCGTATTTATCCCAAGGATTATCAGTAGTTTGTTTGTGACCTAAAGATAATTTACGTCCTTCAACATCTAATTCTAATACTTCAACATCTAATTTATCACCAACAGTTACAAATTCTGATGGATGCTTAATTTTCTTAGTCCAAGATAAATCAGAGATATAGATTAAACCATCAATACCTTCTTCTAGTTCTACGAATACACCAAAGTTTGTAAAGTTACGCACAATACCGTTGTGCTTAGAACCAACAGGGTATTTAGTTGTAATATCAGTCCATGGATCTGGAGTCATTTGCTTAATACCTAATGACATTTTACGATCTTCACGATCCATTGTCAATACTACAGCCTCAACCTCATCACCAACTTTTACGAAATCTTGTGCAGAACGTAAATGTGTAGACCATGACATTTCAGAAACGTGAATTAATCCTTCAACACCTTCAGCAACTTCAATAAATGCACCGTAATCTGCAATAACAACTACTTTACCTTTTACTTTGTCACCTATCTTAATTTCGTCAGATAAAGCTTCCCAAGGATGCTTCTCTAATTGCTTAAGACCTAATTGGATTCTTGATTTGTTGTCGTCAAAATCAAGGATTACTACGTTTAATTTCTGATCTAATTCAACAACCTCGTTCGGGTGGTTAATTCTAGACCAAGAAAGATCTGTAATGTGTACTAAACCATCAACACCACCTAAATCAATAAACACACCATAAGAAGTAATGTTTTTAACAACACCTTCTAATACTTGTCCTTTTTCTAGTTGACCAATGATTTCTTTTTTCTGTTCTTCGATATCAGCTTCAATAAGCGCTTTGTGAGAAACAACAACGTTTTTAAACTCGTGGTTAATTTTCACTACTTTGAATTCCATAGTTTTACCTACATACTGATCGTAATCTCTAATTGGCTTCACATCAATCTGAGAACCTGGTAAGAATGCTTCGATTCCGAAAACATCTACAATCATACCACCTTTAGTTCTACATTTTACAAAACCATTAACAATTTCTTCTTTATCGTGCGCAGCATTTACTCTATCCCAAGCCATAATAGTTCTGGCTTTTCTGTGCGATAGTACTAATTGTCCACTTTTATCCTCACGGATATCAATAAGAACCTCAACTTTATCACCAACTTTTAAGTCTGGATTGTAACGGAATTCGTTCAGTGAAATAACACCTTCAGATTTTGCGTTAATGTCGATAATAGCTTCACGATCTGTAATATACACTACAGTTCCTGTTACCACTTCTTCATCCATAGTATCTACAAAGTTTTCAGCCACTAATGTCTCAAACTCTTGGAGTTTTTTGTCATCAACTTGCTCAATACCTTGCTCGTACTTAGTCCAATTAAAGTTTTCTAAAAATTCTTGAGGGTCTTGTACAGGTGCCTGTACTTTTGCTTCAGTAGCTTCTACAGTTACTTCAGCTTCTTTTTTGTCTTCAGCCATTTGCTGATTAATAATTTGTATTTTGCAGCCTTACAAGAGTTCAACTAGTACTACAAAAGAATTATACATTTTTTTTAACTTCCTTTTTTCTCTTGTTTCGTTTAAAAAGGAGTGCAAAATTAGACAATTTTTATGATATTTCCTACTTATATATAATACTTGTAAAAAGGTAACTTCTACTTAAAATAAAAGATGAAAAAATCGATATTTCATATTTCAAAAATGGATTGTCCGTCAGAAGAAAATCTAATTCGAATGAAGTTAGATGATATTAATGACATAGCGCATTTAGATTTTGATATTGCACATAGAAAATTGACTGTTTACCACCACGGAGAAATAAAGCTCATCGAAAAATCTATTATCACTCTAAATTTAGGTGGAAAATTAACGTCCACAGAAATAAGCGAGCAAGCAAATTTTGATGAAGATACCAGTCAAAAGAAAGTGTTGTATTCGGTTTTAGTTATCAATTTTTTGTTTTTTGTTATTGAAATGACCACAGGGTTATTTTCAAAATCAATGGGACTAGTAGCCGATAGTCTAGATATGTTAGCAGATAGTTTTGTGTACGGAATTAGTTTATTTGCGGTAGGAGGAACAATAAGTAAGAAAAAAAGAATCGCAAAACTTGCTGGTTATTTTCAAATTATACTAGCATGTGTTGGCTTTTTTGAAGTTTTAAGACGATTTTTTATTGCCGAAACACTTCCAAATTTTACAACCATGATTATCGTTTCAATTTTTGCCCTTGTTGCTAACGGAATCTGCCTCTACCTCTTACAGAAATCAAAAAGCAAAGAAGATGCACACATGAAAGCTAGTTTAATTTTTACTTCGAATGATGTCATTATCAATTTAGGAGTAATCATTGCAGGAATTTTAGTGTATTGGTTAGACTCTAATAAACCAGATTTAATTATTGGCTCCGTGGTATTTATATTGGTCATTCAAGGTGCTTTTAGAATACTTAAATTAAGTAAATAGAAAACCCAAAAAATTAGAGCAAAAACATCCCTATTCTTGCACACTCTAAAACAGGTTTAGATAAGCAACTAACTCAAATTATACACCCCTAATAGGGATGCATATTTTTTAAGTAATTATCTATCTCTGATGTAATACTTGTAATTTATACTTGTATTCAAAATAATATTTACCAATAATTACTATCTTTAGGCTTTATTAACCATTAAAAATATAAAATAGATGAGCGTAAAAGCTAAATATCAAGGCGTTTTAAATTTAGGTGAGCAACTTGGAATTAAAAACGGAGACGTTTCGGAAGAAGCTGGAGTATTAAAAATGAAAGGCGAAGCTGCAACTCCTTATGAAAAAAACCTTATTTGGGATAAAATAAAGGAATTAGGTGGCGAAAATGCTGCTGATATTCAAGCGAATATTTCTGTTACTGACAGTTCTGTTTTTCACAGACATACCGTTAAAGGTGGTGATTCTTTAAGTAAAATTGCAAAGCATTATTATGGGGATGCCATGAAATACAAGCAAATTTTTGAAGCTAACACTGGTTTATTAAAAAATCCTGATGTTATTCACCCTGATCAAGTTTTAGTTATACCTAATTTATAATACTTAGGTAACATAATAAAATCGTTTAAGAAGAAATTTTTAGACGATTTTTTATTTTAGAACCAATTGCTAAAACAACAAGTACTTTACTTTACCAAAAAACTTTAAAACGAAAAAAGACTGCCTTTTACAAGACAGTCTTTTTTATTTTATATCCTAGTTAGTAAAGCTATTATTTTTGCTCTGCTTCTAGTTTAGCTTTTTTGGCTTCTCTTTTCTCTTTTAAAATCTCTAAAATATTACCAGTCACCCAATAAGGAATAACAAAGGTTAATAAAAATATCATTAACCAAAAACCTATGGTTAAAATGGTTAAAAAAGCTATAAATCCTAAGTATTGATCAAATTCAAACATGATATCTTATTTTAATACTGCAAAGATAGTTTGAAAATGCTGAATTTAACAAATGAAAATCAAAAAAATCTATAAAAAAATTCAATTCTATGTAAATAAAATGTGAATACAATATCTTTGTAAGACACATTAATAAAAAGTAGTATGAGTTATAGAATAGAAAAAGACACGATGGGTAACGTTGAAGTCCCTTCTGATAAATATTGGGGTGCACAAACAGAACGCTCTCGTAATAATTTCAAAATTGGCCCAGTGGCGTCTATGCCGTTAGATATTGTTTATGGCTTTGCGTACTTAAAAAAAGCTGCTGCCTATACCAACGAAGAACTTGGCGTATTAACTAAAGAAAAAAGAGATTTGATTTCAAAAGTTTGTGATGAAATTTTGACGGGTATGCACGATGATCAGTTTCCGTTAGTTATTTGGCAAACTGGCTCTGGAACGCAGAGTAATATGAATGTGAATGAAGTAATTGCTAATCGTGCGCAAGAATTAGCAGGAAAAGTAATCGGCGAAGGCGAAAAAGTGATTCAACCAAACGATGATGTAAACAAATCGCAATCTTCTAATGACACCTTCCCTACCGGCATGCATATTGCAGCCTATAAAAAAATAGTAGAAGTAACTATCCCTGGAGTGTTACAATTAAGAGATACATTACAAAAAAAGGTTGTTGAATTTAAGAATGTGGTAAAAATTGGTCGTACTCACTTAATGGATGCGACTCCCCTAACCTTGGGACAAGAATTTTCTGGTTATGTTTCTCAATTAGATCACGGACTAAAAGCCTTAAAAAATACCTTACCACACCTTTCTGAACTTGCTTTAGGAGGTACAGCTGTTGGAACAGGATTAAATACGCCCGATGGCTATGATGTTTTAGTAGCAAAATATATTGCGGAATTTACAGGCTTACCATTTATTACGGCAGAAAATAAGTTTGAAGCTTTAGCAGCTCACGATGCTATTGTTGAAAGTCATGGTGCTTTAAAACAGTTAGCAATTGCCTTAAATAAAATTGCCAATGATATTCGAATGATGGCTTCTGGCCCACGTTCTGGTATTGGCGAAATCATCATCCCCGCTAATGAGCCGGGCAGTTCTATTATGCCTGGAAAAGTGAATCCTACGCAGTGCGAAGCCTTAACGATGGTTTGCGCTCAAGTTATGGGTAATGATGTGGCTATTGGTGTTGGTGGCACTCAAGGCCATTATGAATTGAACGTTTTTAAACCTATGATGGCTGCCAATATTTTACAATCAGCAGAACTTTTAGGCGATGCTTGTGTAAGTTTTGATGTTAATTGTGCCGTAGGTATTGAGCCTAACCACGAAGTTATTACCCAATTATTAAACAATTCGCTAATGCTTGTGACGGCTTTAAACACAAAAATTGGCTACTATAAAGCAGCTGAAATTGCCAATACGGCACATAAAAACGGAACTACCTTAAAACAAGAAGCCGTAAACTTAGGCTATGTTAGCGCCGAAGATTATGATAATTGGGTAAAACCAGAAGAAATGGTTGGGAGCTTGAAATAATGGAAAATGGAAATTTGAAAATGTAAAATTGAAAGTTTAGAATTGAAAATTATTATTTTTTAGAATTCTGATTAAAATATAAAAAGGGGAACATCAAAAATGATGTTCCCCTTTTATGTTAATGGATAGTATTGTACTATTTTAAAGCAAACTTACTAGTTCCTAATAATTTAAGTTTGTTATCATATACATTTACCATATAATTCCCTTTTTGGAAATCTCCGGCTGGTTTGCTGATAAAATCACAAACGTCTAAGGCCTTATTCTCGTAATAAAAAGCAGTTGCTTTGCTGTACGTTACAGATGCGCCAGAATCGGCTGATTTAGAATAACTCTGTCCTAAAACATTCCCTTGAGGATCTAAAACCTCGATGTAAAATTCTTTGTCACCTGCTTGCGCAATAGCATTATTTGTTAAAGTAAAACATACTTTAAACTTATCAGTTGCACCTGCTCTTTGCGTAGAAACTAGTTTTCCGCTATTACGCTCTTTTACAGCATCTACAGATAGTTTTGAAATATTTAAAGCTGAACCTCTTTCAACGGCATCTGCTAATTGTGTGTTTTGAACCACTAAAGAATCGTTAAAAACAGTTTGCTTTTCTAACTCAACAAAAGTACTGTCACGCTGCATAGCTAAGGCACTGTTAGAGCGAGTTAAAGAATCTACTTTTCTTAATAACTGTCCTCTTTCTTTCGTTAAAATACTTACCTGACGTCTGTACTTTCCTAAAGCAGCAATATCTAAACGCATTGTTTTAACAGAATCGATATACTTTGCAATATTATCTCTCGCATTCACTAATTCGTCATTGGTTGCATTGCTTTCTAAAATAGCTTTATCATATTCTGATCTTAAGCTTGTTAAATCTTCAACTACTAATTCTTTCTCTCTGTTCAATTGTAAGGTATTGTCTTCTTTCTCTTTAAACAGACTTACTGTATAAATCATTAAAGCTATTAACAATACCAATAATAGTCCCGCTATTACCTTTAATCCGTTATTATTTTTAGTTTCTGCCATAATTTAATAAAATTAAATGTTCTCTTTTTAGTTTTCTTCTCTCGAAGTGTTTGTTTGTATCTGCTTAATATACGACTTAATTTAAAATTTAGATTTTTTGATTCAAAATAGTTTTTCAGGTGCTATCTTTATTTCCTAATTTTTACCAAATATGCTTGTCTCTATTTTACCTTACACACCTTCTTTAGCATCAAAATTTAAAGATCTTAATGTAGCTTGGCTAGAAAAATACTTTTTTGTTGAAGAAAAAGATATTCAACTTTTAAATGATTGTAAAAACACCATAATCAATAAAGGTGGCTTTATTTTCTTTGCTGAATATAAACATAAAATAGTAGGTTGCTTTTCTTTTATAAAGATTGATGCTAAAACGTATGAATTAGGTAAAATGGCTGTTGATGAAGAATTTCAAGGATTAAAAATAGGTCAGCACCTACTTACGTTTGCCATTGAATTTGCTAAAAAAGCTAATTGGGATAAAATAATTCTTTATTCCAACACAAAACTTACACATGCTTTATATCTTTACAGAAAATTCGGTTTTGTTGAAATAGCCCTAGAAAAAGAATTACCTTATTTAAGGAGCGATATTAAAATGGAACTTATATTAAATACTTAAACCTTATGAAAAACGTACTTTATATAGCCTTTACAATACTATTCTCAATTGCGTGTAAAGACACTAAAAAAAATCCATCAGACATTGAAATCGTCGAGACAGTTATAGAAACTCCGACCATCTCAGAAAAAATTAACATTACACCAATAACCCATGCGACTGCCGTTTTGCAATGGGGAGAAACTACTATTTACATAGACCCAGTAGGTGGTGCAAAAGCTTTCGAAAATCAAAAAAAACCAGATTTAATTTTAATTACCGATATACACGGAGATCATTTTAGTTTAGAAACCTTAGATTCTTTAGATACTGCCAAAGCAAAAATTATATTACCGCAGGCTGTAGCTGATAAAATGCCAGAAAACTACGTACCGCAATTAGATGTATTAGGTAATGGCGAATCTAAAGAACGCTACGGAATAACCGTAGAGGCAATCCCCATGTATAATTTAAGAGAAGAAGCACTTAATTTTCATACTAAAGGCAGAGGAAACGGGTATGTATTATCAAAAGGAGATCAACGTATTTATTTTTCAGGTGATACCGAAGATATTCCAGAAATGCGTGCGTTAAAAAATATTGATAAAGCTTTTATTTGCATGAACCTTCCCTACACAATGACCGAAGAAAGTGCTGCAAATGCCGTATTAGAATTTAAACCAAAAGAGGTTTATCCTTATCATTACAGAGGTCAACCCGATGTAAGCGATATTAACAAGTTTAGAAAATTAGTGAATGAAGGCGATTCGAGCATTAAAGTCGTTATTATGGATTGGTACCCAGGGGTAGATTATTAGCGCCTAAATAATCTTCTATTAATTCTTATTTTTTGCAACCTAAAAATTAGCATTTGAGTTCTAAAAAAATAGTTATTGCAGGTGGTCCAAGCACGGGTAAAACCTCCGTAATCAAAGCGATTGAAGGAAAGGGATTTACTTGTTTTCATGAAATATCAAGAGAAATAACCTTACAGGCCAGAAAAGAAGGGATTGAACAACTTTTTTTAACTGATCCCCTACTGTTTAGTGAACGTATTTTAGAAGGTCGTGTGCATCAATTTAAAGCAGCCACAAAACATGCTGATGCCATTGTATTTTTAGATCGTGGCTTGCACGATGTTTTGGCGTATTTAGAATGTTTTAATACAACATATCCAAGCGAATTTACAAAGGTTTGTAAACAATATACTTATGATAAAATATTTTTACTACCGCCTTGGAAAGAAATACATACTTCTGATAGTGAACGTTACGAGAATTTTGAAGAGGCCCTAAAAATTCATGATTGTTTAGAAAAAACTTATACTGATTTTGGGTACGAGGTAATTGAGGTTCCAAAAGTATCGATAGCGCAAAGAGTCGAGTTTATTTTAAATTCTTTAAATACCATCTAGTGCAAAAAGACCCAAAAACAATCTTAAAAAAATATTGGGGATTTGATAATTTTAAACCTTCACAAGAGAAAATTATCAGTGCCGTTTTAGCACAAAAAGATGTACTTGCTTTGTTACCTACAGGAGGTGGAAAATCGCTTTGCTTTCAAATTCCGGCCTTGGCACAAGAAGGTATTTGTATTGTAGTATCGCCTTTAATTGCACTTATAAAAAATCAGGTAGATACCTTAAAAGCAAAAGGCATAAAAGCAATTGCATTAACTGGTGGCATTTCGCAAGACGATTTAGTAGATCTATTAGATAATTGCCTTTACGGAAATTACAAATTTTTATATCTCTCACCTGAGCGCTTACAACAAGATATTATAAAAGACCGCATTCAGCAAATGAATGTAAATTTAATTGCTATAGATGAAGCGCATTGTATTTCGCAATGGGGAAATGATTTTAGACCCGCCTATTTAAATTGTGCCATTCTAAAAGATTTAGCACCTAATACACCAATTATAGCGCTCACTGCAACTGCCACACCACAAGTTGCCGATGATATTATAGAAAATTTAAACTTTAAGAATTATCACACCGAAAAAACATCTTTTGCGCGTGATAATATTACTTTTTTAGTGAAATTTTATGAAGATAAAAATTATCAATTAAAAGAAATTCTTTCTGCGACGTCACAAAGCAGTATCGTGTATGTAAGAACCCGCAAAAGCACCATTGAACTTGCAAAATTTTTAGATCAACAAAATATAAGAGCCACTTTTTATCACGGCGGATTAACAAAAAAGGAAAAAGACAGTCGTTTAGATAATTGGTTAAGCGATACAATGCAAGTAATGGTGGCGACCAATGCTTTCGGAATGGGTATTGATAAACCCGATGTTGGTACCGTAGTGCATTTTCAGATACCCGATAGCATCGAAAATTATTTTCAAGAAGCTGGGCGAGCTGGTAGAAATGGTGCCCCTGCAAATGCTATCTTACTTACTAATAAAGCAGACGAAAATCATGTAAAAAGTCAATTTTTAGGCGGATTACCAACGATTGATTTTTTAAAACAACTCTATAAAAAACTAAACAATTATTTTCAAATCTCTTTTGGAGAAATTAGGCTAGATACTTATGCGCTAAATTTTAACTCGTTTTGCGATACATATAAATTAAATCCGTTTTTGACCTATAACGGACTTAGGATGTTAGATCAGAATTCGGTTTTAGCCTTATCAGAATCATTTTCAAAAAAAACAAGCATACAGTTCATCGCTTCTAAAAATCAAGTTTTCGATTATATAGAAACTTATAGCAAAAGTGCCGAAATTATACAGACAATTTTAAGAACCTATGGCGGTATTTTTGAATACGATACAAAAATAAATACTTGGTCTATTGCTAAAAAAGTAAATGTACCAGAGAGCACAATTACAAGAACATTATTGCAACTAGAAAAAGACAAAATAATTACCTACAAAGCCCAAAATAGCGATATAGAAATTGTTTTTTTAGTACCAAGAGAAGATGATAGTACTATTCATTTATTTGCTAAAAAAGTGCACTTACTCACAGAACAAAAAACAAGAAATATTGAGGCTATGTTAGCCTATGTAAAAAATGATAGTATTTGTAGAAGTACTTATTTGTTACGTTATTTTGGAGAAGAAAAAAAACCATGTGGTACCTGCGATATTTGCCTAAAAAAAGCACCCATTGATGGTACTATAATTGAATTAGCCAAGGAGGCCATTTTAGCACAACTTAAAACTAGTGCCATGACTTCGAGAATATTGATAAAAAATATACTTTATAAAGAAGAAATTATTTTAAAAGCATTACAAGAATTGCTCGAGGATGAAATTATTGTAATGAATGAAACCAACGAATATAAAATACCAGTACAATGAATAATTTAAGTATCGTATTTATGGGAACACCAGATTTTGCTGTGGGCATTTTAGAGCATCTGGTAAAAAACTCTTATCACATTGCTGGTGTCATTACTGCACCAGATAGGCCAGCAGGTCGCGGACAAAAATTGCAAGAATCAGCCGTGAAAAAATATGCTGTCGCCAATAATTTAAATGTATTACAGCCTACTAATTTAAAAAGTGAATCATTTATAGAAGAATTAAAAAATTTAAAAGCCAATTTACAAATCATTGTTGCTTTTAGAATGTTACCCAAGGTAGTCTGGGAAATTCCCGCGTACGGAACCTTTAATTTACATGCCTCTTTATTACCAGATTATCGAGGAGCGGCTCCTATAAATTGGGCGATTATGAACGGTGAGAAAGTTACTGGGGCGACTACTTTTTTTATTGATGATAAAATTGATACCGGAGAAATCATAGCCCAAAGCACAATACCAATCACAGAAGACGATACCGCCGGAACCCTGCACGATAAATTAATGCACTTAGGTGCCGATTTAGTATTAGAAACTGTAAAACAAATAGAAGAAAATAAAGTAAGCACTAAAAAACAACCGAAAACACCTATAGAAAAAGTAGCTTACAAAATTCATAAAGAAACTTGTGAAATTAATTGGGATAAACCTATTGAGGAGATTTATAATCATATCCGAGGATTGAGTCCGTACCCAGCATCGTGGACTACCTTATATAACAACCACGAAAGTTTGTTTTTAAAAATATACAATGTTGCCATTCATAAAGAAAAACACGAACATAGCTTAAAAACAGTTTTATTTGATAAAAAAACTATGAAAATAGCCGTTGAAGGTGGTTACATAGAACTTTTAGAAATTCAGTTACCGGGTAAACGAAAAATGAAAACACAAGATGTGTTAAATGGGATCACATTAGAAATAAATACAAAAGTTGGCTAATCCCTTGCTACGCTTGACCTCTCGAGAATGTAAAAAAAGCCCTACTTTATCAACAAACGCTTTGAGTTATCAACAAAAACAGTGATTTCCCTATGTTTTACTTGCGTTAATGACAAATCCTTATAATTTTGTTGAAGTATAGAAATTTTAACAATAATTAATTTTACAAATTATGAACAAAACAGAATTAATCGATGCAATGGCAGCAGATGCTGGTATCACAAAAGCAGCTGCAAAGAAAGCTTTAGAGTCTTTTTTAGGAAATGTAGAAGGTTCTCTTAAAAAAGGAGATAGAATTTCTTTAGTAGGTTTCGGATCTTGGTCTGTATCTAGAAGAGAAGCGAGAGATGGTAGAAATCCACAAACAGGAAAAACTATCCAAATTGCTGCTAAAAACGTTGTTAAGTTTAAAGCTGGTGCTGAATTAGCAAAAGCAGTAAACTAAAAAATACCTTAGTATTATTATGAAAGCACCTCCATCGAGGTGCTTTTTTTTTCTACAAGTCTCAAAGTATAAAAAAAAATAGTACATTAGAAGCAATAACCCTGAATTATGACTACAATTAAACCAAAAAAAGGAAAGCTTCTAATTGCAGAACCATCACTTGCAGGCGATACATCATTTAGCCGCTCAGTGGTATTGTTGGCAGAACATAACCAAAATGGCTCCGTAGGCTTTATTTTGAATAAACCATTAGCCTATACTATAAGCGATTTGGTAAAAGAAATAAAAGTGCCTTTTGAAGTCTTTAACGGCGGACCTGTAGAACAAGACAACTTATATTTTATTCACAAAGTGCCAGAGTTAATAGATAATAGTATTGAAATATCAAACGGAATTTATTGGGGTGGAGATTTTGATAAAATTGTTTCGCTTATCAACACTAATATTATTTCACAAGATGATATTCGCTTTTTTTTAGGATATACGGGTTGGGATACCTTACAACTAGACAAAGAAGTGTTATCAAAATCGTGGGTAATTGTACCAAATAAATACGAAAGTGATATTATTCAAAAAGCGCCAGATGCTTTTTGGAAAGAAAAAATGATGGAACTTGGTGGCGATTATCTCCTGTGGTCTAATACTCCAGAAAATCCTAGTTTAAATTAATGTATTAGTAGTAAAGACTCAATAAAAAAAATAAAAAGTTTTAAGTGTAATTACTGAATGGTTTCGCAAACGCCGTAATATTCTTTTATAAACTTATCCTAATCTTGCCGCCGCATTTAGTTTTCCAATTAAATCACTTGCTACTACTGATGTGTATTCCTTTTTTCTATATTTAGTTATCGGTTGAATCCCAACAATAGCATTCGTTATAAAAAGTTCATCTGCTTTTTGAAGTTCAAAGGGCGAAATAGAAGTTTCTTCTAGTGTATACTCTTCTAATTTTGAAATAATTTCAATTAATTTTTTTCGTAAAATGCCGTTTAAACAACCGTCGCTTTTTGGTGGCGTTTTAATAGTTTTACCAACAACTAAAAATAGATTACCGTTTAAGGCTTCAACTACCATTTTTTGCTGATTTAATAAAAGGCAATTCGCATACTTATTTTCCTTAGCAAAAATACTCCCAACCACGTTAATAATTTTGTTGTTGGTTTTTAGCGTAGAGAGCATATCAGCATTCACATAAAAATCTTTAAAAAGTTCTACTTCATATTCGTCATTATTTAAAGTAAAAAAGTTCACGTCTAAAGGCTTCACTTCAATGACAAAAGAAACTTCATTTGTTTCAGGACAATAAAGTCCGCCTTCATTTCTGTAAACGGTAAGTCTTACTCTAACAGCATTATTTTGCAAGGAGTTCACAGCAATGGTATCTAAAAGTTGTTCTTCTAAATACTCCATAGTAAAGCTCATCGGTATCTGCATTCTTAAAATACGCATCGATGCCATTAAGCGTAAATAATGATCTTCCCAAAAATATATTTTATTATTTACGACTCTGATAGTTTCGAATAGCGCATCGCCATATTTAAAACCTCTATTTTCAGAAAGTAAAAAATTAGTATCTTTTGATACTAATGTACCGTTAAAATTAAGCATAAAAAAACCTTGAATAAATTCAAGGTCAAAGATATTGTTTTATACTAAAATAGCCTTAAGAAGAACCTAAAACTTGTTTTAAAGTACCTACTTGATTGGCCCAAAGCATTTTTGATTCTTCTACTTCGTCTTCTTCTGCAAAATCGGTAATAAATAGCGAAACATCAGACGTAATTTCGTCAACAATAATACGCATTTCAAAATAAGCATCATCGTCTTGCTCTGCCCATCTAAATTTCACAAACTCTTCACTCTTGCGTTTTAATAATTTTGCTTCTTCCTCAGACTCGTCCCATATAAAATAAAACTTCTCACCACGAGAGTTTACATTGTCTGCAAACCACTCTGATAATCCTGAAGGTGTTGATAAATAGTTATATAACAACTGAGGTGATGACTGTATCACAAACTCAATTTCGAATTTTACTTTATCGCTCATTACGTATACTTTTTCAGTGGGCAATATATATATTTATAAAGGATTAAAAAATTAAAATTGATATAATATTTTTATGGTTCATATTTTGATAGATAAGATAAATAACTATATATTTGCACCCGTTAAAAAGGCGAGGTAGCTCAGTTGGTTAGAGCGTCGGATTCATAACCCGGAGGTCACGAGTTCAACTCTCGTTCTCGCTACCAGTAAAAAAGGCTTTCGATTTCTCTAAAGCCTTTTTTTTATATTCATGCACAACATAAATACCCTTTTATATTTTCTCTAATACCATTACATCACCTTAGACGCTAAATATTTTTGCACTTCGTACACATTAATACTTTTATTAAATTTTTTACTTACCGAAGGTAAATCTTCGCTTGAAATCCAGATTTTAAGTTCTGCATCTAAGTCAAAAGTTCCAGAAGTTTCTAACGAAAATCTAGAAATACTTTTATAAGGCATCGATTTATATTCAATTTTACTGCCCGTTATGCCCTGAATATCTACTAAGATTAAGCGCTTGTTGGTAAACATAAACACATCTCTAAACAAGGTAAAACCGAGTTCAATCTGCTCCGTATCGATTAATAAGCGTCCGTATTTTTCACTTAATTTCTCGGTAGAAACCTCGCTCGCGTTTCCTAATAATTTATTTAACAATCCCATATACTGCTCTTTTATTTTAGTTACCTATTAATTTTATACTATTTCAACCACACTAACGCCATCACTCTTTTTAATAATTTTTATTTGTGTCGGAATGCGCTCTTTTAAGTTTTCAACGTGAGAAATAATACCAATCATTTTTCCTTTTGATTGCAAAGTTTCTAAAGTCGAAATTACAGTTTCTAGCGAATTTTTATCGAGAGTGCCGAATCCTTCATCGATAAATAGGGAGTCTATTTTTACATTTTTACTAGCAAGATCAGACAATCCAAGTGCTAAAGCCAGACTAATAATAAATTTTTCCCCACCACTAGAGGTATCTACCAATCTAGCCTGGTCGGTTTGGTAATGATCTATTAAATTAAAATTAAGCTCTTCTTTTGGCTTATAATCTTCTTCCATTTTTAAGGAATAACGCTTGTTTAAATCGTATAAATGCACATTAGCTAAGTCTAACAAATGTTTTAAAGTTAGGCGTTGCACATATACATTAAAGGCATCTTTAGAATTTCCTATGATTTTAAAAAGCGTTTTCCAAACCCCACAAATATCGTTTTGAGTTTCAATCTGTTTATAGATTTCTTGGTTTCTGTCCTTTATTTCTTGATCTTTTCTAAAGGCTTCTTTTATTTCGCCTTTTCTATTAGATAAACTTTCTTTTTTACCTTTTAAAGCTTCTAGCGCCGCTATGCTCTCCGCTTCGGAAGTTTCAAAATCTTTATCTTTTAAGATGGCTTCTTGCCTTTTTTCATTTACCTCTTTTAAGGTTAATAATTTTAGCTGTTGCGCTTCTATTCTAAGTTTAGTATTTAGGTACTTCTGTTTATTTTCATCAGACAATAAAGCCTCTTCCACTTCTTGTTTGCTTGTAAAATTGCTTTCATTCAAAAGCAGCTTAAATGATGAAGTGATCGTGGCTAACTCAGTACTTAA
The DNA here is from genome assembly GCA_030731855.1 of Cellulophaga sp. GTDB lineage: Bacteria > Bacteroidota > Bacteroidia > Flavobacteriales > Flavobacteriaceae > Cellulophaga. The sequence continues at coordinate 23,502 of JANQTG010000173.1, read as the reverse complement.
TTTATTTTGCTCTTTGATATTCTCTACTTTTAAAGCTTCTTTTTCTGTTTTGCTGTCTAATAATTTCTGTAACTCCGTTTTAGTAGCTTCTGATTTTTCTAAAAGTTGTTCTTTCAACTTTGTTAAACTTTCGCGCTTGCTTTCTACGGTAAACGAAAATGGTAATAGCGCCATACGTTCGCTTTTTAGCGTGGTTGAATTACTTTCGCAATCTCCTATGGTTTTATCAATTTCTTTTTGAGTTGTTTGATACGCTGCTAATTGCTTTTCCACAGCATTTAATTTTGCGTTAAATACCTTATTATCGGCTTTCAAAGCTTCTAAATACTGCTGAGTTTTTGTATGTTTAGCGATATCAGCCTCTAGTGTTTTAATAAATTTATTGGTATTATCTACTGAGGGCAGTTCGTACTTAAATTTAGCCAAGGCTATTTTTAAGTTGTTTTCTAAGCTAAGCCCTATATTTTTTAAAGTTTCTATTGTCCTTAGTGTTGTTGCAATCTCCACTTTGGTATTTTTTATTTTTTCTTTACCTGTGGCGTCTTTATTTTTTAACACCTCAATAGTTGCATAATGTTCTTTATAAGATTTAGACAAGTCATCTTTTTTAGCTTGCAGTTTTTGAACCGCCACTATTTTAATATCATATTCTTTTAAAAGCGCGGCAGAAAGTTGTATTTCTTTGTGTATACTCTCCATATCAGTGAGATCAACATCCATTTCTAATGGCTTTGCATTTGCATAAATAGCTTGTATTGTTTCCTTTTTTGAGCTTGTTTGAAGCGTAAAATTATCAAGAGACGTGCTGAGTCTGACTTCACTTTTATCTAACTCTGATTTGGCTGAAAGCAATGTTTTTAAAGCATTTTTTCTTTTCGTTACTTCTACTTCAGATGCCGAAACCCCGTTATATACCAATTTTTCTGCAAACGGATGTTCTAGAGCCCCACACAAACCACAAGCTTGCCCGTCTACTAAGTTTTTACGATCAGCTTCATATTTTAAAATACTCTTTTCTAGATTTAGAATCTTTTCAGCATCTTCAACCGATTTTTCTTGATTTTCAATATCGTTTTTAATTGAGACAAGCTGTTTCTGTACCACAGCTAAGTCGGCTAAAGCGGCTTTTTTCTTCTCTATTATAAGTGTTACTTCTTTCTCTTCTTTGGCGATATCTTCTGAAAATTCTTTTAGTTTTTTCAAATGAGCATCAACTAAACCTTGTTTTTTTGCTTCGGCTAGCAAAGCCGATAAATCGTTTTGCACCAATTCTACATCAATAGCTTTTATTTCAGATTCAACAGCTTCTATAGTCGCTGAATTTTTACTCAACAGTAGTTTATTCGCAGCTAAATCTGCTAGTGCAATATCTAAGTCCTTCTGTTTTTGAGCTATAATTAAAGCATTTTCGTTAAAAGATTCTCTATTATTTTTTAGGCTTATTAAACCTGTGGTCCAATTTGATATTTCTGAGGCAACTTCGATTAAAAATTTATGTTGATGTACAAATTCTTCTTGAATTTTAATCTCTGCATCTGTATCTAACACGCTTTTAATCAAAGCATGCTTCTCTTCTTCGGATGAAAAGACTTGTGCTTTTAACTCCCTTAGTTTTTCTGTTGCTTTTTGTTGGGTATTGGTTTCACTCTCTAGTTGTCCGTCGAGTTTGGTAATACGTTCAAATTTTGGCAACCAGACATTAAATTCTTTATCGGCAAGGTCTAATTCGGTATGTTGCTTTTCAAAAAGCAAAGTAATACGTTCAATTTCAGGCTTTAAAGCGGCCAATTCAGCTTCTAAACGTTTTAACTGATTCGATTTTTCTTTAGTATGTAGTTCGTTTCTATTAAAATTCTGAATACCTTCTTTAAAGGGTGATGCTTTTTCATCTAGCGCCAATAATTGAAATTGATAGGTATGTTTTGCAACGACTTCTTCTAATATTTTGAAATCTTTTTGTAATTGTTGCGATTCGTTCGAGACCTCTTTTGATTTAACATACCAATTAAGGATGGTATGTAGCGCTGCTATTTGTTTATCCGATGCCGCCAATTCCACCTCAAGTTCTTTGCTTTTTTGCGTTAACGCTATCTTTTTTTCTTCGGATAGCACATCATCATCGTTAATTTTAGCTTGTATTTCTTTTAGCTTAGCTTCCTCTAAAGCTTTTCTATCTAAAATACCCTGCCCTATTTTCTTATAAATAGCCTCGCCCGTTATTTGTTCTAATAAACGACCCTTATCGGGTCCTTTGGCTGTTAAAAAAGAAGCAAATTCGCCTTGCGCCAATAATACAGATCTCAAAAACTGATCATAATCTAATTGAGTAACTCTTATAACCTCAGTAATTAAAGCTCTTTTCTGAGAGGCTAAAATAGTATTCGCAGTCAGGTTTTTTAAACTTACTTCTTCTTGCGGATTCTGCAAACTTTTTCCTGTATTGGATGCTAACCGAATGCCCCAATAGGCTTCATAGACTATATTTTCATTGGTAAAAGTTACACAACTAAAGGCTTCTGTAGCGCCATAACTTACTACATCTAACAAAGTACCTTTTGCCCCACTAAAACGTGGTACACTATGATACAAAGCAATAGTGATGGCATCTAAAATAGTAGTTTTACCAGCACCAGTTGATCCTGTAATAGCAAATAAACCAACGTCTTTAAATTGATTACTTTCAAAATCGATGACAATTGGAACATTTGATTTTAAGGAGTTTATATTCTGTAGGGTGATTTTTAAAATTTTCATGCCTTGCGAGACTTATTGATTTTTTACAGATTGTAGTATTTCATTGAAGGCATCCCATATTTTAGGATTTTCATTTAAATCAAACCCTAATTCTTCACATTTAAGCTTAAAAACATCGGTAGGTACTAATTCTTTGATCGATTTTGTATCCGCCAATAAGGCCTCTATTCCTTTGGTATTTCGTTGTGCTTTTAGACTGGTTTTAAGTATTTCGAACCCGTATTGTTGCGCTGCATTCTTTAAGCTATCGGTATTTACATGCTGTGGTTCATCTAAAATAATTTCTACCCAAGGCGTTAAGGCGTACGAATTCGATATAACATTTGGGAATTGGTTTAAACATTCTTCAACAGTACCTTTTAGGGTGTAAAACGTTCTAAAACGAGGTACAACAAGCTCTGTCACATCACTAATTATGTTATCGTTAATAGTCAAGATCAGAACTTTTTTATCGTAGTTTATTTCACTGAAACTCAAAATATTTGGAGATCCAGAATACCTAACTTTAGGGTTTTTTCCAATTATTTGCGGCCTGTGCAAATGGCCTAAGGCGATATAATCAAAATAGGTGGGAAAATCTTCGGCCCCAATATGCCCTAAACTACCCACATAAATATTCTGTTCACTATCCGAAACCGAACCACCGACGGCGAATAAATGCCCCATGGCAATTACAGGCGCTTTACTCGCATTTATTTGAGCGCAATACTCTGCCGCCGCAGTATAATGGTTTATTAAAGCTTTTTTGTATTTATCGCTAAGTTCATCAAAAGATTCGCCTGCGACAGCGCGTCTTATATCTCCATCGCGTAAATAAGGAACAGCGGCTATAATAAGCTTCTGACCATCTATATCTATCTCAAAAACTTCATCTTCGATATGTTCTGTTGCTTTACCCACCACTTTAATCGAAAGCGCATTTAATATATGTTTTGGGGCATTTAAAGTACCTGGCGAATCGTGGTTTCCGCCTGTTATAATAATCGATTTACAAGGGGTATTAGTAAGCTTTACTAAAAAATTATAGTACAACTCTAGACTCTGGTTTGATGGTGCTCCTGTATCAAAAACATCTCCTGAAATTAAAAGTACTTCTACTTTTTCTTCGATGATGCAATTCTCAATCCAACTTAAAAATAAAATTTGTTCCTCTAATTGGGAATACTCGTGCAATCTGTGTCCTAAATGCCAATCGGCAGTATGAAGTATTTTCATGGAGTTTTTTTAGTTCTGTTTAAAAAAGAACCGTATTGTATATTTTAAAAAATAAGTCTACAGACTACCTACAGTACTTAAATGATTTTTTTTGAAGGTTTTCTATTTTCATTTATACTACTAATGTTGTTTAGTATAAATATACTGCATTTATAAAACTAGAAAAAGTAAAGCTTATAAATATGCTGTAAATATGTTACTAGAATTAATAAGGGGAAAAATTATATCATTTAAAAAAAAACCAGTAAAGGTTAATACCAGATTTGATGAGAAAAATTTAAAGTATTATAAAGACTAAAATCAAAAAGACCGTCTAAAAATAAATTTAGACGGTCTTTTCTAATAAACTAAACACTATATATGAAAATGATAAGATTTGGGATCTTCTATTTTACACTTCAAAGATATTGCTAAACATAAGACACTTTTCTAATTTGTTGTGTAATGATTAATTCTTGTTGTAAAAAATACGATTAAATGTAATGGAGGTAATTCATCGAATTTTTGATACAAAAAAAGCCGATGAAAGTTTCATCGGCTTATAAATTTATGAATTTATGTACTAAGAATTCATCGCTGAAATTATAAATTCTTTAAATTCTTTAGAAATCGGAATTAAATTATTATTTATTAAAATATCTTTAGAATTAATAGCTTCGATATGATCTACATTTACGATATAAGATTTATGAGCTCTATAAAACTTTTTAGGCGGTAACTTTTCTAAATAATCCTTTAAAGGCGAACGTACAAGAAATTTTTTATCTACCGTATTTACTTCTAAATAAACATTGTCTGCCTTTATAAACTGAATATCGCTAAATTGAATTCGGTAATATAAGTGTTGTTTTTTTACAAAAATAGAATCTTTTAAGACAGAATTAGAAACTAAAGTGTCTTCGTCCTCTTCTTCGGAATCGTTTTTATTGTCGCTGCTTTGCTTTTCGTTATAATTAAAACTAGACAATGCAATTTCTATAGACGTATATAAATCTTGCTGCTCAAAAGGTTTTACTAAATATCCGTTAGGTTTTACCGTCTTTGCGCTTTCAACCGTGGCTCTGTCTGAGTTTGAGGTTACAAAAATAAAGGGGATGTTATATTTTTCTCTGATAAGTTTCCCTAAATCTATGCCTGTTTTATCAGAAGCTAGTATAATATCTATTAAAACAAGATCAACTTGCTTATTTTTTAATACTTCTTCAGCTTGTTCGTAAACAATTACGTTATCGACAATTTCATAGCCTATTTCTTCTAACATAGACTGCATGTCATCTGCGATGATTACGTTGTCTTCTACAATCAGTATTTTAATGGGCTGTTCCAAATTTGGTTATGTTTATTAGGGTTGTATTTAATCAAAACTACAAAAAAATAGTATAACTTACATAGAACAGTATCGAAAGTAAAAAGGTGCTCAAGGCTAATTTTTTTAACTCAGGATCTAATTCTTTAGGATCTACTGTTTTTCGTACTTTATTTGCATGTGTAAAAATAAGAATAAAAACTAGTAAATGCGTTACATTTATCCAAGATTCATAATTCAAAAAAGTAAAAATTAACAGACTTAAAAAAGCTATGATTAAAATAGTGAAGTGATATATTTTTCCTTTTTCAAAACCCATTTTTACAACAAGCGTGTTTTTACCCGATTTTTTATCAGAAACGCAGTCTCGCAAGTTATTTAAATTTAAGACACCAGTGCTTAATAAGCCAATACTTATAGCAGGTAAAACAGCTTCAACAGTAAGGTAATTTGTAAATAAAAACAAAGTGCCTAAAACAGCTAATAAGCCAAAAAATAAAAATACAAAAACATCACCCAAACCTCTATAGCCATAAGCAGAACTACCTACGGTATATTTTATAGCTGCCCAGATACTAGCAATTGCTAAACCTAAAAAAAACAAAATTAAAAATAACTGTTCCGTTCCAAAGGCAACAAAAAGTAGTGTAATCGAAAGAATAATATTGATTATTACCGAAAGTATAATTCCATTTTTAAGCTCCTTATCGGTTAAAATACCACTTTGTAAGGCTCTCTTTGGTCCAATCCGATCATCATTGTCAGTGCCTTTTACCCCATCGCCATAATCATTGGCAAAGTTAGAAGTAACTTGAAAACCTATGGTGGTGCAAATAGCCAAAAAAAGAACTAAAGGATTTGTAAAGCCATAAAAATTAGCCATTGCTGCTCCGACTATAATACCAGAAACAGACAAAGGCAAGGTGCGCAAACGAGCTGCATTAAGCCAAGCTTTAAATTTCGTCAATTTAATTAGGATCTTCTATTTTTAAACGTTTTCCGTTTTGGTACGATGCAACAAAAGCGTCGTTAAAACCCATTTTAACGAGTTGATACCGAAAAGATCTTGCTTCTTCAATAGTTTCGAAATTTCCTAAAGAGTAGGAGTAAAACGGATTTGTCTTCACAAACAAGGTGTTATTTAAAGCGTTTGACGTAAGTGTTACGTTATTATCAATAAAAGACTTTATTTGAACAGAATATATTTTTTCTTTATCTAAAAACTCTTTCGCTAAATAAAATTCTTTTACTGTGCTTAATTCTTCATTTTTCATTTTAAGATTATTAAGTCGCGCTTCAATAACCTTTAAACTATCTAAACTCATCACCAATAACTTTCCATTATCTTCTTTTACATTACTACGAGCACCCGCATTAAAAGAATATAAGGCCAAAACACTTAACAAAAATATACCCGTAAAACCGGCTAAAACATTACGCTGAATTTTACTGGATCTTAATTCTTTGTTCTTATACTTAATTTGATCTAAAAGTCTTTCATTAAGGATTTGTGCTTTATCTATATCTTTATGTAAATCAAGCAAGTCATTTTCTTCTATAAACGGCATAAAAATGGAATATTATGTAGATTATTTGTGATTTTTTTTAATTAAAAAAACAGGTTTTATAAATCTGTTTTTTTATAATCGATAAAAGTAAGTTTTTTTTAACAATATTTAAAATTATACTAGGTCATTTATCTGAAAATCATTTTATTGTAGATGAAATACCTAAATCTGGTGCTGGGTGTTAGGTTCTGGGTATTGGGCGCATGGTTTATGGTTTTGGATTCTGACAGTTTGCTTTTTATTTTGTCTAAGCTTTTTACTGAGAATAGAGCACAAATAAACTTTAAACATCTAACCTAATAAACTATTGACATACTTTTTAGTCCTTATACTTTGTACCTTATACTTAATACTATTTTAACCTTAAACTAAATAAATACCATCGGGTTTAATGTTTATTTTTCGATCTTTATAGAGTGTTCCAATACTTTTTTTGAAGATTTTTTTACTCATTTGTAGTCGCGCACTAATTTCTTCAGGAGAAGACTTATCATGTAAATTAAGGTAACCTCCTTCTTTTTTTAATATCTGATAAATAGTGTTCGCTGCAGGTTCAACGCTAACATAACCAAGGGCTTGTAAGCTAACATCTATTTTGTTATCAGGTCTAATATGCTTTATATAGCCTTTTATGGTATCACCTACCGCAATTTTCTTAAAAACTTCGTTCTGATATACGAGTCCCTTATGTTGGTTGTTAATAATTACATCCCAACCTAAATCGTTTTGGCGTGTAACAATTAAATTCACTTCGTCATTAACGGCGACCGTTAATTCTTCGTTATCTAAAAACTTATCTAACTTATTAGAACCAACAAGTCTAAACGATTTTTCATCTAAATAACAATACACCACATACCATTGGTTAGCTACCATTTTTTCTCGTTGCTCCCCAAAAGGAACTAACAAATGTTTTTCTAAACCCCAATCTAAAAAAGCCCCAATTTTATTTACTTCTACTACTTTTAAAAGTTTAAAAGTATTTCTTAAAATATAAGGCGTTAGGTTCGTAACTACTGGTCTTTCATCAAAATCTAAATAACAAAAAACAGTGAGCTTATCTCCTATTTCATATATTTCAGGAACATATTTATTGGGTAACAATACATCATTACCTTCATCGTCCCCTAAAAAAAGACCCACACTTGTATCTCTAAGTATTTCTAGTGTGTTATAGTTCCCTAATTCTATCATGCTGCAAAAATACACATTATAAGTAAATTTAATTGATACCTAACTAGTAAAAAATAAACCCTATAGTTCTTCTTGATTAAAAATTAAGCTGAGCTTCAAATATAGCATTAGATCACATCAAAATTGTCTGAGAAATTCACAAAAAAGATTTTAATAGCGTTATGATAAAATCTTTAACTTTATTCGTATTTTCAATCTAATCACATCCAAAAACGGTCAAAATTTTATTCAGACCACTAACGTTAAATATTTTAGCCACATGAAACTTCAAAAATATATTCTTCCAATTTTAGCTTGTTTTTTATTAGGTAGTTGCAAAACTAAACAGGTAAACTCTTATGACCTTGTTATTCAAAATGGCAAAACTATTGATGTGGTAACAGGACAAATAAGCGCTCAGGATATTTATATTACCGAGGGGAAAATTGTAAAAATTGCCTCTTTAGGAAGTACTGAAAAATTTAATGCCAAAGAAATAATAGATGCTTCTAATCTTTATATCCTTCCTGGTTTTTGGGATAATCATGTTCATTTTAGAGGTGGTGACAGTCTTATTTTAGAAAACAAGAATCTGTTACCCTTATTTTTGGCCAACGGTATTACAACAGTTCGTGATGCTGGTGGCGATTTAACTTCTAGCGTTATGCAATGGAAAAAAGACATTACTGACGGAACATTAGATGGCCCTACAATTTATACTTCAGGACCAAAAATTGATGGCCCAAATAGTACCTGGGCAGGATCTTTAGAAGTGGCAACAGATAAAGATATTTCGGCCGCTTTAGATTCTTTAGAAACCTTAAATACAGATTTTGTAAAATTATACGACAGTCGAATTTCTGGAGATATTTATCTTAAAACCTTAATAGAAACTGATAAAAGAGGTATTATTACCTCGGGCCACATGCCGTTTACCGTTACGCTTAAAGAAACGGTAGATGCCGGCATAGATGCTATTGAACATCTTTATTACGTAATGAAAGGATGCTCTTCAGTAGAAATTGAAGTTACAGAAATGCTTAAAAATAACGAGATAGGTTTTTGGCAAGCCATGCCATTATTGATGGATGGGTATCAATCTAGTACAGCCGAAGCCACGTTTGCGCTATTAAAAAATAAAAATGTTTTTGTGGTGCCTACCTTGCATATCGGTAAAACTTTGAGCTATTTAGACGAAGTAAATCACACTAATGATCCCTATTTGAAATATATGGGAAAAGGTATTTTAAAAACCTATGAAGGCAGAATCAATAGTGCATTAAATGCCTCCGAAAAAGCGAGAAAAGATAGAAAAGAATTAGACCGCTTTTTTGGCACCCTAACAAAATCGCTAAATGATGCTGGTGTAAATCTTTTGGCTGGCTCAGACAGCGGAGCCTATAATTCTTACACCTACCCTGGTATATCGCTGCATCATGAACTTGAAGCGATGGTTAATACAGGTATGACTCCTTTAGAAGCTTTAAAAACATCGGCTTATAATGGTGCGCATTTTCTCAAAAAAGACACTGAAATCGGAACCATAGAAATAGGAAAGCAGTCGGATTTAGTGCTTTTGGAGGCAAACCCTTTAGAAGATATTAAAAATACTCAAAAAATAAATATTGTAATCCAAAGCAATAAGGTGTATCCTAAAGTTCAGTTAGCTACTATGCTAGAATCACTTATAAAATAAAAACCTATGATCTAAGAGCACTCATCCTTTTTAATGCTAGGTAAATTGGTCGGTTTTTAGATAAAGGAATAATAAGTACGTGTAGTTATCGCAAATTTTTTTGTGTTAAAAGCGAATTACCTTCACCAAAATGGTTTTATTACTCATGGTAAAAAAAATAGCGCAGACTTTTGGTCTACGCTATTTTTAATAAAATTTAGTATAAATTTATTTGTTATAAGCAGCAGCTTTTTTAAAGTGCTTACATAACATATAATATACAACTGCTCTATGCTTATTCTTATTCGAAGAACCATATTTTTCAAGAACGCTATCAATTGCTGGCATCATATCAGCACTTTCTGTCATTCCTAATTTTTTAATTAAATAATTATTCTTAACAGTGTCTTTTTCTTTTTGGTCTCCTCCAGATACTTTTGAAGCATCTAAATTGTAAATTGCTGGGCCAAGGCCTATAGTTACTTTTGTTAATAAATCTAAATCAGCAACTTCGCCAAATTTATCTTTAATATCTGCTGCGTACTTCTCGATTAATTCGTCTCTTTTACTCATAATGTTTAGTGTTCGTTAAATAAAATTATTGTTAATGTTCTACTAAGATATAAAATCAAAATAACTAAGCAAAATTTTATTATTAACAAGCCTAGGTGTTTTAATTTCCAGCAATTTAGGTTTTTCGCTAGGCAAGTAAAACTCCTTTAAAACTTTTTTCAAATTATCGACGTTCTGCACAATTTCATGGTTAAAGTGATAAGTGCTAGCTATTTTTGCAATATCAATGGTATGGGTAGTTTCAAAAAACCGTTCAAAATTCTCTGTATCTTCTTGTCCCGGTAAAATTCTAAAGATTCCGCCTCCGTCATTATTAATGACAATAATTCTGAAATCGCTGCGGATATAATTATTCCAAAGTGCATTACTATCGTATAAAAAACTTAAATCGCCCGTAATTAAAAGTGTAGGTGTTTGGTTATAGATTGATGCGCCAATTGCCGTTGAAGTACTACCGTCTATACCACTTGTGCCACGATTACAGAAAACAGTAATAGAAGGATGCATATCAAATAATTGCGCATAGCGTACTGTTGAACTATTAGCCAAATGGAGCTGATAATTTTCTGGGATGGTTTCTGCGAGCATTGAAAATGCTAACATATCTGAAAACGGAATTTGATCTATATACGCTGCCCTCTTTTTCTCGTACCCCATTTTTACTTTAGACCAGAACGGATAATAATCACTTTCTACGTCTTTATTTTGAGCTAAAAGTGCTCCTAAAAATATATTTTCTGATGTTTTAATATGATGTGTTAATGAAAAAAAAGTATCATATGCCTTTTTATCATCTATATGCCAATGCTGTTTTGGTTTATACTTTCGTAAAAAGCTCTTAATTTTTTTTGATACAATTAAACCGCCAAAAGTGAGTACTATTTCGGGTTGTAATAAGGCAAATAGCGCTTCTTTATTGTTCGATTTTTCAATCGGGGCAATTAAACTGTCGATACTCGGAAAAAAATTAGGATGGTGTAAGTTTGATGTCGTTTCTGTTAAAACAAGCACAGAATCGTCATTCGCTAATACATCTAAATACTCCTGATCTACATTTCCAGGATAATCTACGCCCACTAAAACAATTTTTCTTTTCGCATTTTGCCAAAGCGAAATAAATGCTGAAATATCTCCTAATCCTTCAGGTTTTTTTAAAGGTATGCTTTCATCTTCTAATGCATATTCTTGATCCGTTAAATTATACAAAGGCTCTTCAAAAGGCACATTAATATGCACAGGATCGCTGTGATTTATGGCTTTCGTAAAGGCCTTATTTAATTCTGCAATGTTATACCTAACCACTTTTTTTTGCTGATCGTCAATAGACTCTGTTTCAAAAATAAGTCCTTTCCCTTGATTTTTTATGGTTTCTGTAGCGTGACTCACATCGAGTTTTAAGTTCGCAGAATAGCCAATATGTCGGTCAAAAACATGGTCTTGACGAATGGTTTGTCCGTCGCCAATATCTATTTTATAAGGTGGCCTGTCGGCAGAAATAACTACTAAAGGAATATCGCTGTAAAACGCCTCTGAAATGGCTGGGTAATAATTTAATAAAGCGCTCCCAGAAGTACACAAAATAGCAACTGGTTTACGTTGTTGCTGCGCTATCCCTAAAGCAAAAAATGCAGCTGCTCGTTCATCAACAATACTGTAACACTCAAAATAAGGGTCTTCAGTAAAAGTAATTGTTAAAGGGGCATTTCTAGAACCAGGAGAAATAACAATATCTTTTATGCCGTATTTTTTACAGTATTGTGCTACAATTTGAGCTGAGGGTATCGTAGAATATTTCACGTAATTTTATGTTTAATCTAACTATATTTATTAAAAACTTTAAGCATTGTTTCGCTCTTAGCTTTTGTTTCTTCCCATTCTTTTTCTGGGTTTGATGCCGCTGTAATTCCACCACCTACGTAAATTGAAGCTTTTAGATTTTCAATTTTCATACAACGCAAATTTACATATAATGAGGTGGTGTTTTTAATCGCTTTATAGGCTTGGTTTTCTTTATTACGTTTATTACTATCTCTAAATACTTCGGTTTTAAAATTTAATTCGCCTAAAAACCCTGTATAATACGCTCGATTATAATTTTCATTCTTTAAAATAAAGGCTTTAGATGCGTTTTTAGGCATCCCACAAACCGCTGGTGTTGGGTGCAATGCTGCCACCACATTTTTAAGCGTGTTATTTCTCAACCTACCAGAAACCGAAGTGCGTAAATGCCATAAATCGCCCGCTCTAACTGAGGTGGTTTCTGAAATTTTTAATTCCGAAACCTCATCTGCTAAAGCCGCTGCTATATACTTCGTAACCAATTCTTGTTCCTCTAATTCTTTTGTACCCCAAACGGGATGTTCGTTTCCTGTATACTTTTGAGTACCTGCGAGCGACATGGTTTTAAGTTGTTTGTTTTCTGTTGTAAGTAATAATTCTGGTGTTGCCCCTAACCAGAGTCCGACTTTAGGATGGTAAAACAAATAACAAAAGGCATTGGAATAAATGCGTAATAAATTAGTATATAAATCAAAGGCAGAATCATCAAAATTTACTTCTAAACACCTAGAAATTACGACTTTTTTAAACTGCTGCTGTCCAATGCTTTTTAGTGCTTTTTTGACTAAAGCAATGTGGAATTCTTTCTGCTCGTCTTTTAAAATATTTTCACTTAAGGCTATTGTTTTGGTAGCAATGGTCAAATCAAAGTCGGCTTCTAAAGCTTCATCAACCTGTAGTAAAATAGTTTTATTTTCATCGTTAAAGGGTGCAAAAACAAAACCATTCTCAGTATAGTCATTTACATAATGCAACATGTCGTTGGCCTGAAAAATAGCTTTTACGGTTTGCTCCATAGGTTTACGATACAGCACAAAAGGTTTGCCACTTTTAAAGTGTTTTTCGGCTTTTGATAATAAATCAATAAACATATTATTTTTTTGGTAAAGCGATGGTTGTTAGTTTACAAACAGAAATTAAATTATCGTTAGCATCGGTAATTTTAATATCCCAAAGTTGCGTGGTTCTACCTTTATGAACTATAATAGCTTTCGCAAAAACAAAACCTTCACGAATACTTTTTACATGATTGGCCGAAATTTCGATACCTCGGATAGTCACCTCTTGTGCATTTAAAAATATATACGATGCTGCACTTCCGACACTTTCGGCTAAGGCCACCATGGCGCCACCGTGTAAAACTCCGTCTGGTTGGTACACTTTTGAAGTGACAGGCATTTTACCTACCAAAAAATTCTCGCCGACATCTACATAGCTAATTTCTAAAGTTTCCATCAACGTGCCCTTACAAGTTTCGTTGCAAATTTTTAGAATTTTTTCTTTAAAATCGTCCATATTCAACTTTTATGTAAAAATACTGATTCTGAAAACAACAAAAGGCATATAATTCTTTCGAAATTGATAATTCTTCTTAAATTTCAATTGTAGAAAAAATTTGAAATGAAATCGATAGAAAAAAAAGTAAAGTATACGACTACCAACACTTATGAGACTTTAAATACGCTAACGAATAAAACTAAAAATGTATGGATCGTTTTTCACGGAATAGGGTATTTAAGTCGGTATTTTTTAAAATATTTTAAAGAACTGAATCCCGATGAAAATTATATTATCGCTCCGCAAGCACCCTCAAAGTATTATTTAAATGGCGCCTACGTTCACGTTGGCGCAAGTTGGCTCACCAAAGAAAATACGAACCTAGAATTAGAAAATTTAAACCAGTATTTAGAGGCTGTTTATGAAGCTGAAAAAATACCAAAGGACCTAAAGCTAATTATTTTCGGCTTTTCACAGGGAGTTTCTATAGTTACCCGCTGGGTTGCCTATAAAAAACTCGCTTGTAGTGAACTTATTTTATATGCTGGCGGCATCCCGAACGAACTAAACGCGAGTGATTTTACTTTTCTAGAAAATACTAACACCAAAGTAACAGTTATTGTAGGCGATAAAGATGAGTATTTAAATGAAGAAAGCATGAAAACCGAAAAGGAGAAAATAAAAATGCTATTCAATAATAAAGCAGAAATGATTGTTTTTGATGGAAAGCATGAAGTAAAAAAAGAACTTATTAATGGATTGGTTTAATTAGTGAGATAGTGGTTAGTGGTTAGTGGTTAGTGGTTAGTGGTTAGTGGTTAGTGAAATTAAAAAAATAAATGCAATTACTAATTGTCTTACTAAATTTCAACATTAAAACATTGCTACATTAGTACATTTTTCACATTGGTATATTAGTACATTAACATTACTCGTAATAGCTAATTTTTCTAGTGATATAAGTGTTGTCTGGCGTTGTAATTTGTTTAATCCAATTGCCTTTTTCACCATTATCATATTGATAAATATATTTTTTAATTACTTCTTTTTTATCCTTTTTTGTTTTTGATTCAATTAACATGCCTAGCGTATTGTAGGTAAATAAATTAACCTCATTAGGCACAAAAGAATTTAACGTATCATCGTAAATAAATTTTTGCTCTGAAATTAATTTATCTTTTTTGTTGAAAACTTGTTCTATAGCCGTATTCAGTTTTCCCTCAAAATACTGTTTAGTAAGCACTACTTTTTGATTTGTAGCGTTTTTTTGAGCGGAAGTTCGTATCGTTTTTTCTAATACGCCATCTGTAATATACGTAATGGTGGTTTCTCCCTGAACTTCTTCGTAACTTATTTTTGTGTTTTCAATACCACGACCATCATTTCTGTTGATATGAATAAGTTTATCATTAACATCATACGAATATTCGTATTGATCTAAAAATTCTTTCGTGTACGATATTATTTTTTCTGTAATTTTTTTTCCATTCGGAATACTGTCTTGAGAATAAATATTAGCAATAGATAATTGTTTATCAAAAACACCATCTCTGTATACCTCTACTCGCTTTTCATTAATAGCTTCATTTACATATTTGTAATAAGTAATATCGTAATCATTTTCATTATACCTTGTGACTAATTTGGTTAGCAATCCTTTTTTATTAAAATTGAATTCCTCTTTTCCATAATCCGCTAACACAAAACACGTTTTTACGTTTCCCGATAAGTCAAAATCAGAAATAGTAAAAATCTTAGCTTTTTGTCCGTATGAAAAATAACCAATATTTAAAATAACAAACCAGCAAAATAACCTCGATACCATAAAAAAAGTAAACCTTAACATGCTGCAAATTTAAAAGATATTTACTCGTAAAACACTATTTTTTAAATAGATTACCATTTTAATTTGAATTCAAAAAGTTCTACAAAATCGTGTAATTTTACAATTCAAAACCAAAAAGTATGAAAAATACTATTTCTCAAAGAGTTGCTGATTTTTTAAAAAACTACCCTCCCTTTAATGAATTAAAAAATATAGCCTTAGAACAGCTATCAGAACAAGTAAGCATTGTTTATAAAGAAAAAGGAAGTGTTATTTTTACTGAAAAAGAGGCAGGGCATGCTTTTTTTTATATAGTACATAAAGGTGCTATTTCACTACATAAAAAATCGACAGATGCCATTATAGACATGTGCGATGAAGGCGATATTTTCGGTTTACGCCCTTTAATGGCTAATGAAAATTATGAATTAGAGGCAAAAGCACACGAAGAAAGTATCCTCTATGCTATCCCTATTACTCTATTTAAACCCCTGGCACTTGAAAATAAAGCTGTAGGCAATTTTTTAATCGAAAGTTTTGCATCGAACACCAGAAACCCCTATTCTAAAATTCACCGTGGGAAGCTATACAGTGAAGCCACAGAGCCATCTAAAGAAACTCCTGGTATTGGTTTAATAGATGTTCAACCTGTTCAATTCTCAAAAAAAATCGCTATTTGCAGTCCGACTACCACGGTAAAAAAAATAGCGGAGTTAATGACCAAAAAAAAAATTGGATCAATTATTATTGCCCTTGATAAATTACCTGTTGGCATCATTACAGATAAAGACTTAAGAAATAAAATTGTGACAGGCAAGTTTCCGATTACCGCTACTGCCGATGAAATAATGACCTCACCGGTAATTACCTACCCAAGTTCTTTAACTATTACTCAAGCCCAAATGGCTATGATGAAAAGTAATATTAGTCACTTGTGCTTAACTGAAGATGGTACACCAAACACAAAAGTAGTGGGTATGTTATCTAAACATGACATTATGGTTTCTTTAGGTAACAACCCCGCAGTATTGATCAAAGCCATAAAACGCGCTAAAAAAATTAAGCATTTAAAACCAATTCGCCATAGCGTTATGGGTTTGTTGCGTGCGTATTTACAAGGTAACATTCCGATGACCTTAATTTCCAAAATAATCTCTGAACTAAATGATGCCTGCATGAAACAGGTTATTAAAATTTCATTAGAAAAAATAAAAAATCCACCACCCGTAAAATTTGCATGGCTGGCCATAGGGAGTCAAGGTAGAAGTGAACAAATGCTGCATACGGATCAAGACAATGCACTAATATTTGAAGATGTAGAAGAAGAATTACTACCCAAAACAACCGCTTACTTTCTGAAATTGTCACAATTAATAACCAAAGGATTAAATGATATTGGTTATGAATATTGCCCAGCAGAAATGATGGCATCAAACCCTAAATGGTGTTTAAGTTTAAGTGAATGGAAAAAAAGCACCTCGCATTGGATTATTAACCCTGGGATTGATGAAGTACTATTATCTTCTATTTTCTTTGATTATAATGTGGTCTACGGAGAAAACAAACTAGCCAATGAATTATCGGAACATATTTTTTATACCGTAAAAAAATACCCCATATTTTTTCTTCACTTAGCGAAAGGAGCACTTCAAAATCCGTCTCCTACAGGGTTTTTTAGACAGTTTTTGGTAGAACAAGACGGTGACCATAAAGATACCTTTGATGTAAAAAGTAGAGCTTTAAGACCACTAACCGATGCTGCAAGAGTTTTGATTTTATCACATTATATTAAGGGAATTAATAATACCGCAGAACGTTTTGAGAAACTGGCGGAGTTAGAACCCAATAATAAAGAAATTTACTTAGCCTGCTCCTACGCTTCAAAAGCCTTGTTGAAATTTAGAACTAAACAGGGTTTATCAAATAATAGTTCAGGACGTTTTATAGCTTTGAATGATTTAACAAAAGAGGAAAAAATAAAGTTAAAGCGTACCTTTAAAACTATTAAAGAAATTCAAGAATTAGTAATGCACAGATTTCAACTAAAAGTTATGTAATGTTCAATTTTTTTAAAAAAAATAAAAAAGAGTATCCAGATTATTGGAATACTTATGCTGAAACTTTTAAAAATCCTATTTCCCAAGATGTTGATGCTACATCATTTATAGTTTTAGACACTGAAACTACTGGTTTTGATTACGTCTCTGACAGAATCTTATGTATTGGCGCTTTAGAGATTCGCCAACAGACTATTGAAATACATAAAGCTTTTGAAGTCTATATTCAACAAGATGTTTATGGCAAAGAATCAGCTAAAATTCATGGTATTTTAAAAGATGGCGTAATTCCTAAAATATCGGAATTAGAAGCCTTACAATTATTTCTAAGGTACTTGGGCAACAAAACTATTGTTGCACACCACGCTTTTTTTGATATAAATATGATCAACAAAGCATTAGCGCGACAGGGTTTACCGCCTTTAAAAAACAACTATTTAGATACTTCGAACCTTTATAAAAAAACCTTGTTAAAATCTAAATTTATCACTAAAAAAGAGCAATATTCATTAGATGAACTTGCTGATAAGTTTAGTATTTCCAAAAAAGACAGACATACTGCCTTGGGCGATGCCTACATAACAGCCATCATATTTTTGAAGATAATTACCAAATTAAAAGAAAAAAAGGAAGTTACTTTGAGTATTCTATTTCAATAAATTTTATATTCGTACCTTTTTCAATAGCCTTGAAAATGAATTGATTAAGAAATTTGACTGGTTACAAATAGTTATTTTATCGATAAAGTGTATAAAAAATACGATGAAATGCATTTTTTTCATTTTATTTTATTATTTTCATACTTCCTAAGATGAAAAACGATGACCAAACCACAAAAAATAAAGAGCTTAATTTATTTTATTTGTTTACTAGTATCTGCGTTCATTTATGTTGTAACTACAAGTGAAAAACATAATTCAGAGCAACTAAACACCACAAAAACATCAACAATAACTTTAGAGTCTGACAATCAACAAAACGTTTTAGAAAAATCAGCTAAGGCCAATTACTAGATTTAGAGAGACTAATTAGTTTTTAAATACGCCAAAACATTCGATTCTATACGCGAATGAATATTTGCAATATCTGCCTTTTGAAAACTATCTCCAATAATGTTTTCATATAACTCAATATACCTATCAGAAACAGAGGTTATATAATCATCAGTCATTTCAGGAACATTTTGACCTACTAATCCCTGAAAATTATTGGCTATAAGCCATTGCCGAACAAATTCTTTTGATAACTGCTTTTGCGCTTCTCCTTTTTCCTGACGCGCTTCGTAGCCGTCAGCATAAAAATAACGTGAGGAATCTGGGGTGTGAATTTCATCTATTAAAACTATCTTGCCATCTACTGTTTTTCCAAATTCGTACTTGGTATCTACCAAAATTAAGCCTCTTTTAGCGGCAATTTCGCTACCTCTTTCAAATAAAGCTCTTGTATACTTTTCTAAAATTAGATAATCTTGCTCAGAAACTATTCCCCTACTTAGAATATCTTCTCTAGATATATCCTCATCATGGTCACCCATTTCTGCTTTTGTTGCCGGAGTAATAATAGGTTCTGGAAATTTATCATTTTCGTTCATTCCGTTTGGCATGGCAACCCCACACAAAACTCTTTTTCCTAAGGTATACTCTCGTGCCGCATGGCCAGACATATACCCTCTAATAACCATTTCGACTTTAAAAGGTTCGCAAGCAAATCCTATAGCTACGTTTGGATCTGGTGTGGCTAGTAACCAATTAGGCACAATATCAGCGGTATCTGCCATCATTTTCGTAGCAATCTGATTCAATATTTGGCCTTTATAAGGGATTCCTTTAGGCATCACCACATCAAAAGCCGAAAGCCGATCTGTAGCAATCATAACCATGATATTATTCTCTAAACGATATACCTCACGCACTTTACCTTTATATACACTTACTTGTTTTGGAAAATTAAAATTAGTCGTTATGATGGTGTTTTTCATTTTATTAGGTGTTGGGTAAATAATTGTTTCAGGTTTAAAGTTTAAGGTTTAAAGTTTTTGATTTTTTAGTTTTTAGTTTTTAGTTTTTGGCTTTTGATTTTTGGCTTTTGATTTTTGATTTTTGATTTTTGGTTTTTGGTTGAAAATAAAATTGATGTATTTTAAAATACTTTCATTTTTACGCAAATAATGATTTTAAAATTAAAAACATTGTTACATTATTCATTTAGAATTAAATTCAGCATAAATTTTTCGTACTTCGTGTTTCTAATCTTTTCAATTATTAATTATCCATTTTTAATTATAAATTAAACTATCCCTGATGCTCAATACCTTTATACGCTTCAATTACTTTTTTAACTAATTTATGTCGAATGACATCTTTATCGTCTAAATAAATCATACCAATGCCCTCAATATTTTGTAGTACTAAAAGTGCTTCTTTTAAACCAGAAACTGTTCTTCGGGGTAAATCTATTTGTCCTGGATCGCCAGTAATTAAGAACTGAGCATTTTTACCCATTCTGGTTAAAAACATTTTCATTTGTGCGTGGGTGGTATTCTGGCCTTCGTCTAAAATAACAAAAGCATGGTCTAAGGTTCTACCTCTCATAAATGCCAAAGGGGCAATCTGTATGGTACCATTTTCTATGTACAAGGCTAATTTTTCAGGCGAAATCATATCTCGTAAAGCATCATAAAGTGGCTGCATGTACGGATCTAATTTTTCTTTTAAATCACCCGGTAAAAAACCTAAATTTTCTCCAGCCTCCACTGCGGGTCGGGTTAAAATAATACGCTTAACCTTTTTTTCTTTTAATGCTTGTACAGCTAAAGCTACGCCTGTATAGGTTTTTCCTGTTCCGGCTGGGCCGATGGCAAAAACCATATCATTTTTACGAACAGAGTCTACTAATTTACGTTGGTTTACGGTTTGTGCCTTAATTAAACGACCACCCATACCATGAACTAAAACCTCTCCACTACTTTCAGATGACGATAAATCGTCTTTTTCGCTACTCAGCAATAAACGCTCAATACTATTTTCATCTAACTTATTATATTTCTGGTAGTGCGTAGTAAGTAACTTGAACTTTTTATCAAACTCATCAAGCAGTTCGTCGTCACCATAGACTCTAATTTTACTTCCGCGAGCAACAATTTTAAGCTTAGGAAAGTACTTTTTAATTAAATCTATATGTTCATTCTGTTGTCCAAAAAAATCTCTTGGACTAATTTCCGTTAGTTCTATTACAAGTTCGTTCAAAGAGTATCTAGTTTAATTAATATCGTATAATTTTAATTTTAATTGCTTTATTTTTATGTAATTTTGTTTCACAAATTTAACTAAAAATAGCAGTATTCAACCGCACTTTCAGTTTTTTTATAGATAAACAAATAGCAATCTTCTTTCATGGCAATAATAACCTTAACTACAGACTTTGGATATAAAGATCATTTTGTAGGTGCTATCAAAGGAGCTATTTACAGTGAACTGTCTGATGTCAAAATTGTCGATATTTCTAATGAAATAAGTCCATTTAATATTCCTGAGTGCGCTTATATTATCAAAAATTCATACAAATATTTTCCTAAGGGCAGCATTCATATTTTAGGTATTGATGCCGAACTTACGCCAGAAAACGAACATCTTATTCTATTGGTAGACGACCATTATTTCATTACGGCTAACAATGGAGCAACCTCATTAATTACATCAGAAATAAAGCCAGACAAGGTATTTAAAATTGATATTCCGATGCCCGAATTTAGTTCTTTTCCTGCACTTGATGTTTTTGTTAAAGCCGCTTGCCATATGGCACGAGGGGGTACCTTAGAAGTTATCGGTAAACCCTTTAAGCATTTGAAAGACATTCGCGAATTTGCTCCACGAATTGTGGAAGACGGCAATGGAATTGTGGGAAGCATTATTTATATTGATAATTTTGGCAACGTAATCACCAATATTCCCCGTCGTATCTTTGAAGCTTATGGCAAAGGCAGGAATTTTGTGTTACATGCGCGAAATAAAAAAATCACAAAAATCCACAAAAAATATAGCGATATTATAAATTTTGATCTCGAAAAAGACAAAAGAAATGGCCCAGGAGATTTATTAGCCTTGTTCAACTCTTCAGATTATATTGAACTAGCGATTTACAAGAGCGACTTAAATACGGTTGG
>JANQTG010000173.1:0-1758 GCA_030731855.1 Cellulophaga sp. | reverse complement strand
ATTTAAAACGTAACATCACTAGTGTCTACCAAAAACTATAAATAATTAAGTTAAATAATTAAATTTAAGTGAATTACTTTTTGTTCAATAAGGTGACGATTTAAATCCGAACTCTTTATTGATTAGAAAATATAAAGTAACATTTCAACATATTATTTTTGCGAAATACTCAAAACAGCCAGTTAAAAAAGTTTTGTTTCCAGTTTTTTTAGCGTATTCATTGATCGAAGATGGAATGCAGCGGTCTTTTATCTTTTCAGTGGACACTAATGAAATAGTTTAAAAAATTAGATTCCTCTAAAAAAAGAGTTTTTCGAAGAATTTATACTCAAATAACATTACAACCAAAAGCGATAATTCGCCCTTTTGATAGCTAAGACTTTAGTTTTTATTTATAAACAACTGTAGGTGTACCCATTTTAAAATCTTTAATAAAGAAATACTGGTTTTATAGATTAAGATTGATATTCAGTATACTTAAAGCCCATTACAAAGGCTATTTTCTACATATTATGTACTCCTTTTTATTCGTTTTAATGTTAATAAGTTTGTTTCATTAAAAACAACATTTAAAATATCTTTGCAGCTAGTGTGCATTAGTCATTTTTAAAGGCTTTTTAGTAATTTATAAGGCTAACAACAATGATAAATAGCCTTATTACAGCGGAAACAAAACATATAAAAAATGAAATTTATAGTATCTAGTACCTATTTACTAAAACAACTACAAGTTTTAGGCGGCGTTATTAATAACAGTAACACACTCCCTATTCTAGATAATTTTTTGTTTGATTTAAAGGAAAATCAACTTATAGTTTCAGCATCAGACCTAGAAACTACCATGAGCAGCATCTTAAATGTTGATTCTGATAGTGAAGGTTTAATTGCCGTGCCTGCGAAATTATTATTAGAAATACTTAAAACTTTTCCTGAGCAACCACTAACTTTTGTGATGGAAGATAATAATACTATAGAAATTAGCTCTAACCACGGTAAGTATGCTTTAGCGTATGCTGATGGTGCAGAATTTCCAAAAACAGTTGAATTATCGAACCCAAGCTCTACCACTATTATAGGTGATGTTTTAGCAACTGCTATAAATAAGACCATTTTTGCAGCTGGCAATGATGATTTAAGACCTGTAATGAGCGGGATATTTTTTCAGTTTTCCCCTGAAAATTTAACCTTTGTTGCGACAGATGCACATAAATTGGTAAAATACCAACGAACAGATATCAGCGCATCAGAAGTGGCAGAGTTCATTATGCCTAAAAAACCTTTAAATCTTTTAAAAGGAATTTTAGCAGGTAGCGAATCTGATGTAGTTATAGAATACAATGAAAGTAATGCCAAGTTTAGTTTTGAAAACACAGAACTAATTTGTCGTCTAATCGATGGTAAATATCCGAATTACGAAGCCGTAATTCCTAAAGAAAACCCTAATGTATTATCTATCTCAAGAAATCAGTTGTTGAGTTCTGTGCGTAGAGTTTCTATTTTTTCGAATAAAACAACACACCAAATACGTTTAAAAATTGCAGGAGCGGAGTTAAATATATCTGCGGAAGATTTAGATTATAGCAATAAAGCAGAAGAGCGTTTAACCTGTTCATACCAAGGTGATGATATGCAGATTGGATTTAATTCAAGATTTTTAACAGAAATGTTGGCTAATCTAAATTGTGATGATGTATCGTTAGAAATGAGTTTACCTAATAGAGCTGGTATTTTAACGCCTGTAGATGGTTTAGATGAGGG
>JANQTG010000172.1:1016-3101 GCA_030731855.1 Cellulophaga sp. | reverse complement strand
CTTTGATATCGATAAGCTTTAGGGGTGTCTTTTTATAAATAAAGACTGAGATTTACCCTTTGAACCTGAATAAGTTAGTACTTACGTAGGAAAAAGTGAAACAAGTTATGCTTGTTTGGTTATCTAAAGTAATAATGCATTCTTCGCAGATTACTTTTCAGGTTGAATGAACCAGATGCCTTCTAGAGTTATCAATTAATACTAATGTAATAGTAATTATGATAACCGTAAAAGTCAACAATTTATCCAAAAAAATTTCTGAGCAAATTTCTGTAGCGGACTTATTACTTCAGCTTAAACAAACAGAGTACGGAATTGCCGTGGCTATAAACGAACAAATCATTACCAAAAAAGATTGGTCTTCTAAGGTGATTAACAACCAAGATGACATTCTTATCATTCAAGCTACCCAAGGAGGATAATTAGCGCCATTTGACTCTGATTAAGCCATAACTCACCATAGAATATTAACGAGCTAAAACCCCTTTAGCCATTAGTAAAATAAAAATGAAAAAGAAAGACACTGCACCAAAGCAAAACGGGATTACAAGACAACCGTTTCCAAATTCTAAAAAAGTTTACGTTCAAGGAAAATTACATCCACAAATTAAAGTGGCCATGCGTGAAATAACACTGAGCGACACCACAGATTCGTTAACAAAAAAGAAAACCCCTAACGAACCTGTAACCGTTTATGACACCTCTGGACCATACACTGATCCTAATAAAAAGATTGATATTCATGCAGGAATTGAACGAATTCGTGAAAGTTGGATTAAAGACCGTGGCGATGTTGAGCAATTAAGCGGGTTTTCCTCTAAATATTGTAACGAACGTTTAAATGATAAAAGTTTAGATCATATGCGTTTTTCATTATTAAAAAAACCATTACGAGCTAAAACCGGACAAAACGTAACCCAATTACACTACGCTAAAAAAGGTATTATTACCCCAGAAATGGAATACATCGCTATACGTGAAAACCAACGCATAGACGAAATGACCGAAATTAGAAAGCAACACAAAGGCGAACATTTTGGAGCATCGATTCCCTCCAAAATTACTCCAGAATTTGTGAGATCTGAGGTCGCAAGAGGTCGTGCCGTAATACCCTCAAACATCAATCACCCAGAAGCCGAACCTATGATTTTGGGAAGAAACTTTTTGGTAAAAATAAATGCAAATATTGGTAATTCTGCCGTGACCTCTTCAATTGAAGAAGAAGTAGAAAAAGCGGTTTGGGCTTGTCGTTGGGGTGCCGATAATATTATGGATTTATCTACTGGAGAAAATATTCACGAAACGCGCGAATGGATTATACGTAACTCTCCAGTCCCAGTTGGTACGGTACCTATTTACCAGGCTTTAGAAAAAGTAAACGGCGTAGCTGAAGACTTAACATGGGAGATTTTTAAAGACACCCTTATTGAGCAAGCCGAACAAGGTGTCGATTATTTTACCATTCACGCAGGCGTATTACTACGATACATACCTATGACGGCAAAACGTGTTACAGGTATTGTATCTCGTGGAGGGTCTATCATGGCAAAATGGTGCTTGGCACACCACAAAGAAAGTTTTTTATACACTCATTTTGAGGATATATGCGAAATTTTAAAACAATACGATGTAGCGTTTTCTTTAGGTGATGGGTTACGACCGGGTTCGATAGCTGATGCTAATGATGAAGCCCAATTTGCAGAATTAGAAACTCTTGGAGAACTAACACAAATAGCCCGTAAGCACGAAGTTCAGTGCTTTATAGAAGGTCCAGGCCATGTACCTATGCACATGATCAAAGAAAATATGGAAAGACAAATTGAAGTTTGTGATGAAGCGCCTTTCTACACTTTAGGCCCATTAACCACAGATATTGCTCCAGGTTACGATCACATTACATCGGGCATTGGTGCCGCCATGATTGGTTGGTACGGTTGCGCTATGTTATGTTATGTCACGCCAAAAGAACATTTAGGCTTACCTAATAAAGAAGATGTTCGCGTTGGCGTAGTAACTTATAAATTAGCCGCTCACGCTGCCGATTTAGCCAAAGGACATCCAGGTGCCCAGCATAGAGATAATGCC
>JANQTG010000172.1:0-1006 GCA_030731855.1 Cellulophaga sp. | reverse complement strand
TCTATTTCTTAGTTAAGTAATTATACCAAATTATATCATGATGAAACCTTACCTGCCGATGGTGCAAAAGTGGCTCATTTCTGTTCTATGTGTGGACCAAAATTCTGTTCTATGAAAATTTCACAAGAAGTGCGTGACTTTGCAGCAGAGAATGATATTGTTAATAACGAAGTTATAGCCAAAGGTTTTGAAGAAAAATCAAAAGAGTTTAAAGCTAAAGGATCTAAGGTATATTTATAAAATAATAAGCAAGTTCCCCCCGCTTTTAAAAAAAAGCGGGTCGGGGCTTTGCCTTACCATCTTTCGCAAAAAAGCAAAAAGGATTTTCACGACAAATGCGAATCATTCACGATTTCAGTAATTTATAATATTAACCCACGAATAATTCCTAATTCAAGTAAAAAAGTGATCATCGTAATTGCACCAGAAAATGACATTCAAAACGAAATTGAAATACTTAACCAGCTATTTCAAGAAGGGCTACAATTTTATCACTTCAGAAAACCACATAAAAACTACGAGGAACATTGCGATTATTTAAACCAAATAGATCCACAATATCATAATAGAATTGTAGTACATTATTTTCATGAATTAATAAATGAATTTAATTTAAAAGGCATTCATTTTCAAGAGCAAAAACGAATAAATCATATCGATAACCCAGGACAATATTTTAAAGGACTAAATATGTTTGGTAAAACCATAAGCTCTTCATTTCACGAACCTGAGGATATAGAAACCTGTTATTTTGAATTCGATTATCATGTACTAAGTCCTGTCTTTTCATCTATATCCAAACAAGGCTATTACGGTCGTGGTTTCAATGTCAATCATATCGATAAAACCATTATTGGTATGGGAGGTGTTACCACCAAAAACCTAACGGATGTTGAGGTATTAGGGTTCAAAGGTGTTGGTGTTTTAGGTAGTATTTGGAATAACAGCGACCCTATTACTGTTTTCAAAACAATGCAAAATCATTTTACTAAATAAAATGCAAAAC
>JANQTG010000171.1 GCA_030731855.1 Cellulophaga sp. | reverse complement strand
TATTTCACTTCCATCAGTTCCATAAATAATCTTATAATTTTCTTTAATATTGAAATTCTTAGGTAGATAAATATTATGTTTTCTAAATTCACCTAAATAATTACTGAATAGAGAATCAGTATAGAATTTTGAAGTTTTATTTTGTGAATTAATTGTAGAAAAACTAACTTGAATTATTAGCACCGTTAAGACTAAATTTTTCATAATTTTTATAAATTTCTCAAAACAACTTTCAAGCTAAGATTAGGGCGGTGCGGAAATAAGACTGATTTTCAATTAAGTACTTAGCTAAAGTAGTTTTGTTATTTTAATTTTTTTATATTAGAGCAAAATCAAACTGATTTTTTGGTCTTCAAATATATAAGAACCTTAATAAGAAATACCAAATTCCACATTAATTATAGCTGTAGTTTTATCACGTTTTTTAAAATCGGTCGCCATAACGTAACTGTATAAGTCTATCCTTTTTTTCTTTCAGTTTCAAAGGTGGAAGACCAATCGAAATTCGGTTACTATCTACTTTCTTTAAATCCGAAATCATATTCGCATAACCACCATCTTTTGAATTGTAGGTTCCATAAATTTGAGGTTCACCATTGTATAAATAATATTGGTCAATTACGGTTCCAAGCGTATTAGGTGAGCAAGTTCCATTTCTGACAAATTCAGTTAATTTAGGTATAAAGTAATTAGTTCTTATGGAGTCAGATGTATGTAACAACATTGTTGAAATATATACATGCGTGCGGTCCACAGAAAAACTTCCGATTACAGTTTCATTTGGATATCCAAATTCATTGAATATTTCTATAATTCTTGCGGTATTATATTTATCGATTTCTTCTTGTTTGTCAAAGTTTTCTTGATAGTCAGCATTTCGATATTTTTGATCTTCGATTTTCATTTGCTTAATTTCTTCTCGAAGCGTTAAGTTTATTTTGGACAAAGCTGTTTTTCGTAAATTATCATATTCAGAGATCAGATTTTTTCCTTGTTCTGAAGCGAAAATTTTGTCAAAATTATCGTTTTCCAGTAACCATTTTATTTCATAACCCCTTTTTACTTGGTATTTAATGAACTCAATTGCTAATTTATTCTTGCCTAAAATCGCACAAGTCTCTGCAAAATTCGTAATTTCGTTATAAGTTTCAGTATTTATCGGTTCGCAAGAATTAAAAGCATCTTGATATATTTCAAACGCTTTTTCATAATTTTTTGTTTCATATTCAATATCAGCTCGATATATTTTTTGATAGTAATTTTCAATATAATCACATTCAGATTTTGTTTCTTTTTTGCTGGAGGCAAATACAATAAAAACAATGATTATAATATATTTCATATGTTATTTCTAAAATGTGTTAAAGCAAAAATATACAATTACCCATCTAACTAATTCCTAACAACTTTCGACATTTGACCTTCAACATTAAGACCTACTTCTTTTTATTCTTATACGTCCCGTGAACAATATTTTTATCTACTTTTTTCTGTTGCTTGGCTTTAAAATCTGGGTCATACCGTTTTTTAGGCGGTGCTGCTTTTTTTGGTGCTGATGATGGACTAGGTTTTTTGGTTGCTGCTGGAGCTGCTTTCTTGAATTTGGCTAAAGTAATATCGGTGTCTTTAGGATTTTCTTTGGTGCCTCTAAAGTGAATAACTAAACCGTTTAAAAAATTTCTCAGAATTTGATCGCCACATTCCATATAGTTTGGGTGGTCTTCTTTTCTGAAAAAAGCACCTAATTCGGCTTTCGATATTTTAAAATCAACCAAAGTTAATATTTCTACAATTTCTTCATCTCGCAACATTAAAGCGACTCTAAGCTTCTTTAAAACATCATTATTTGTCATTTCTTGTAATTTTTACGCAAGGTAGTGTAAATGTAATAATGTAGCAATGTAGTAATGTGAAGATGTAACAATAGGTTTAATATAACAATGTGTCAATGGATTGCCTTAAGTGCCTGCCCTTAGGTCGATGGGTTCGTTGGTTTTAAAATTTGGTTATGATACGTAATCTTTAGTCGAAATAGTAATGTTTAATTACGTATGATGACAAAAAGTCAGTTTATAAAAATTAAAAACAGCCACAATGGCGTATTTTTAGCAATGGTATGCATATTGTTTAGATAGTACAGAACATTAAAAATTGTTTAATTAAAAAATTAAAACTATGAATACAACACATAAAAACGCAGTTTCGTTTCCGGCATTTATGAATGAATTAATGAAACCAGATTGGTTAGGTGGGGCAGAAGTAAACAATAGCAAATTACCTGCTGTAAACATTAAAGAGGATGATACTTCTTACCTATTAGATTTAGCGGTTCCAGGACGAAAAAAGGAAGATTTTATTATCGAAATTGATAATGAAGTGTTGACCATTTCAACGGAGGCAAAAAATGAAGTGAGTACCGAAGAAGGAATAGCGAATTTGAAATATACACGGAGAGAGTTTTCGATTTCCGCCTTTAAAAGAAGGTTCAACCTTCCAGAAACCATAAACACAGACAAAATTGAAGCTTCTTACGAAGACGGAATTTTAAGTTTTAAACTTCCTAAAAAAGAAGAAGCCTTACCAAAACCTAAAAGAGTGATCGAATTAGGCTAATGGTTTACAACATTGTGCTTTGCACAATATTTTCATAATAGATTAGTTAAGTTGGTTGGTTGAAGAGCGTCTTGGTAAGCAATTATCAGGGCGCTTTTTTTTAGGTTGATAAAAGTTTATTAGTTTATGTGTTTAGGAGTTTATGTTTATTCTAATATAAATACTTCCAAAACTCCAACAATCTAATAATCCAACAATGGAAAAAAAGTTTATGCATTTAGGATTTTATTTTATTGCAGAATTGCTTACTTCTAATAATCCAATAATCCAATAATCCAATAATCCAAAAATCAAACTTTAAACCTTAAACCTTAAACAAGAAACCCTTCAAACCCTTTTTTATTCTTGACTTTGCAGCATTTTTATTTCATCGCGTAACTTGGCAGCTTGCATAAAATCGAGTTCTTTGGCGGCTTTTTCCATATCTTTCCGTTTTCCACGAATCAGTTTTTCTATTTGGTCTTTGGTTAAATAATCCAAATCGGGTTCTGCGGCTCTTGCTGTTTCTTTTTCAAAGTGGTAGGTAGAAACGGAGTTTTTAGATAACACATTATCCAAGCTTTTATTCAGTGCTTTAGGTACTAAATTATGTTTAGTATTGTAGGCAATTTGCTTTTCTCTGCGGTAATTCGTTTCGTCCATGGTGGTTTGCATGCTGTTGGTAATTTTATCGGCATACATAATGGCTTTACCATTTAGGTTTCTCGCTGCTCTACCAACGGTTTGCGTTAAAGATCTGTTACTTCTTAAAAAACCTTCTTTATCAGCATCTAAAATAGCGACAAGGGAAACCTCGGGTAAATCTAAACCTTCACGCAGTAAATTAACACCGATAAGCACATCAAAAACACCTTTACGCAAATCTTGCATAATTTCTACGCGTTCTAAGGTGTCCACATCACTATGAATATAACGGCAACGCACATTAATCCGGTCTAAATATTTAGCCAATTCTTCTGCCATTCTTTTAGTCAACGTGGTAACCAAAGTACGTTCATCCTTTTCAGTTCGCTGTTGAATTTCTTCTACCAAATCATCAATCTGATTTAAGCTTGGTCGTACTTCAATTATGGGGTCTAAAAGTCCTGTGGGACGTATAATTTGCTCTACAAAAACCCCTTGGCTTAATTGTAATTCATAATCTGCAGGAGTGGCACTTACATAAAGAACCTGATTTTGCAAGGCCTCAAACTCTTCAAATTTCAGCGGACGATTATCCATAGCAGCGGGTAATCGAAAACCGTATTCTACTAAATTTTCTTTTCTCGAACGGTCACCACCATACATCGCGTGCACTTGTGAGATGGTTACATGACTTTCATCCACCACCATTAAATAATCATCAGGAAAGTAATCTAAAAGGCAGAAAGGCCTCGTTCCCGGTTCGCGACCATCTAAATAGCGAGAATAGTTCTCGATTCCAGAACAGTAACCCAATTCACGAATCATTTCTAAATCAAAGTTGGTGCGTTCTTCTAAACGTTTTGCTTCTAGGGGTTTACCAACTTCTTTGAAAAATTCGATTTGTTTTACCAAATCATCTTGAATTTGATGAATCGCATTTTGTAAAATATCCGGAGAAGTCACAAACATATTCGCAGGGTATATGTTGATTGTCTCGTACCGTTCTATAGTTTTATTTTTTAAAGGATCAAAAGCTTCAATTTCTTCAATTTCGTCTCCGAAAAAGTGAATTCGAAAAGCATAATCGGCATAACTAGGGAAAACATCTACCACATCACCTTTTACTCTAAAGTTCCCATTTCTAAAATCGGCGGTAGTTCTAGAATATAAACTTTGCACTAATTGATGCAAAAATTTAGTTCTAGATATTACTTGATCTTTTTTGACAGAAATTACATTTTTTTGAAATTCAACAGGATTCCCGATACCGTACAAACACGATACGGATGCCACGACGATAACATCTCTTCGACCCGACAAAAGGGAAGAAGTAGTACTTAAACGCAGTTTTTCAATATCTTCATTGATAGATAAATCTTTCTCGATATACATACCTGATGACGGAATATATGCTTCAGGCTGATAGTAATCGTAATAAGAGACAAAGTATTCCACCGCATTTTCAGGAAAAAACTGCTTAAACTCAGAATATAATTGCGCTGCTAAAGTTTTATTATGGGCCAAAACTAAGGTAGGTTTTTGCACTTCTTCAATGACATTCGCAACTGTAAATGTCTTACCAGAACCAGTTACACCTAAAAGTGTTTGGTATTTTTCTTTAGTGTTTAAACCGTGTACCAATTCCTTTATGGCATTGGGCTGATCACCAGTGGGTTTGAATTCGGATACTACCTTAAATTTCATTTTATAAAATTACGAAAGGCGCAACAATTAAAATAGGACTACGGCTTAAATATTTAACTCCATTTATCTTTTCAACGAAAAGTGCCCTTTGAAGGCTCGACCATCCTCTAAATTTGCGCTAAACCAATAATCGGAAGCAGGAAGCGCCTGACCATTAAAAGTACCATCCCAACCTTGAGAATTTGGTTGAATTTGTGTGATTAATTTTCCAAATCGGTCGAAAACTGAGATCACAGTATTGGCCTGAAATTGAGTATCAATCCCCAGTATTTGCCAAAAATCATTAACCCCATCGTTATTGGGAGTAAAGAACTTTAAATAGCCAATTATATTTATTTGAATTACGGCAGTTCCGCAACCGTTTTGATCTCTTACATACAATTGATATATACCAGGCAGAACATTGTTGAAAGTAGTGCTTTCTTGGTATTGAAAAAAGGCCTCATCTGCCAATGTGCTATTAACATCTTCAAGCGCGAACTCATAAGAACCTTGGCCTAAATTTTGATTTTCATTGGTAATAGTCACAGTATTATCGGAAGATAAATCTGTAATTTGAATATCATCCAACGTGATGGTAGCCAATTCTGATGCGTTTACAAAGATTTCTCGGGTACGTGAGCATAAGGTTCCATCAGTTTTGGTTAAGGTGATGAAGTAAACACCAGGATTAGAAACTGTCAATGTTGGTGTAGTGGCAATCACTAAAGTTGGATCATCTTCAAAAATCCATTCGTAGGTGAAATTTTCCGTTGGATTAGCTTCAGTTGGGTCCAAAAGTACAGTAAATGTAGGGTCAGACGTGCAGGCGATTAATGAATCATCAATAGTAAATTCTGGCAGTGGGTTGACCACTAAATCAATCTCAGTAGTCGCATTACAGATTACGTTAATAGGATTTTCTATCGACACATTTATCGTTTGCGAGGCTGAAATTAGAGGGTTCGGTAATGTGATACTTCTGTCAATTAAAGTTCCTGTTTCATCCGTGTAACTAAAATAAACTTCCATACCTGTTTGCGTGCCTAAAAGCGTGTTTCTGAAAGTGCTGGTATCAAAAGCAAAAAGACCATCATCATCCACATCCCCAGCATCACCATCACAAACTATTTGTGGGGCAATAGGGTTGGCAATGGGTAATTGATCCACAACAAAAGCTACAGTAGTTTCCTCAAAACAAGCACCATTTGGGTCTGCTGTAGCTGCATTGGTTACTCTGATGGTAACTGTTTGGCTAGCCGTTAAAAAAGGATTAGGTAACGGACTTGGTAATGCATTTCCGTTTTCGTCCGTATAGCTTATAATTACGTTTGCTGGATTTTGACCATTAAGCAATTGTGCTTCTATTGTGCTGGTATCAAAAGGAAATAAGCCGTCTTGGTCATCATCACATTGTCTGGGAATAGTAACCGGATTCGCTATTGGTAAAGCTTCTACCGTTAGCTGAATAGGCGCGCCCAAACCTAAACAATCGTTAGAAATATCACTCTCCACCCGAACAAATATATTCTGATTATTTGGAAACCCTATGTTTCGATAATTCGTAGTATTTAAAATTTCATTAGCTTCTGATAAAGCATCAGCCTCAGATCTATAATAATGTACTGTAGGATTTTGGCCTACAGGGAATAAGGCTAAAACTTCATTGGTAACACTACTAAAATCGAACGTAGCAATACCATCTCTATTATCATTATTCTGATTATCATCGCCATTTAGATCCAACAAATCATCACATACATTAAAGGTACGAAGAAAGTTTAATGGAATCTGTGTTGTGGAAACATTCAACTGTATTTCTGAAACTGAAGCGCATCCAAAGCTAGAATTTATCCGTGCCCAAACTACACTTGAATTTACAGTCGGATTTACATACGTAGTAGGATTAGCTATGAAGGCAGCACTATTTTCATCGCCTAAAATTGCAGCAGCCGCAGTGGTAAAATAGCTAAACGTTTCATTCGCAAAATTTATTGAAATATTTTCATTCGCTTCAGTCAGATTAAAGGCACTGAAACCGAGTGAAGCGGCATCGTCATCATCACATTGTACGAGCGTTACGTTATTGGTAATTATCGGTAAAGGATTTACGGTGAGCGTAATAGCATCAGAATAAAGTCCACAGCTATTTTCTACACTATTTAAAAAGACTCTGTACTGGTTATTGTTAAATGTAAGCGGAACAGCAGAAATGTTAAGTGTGGTGGTAGTTGTATTGGTATAAATACCCGAATCAATTAAAGCAGTCCAAGTTACACCACTATCGGTACTTATTTCCCATTGTGCATCTGTTATAGGTGTCGCAATTACATCAATGCTAGTAGTAGCATTTTCACATACTTCCGTATTTACGGGCTGAGTGCTAATGGTTATGGTGCCATCAATTAAGTAATTAGTATTGGGTAAAGTATATCCGTCGGGCGCATTTGAAACAATGCCATTTGCATCAATTAAAATCCCAGCATCCCCTAAAAAGCCATCGTTATTAGCATCTGAAAAGCCAGCTTCAATAACGTCAGTACACAAATCGCCATCACTATCTACATCAATATAGTTAAAAATTAAATCGCCGTCCAAGTCGCTCAACGTATAACTCAGTATAAAACTATCGGGTGTAGTTTCCAAGCCGTTAAATAAACCATTGGTACCTACGGTTGTGGTGTTGGCATTATCAATTACGCCATCAAAATTGGTATCTGGTGCTCCGCTATTTGATTCTTCGAGGTCGTAAACGCCGTCATTATCACTATCCAGATCGTAAAAATCGGGCACGGAATCGTTATCTGAATCTATAGGTAAATCATTCAAATCAAATACATCGTCTAAACCGTTTAAATCGGTATCAGTATTAGATAATACCGTATTTTCTCCTTGATTTTCGATGATATCAGTAATCCCGTCATTATCGCTATCCGCATCTAATTCATCGATAATGCCGTCATTATCAGTATCTTTTTTATAGCATGTTAAAGCCAAAGTCCCAGTAAAAGTTGACGCCGTTAAATTATTGGCTAATCTGTGAATAAAAGAAAAGCCTGTAACGCTGTTGGCCAAAAAGCGATAAGGTGTATTCCCTGTCGGATTTGGATTGATTTTAAAATGAATTTCTGAACCAGAAATTTGAGTAACTCCTGTTTCAAAGGCGCCATCAAAATTTGAGTCGACTAGTAAGCGTTGATCTGGATCTAGTAAAGTAATATTCTTATCCACAGGACTTACTTTCGCGATAAAAAATTCTCCATCAACGGAAATATGTGTCGTAGCGATCGCTTCTGAAAATTCAAAATTTATGGCTTCTGCAAAGCTCATTTCATATTCATTTTCGCCAGAAACGCTCGCTTGGACCACACTTGTAAAATTCCCGTCTGTAGTACCTGAAAAGGTATTGGTAGTGGTTGCTTGACTATTGGTTTGGGTAAATACGCCGCTGGCTAGTGTTGTATTGACGGTATTATCTTGAAAAATTAGTTGAGGATTTGTGGTATTGGCGATATTTAATACCACGTTTCCGTTAGATTCTGCGCAGTTTTGAATGCCATCATTGTCATTATCTACATCTATATTATCAATAATACCGTCATTATCACTGTCATCTGGGCAAATACTGATAGGCACTTCGGCGGATTCTAGTCGCTCTAAAGTACAGGTAATTACGCCAATTAATTTATATCTTCCAGGGATTGTTGGTGTAAAATCGATAGTGCTGATATTTAGATTTATAAAGCCAATACCGCTGCCATCATCAAACCACCACTCAAAACTATCAAAACTTTGGGTATTTGCAGCGGATAGCGTTATGTTGGGAATACAATTCCCTAAAGTCGTAAATTGTGAATCAAAATTAATTTCAGGTGCCGAGGGAAAACCAGAATAAAAACTTCCAGACGTAGCAGCCCCATTAAAATTAAAATAGGCAGCATATAATTCATCACTACTTTCTACCGATATATTTCCTGCAAGTCCCGTTACTTTATAGGTAATATAATCTGGTTTACCTGCAACATTATAAGGCCCCTGAGTATTAAAATTGCCAACGGGAGTATTATTAATGGTTACGGTTGCGCCAACTTTGGTGACTATAGTAACGCCACCTGTATAAACAGTATTCCCAATGTTCCCAATATTGGCAATATTATCTAAATTTCCTCTAGCCTCACAACTCAGTGGTGGTACAAAAAACATCCCTTGGTTGGCTTCGCTCGTGGTTGCACCTACGCCTTGATACACAAATACGGGCTCTGAGGTCTCCACATACATGTTTCCATTTCCCGTAAACTGGTCACCTTCTATCAAATAATAATCGCCAGCGTTTATAGTTGCTACAATAGGTCCGCCATTTACTTGTATAGAGGTGTTGTTAGAATGGGCTACTATTAAAACATTTTCCCAGTCATTCTCACCATTACCTTTTACTAAAATATATTCAGTACCCACTTTAGATACATCTACAATTTGATCTATTCCATAATCTCTACCGCCGCCGCCGCCAAAACTACCATTGGCAGAGCCACAATTAACCACAATAGGTTTATCAGAAGTGACGACCGTACCAATTAATTCTCCTAAACCTGGGTTGCTAATTAAACTGTTTGCCGCAAGGGTATAGCTTTCTCCTTTTTGAAGTGTAATAGGAGGAATAGGAATAGGACCCGTATAATTTTGTAGTGTTAAATTGTTAGGGATATCACCAAACTCAACACGTGTATTATTTTCTGTAGCCATAACAGAAACAAAGTTGAGGTAATTGTCTTGGGGGTTTTCGTTGGTATAAGCACCAACTCTAAAAGTAGTTCCTAATGCGGCTTGTCCTTTACTTACTAAAGCACCCGCTTGAGAGCCACCACCGGCATTCATCCTTACAGAAACATAGACTGGCGCTTCTGCTTCAATAATAAAACCTCTATTGTTTACAACGGTACTAGTTTGGGCAGAAGGAATAAAAAGTTGTCCATTTCCAGAGCCTAAGGCAATTTCATCAGGATTTGCATTAGATACATTCCCATTAATATTAGCGGTTGGAGGCTGGCCTACGGGAATAATGGTATAATTAATATTACCAGCACTAGGCGTAGAAATATAAATATATTGCTCTTCTGGGTTGGCATTCCCAAACTCAGCACTGGTCAACGGTGGAATATAATGTGTTTTGCTTAACTGAGAAAAGGCTAGAGCACTAAAAAAAATAGGAAGACAAATCAGTATTTTTTTTATAATATTTTGCATGTTTTACTGGTTGGTTATTGTTTTAAAGTAAAATGTCCTTTAAAAATACGTTCGTTATCTAATTTAACTTTAAACCAATAATCTGATGCCGGTAGTGGTTG
Organism: Cellulophaga sp.; assembly: GCA_030731855.1. Taxonomy (GTDB): domain Bacteria; phylum Bacteroidota; class Bacteroidia; order Flavobacteriales; family Flavobacteriaceae; genus Cellulophaga. Next base: position 29,762 of record JANQTG010000171.1, on the reverse strand, counting down.
TCCATTTACTCGGCCGTCCCAACCCTTGTCTTTTGGAGTAATAGTGGTTATTAATGCTCCAAATCGGTTTAAAATAATTATCTCGCTATTGGGTTGTGTAACTTCATCTACGCCTATTAGTTGCCAAAAATCATTGTAGCCGTCACCATTAGGAGTAAAAAATTTAGGATAACCTATGACAGCAATTTTTTCATCTCGAATACCACATCCAAATTTATCTTGAATATAAACGCGATTAAACCCAGGAGGTACATTGCTAAATTTGGGACTATCTTGATATATAATACCATCCATAGAATACTCGTAACTACCATCACCAGTAACAAAAATTTCTACCGTATTGTTATCAGAAATATCATTTATTTCAATAGTTCTAATGACTGCTCTATTGGAACCTTGTACTATAAAAGTTTTTCTATTGGTACAATTTATGGTGTTGGCACCCACCGTATAATTGTAGCCTACTTCCAAAATATAGTTTCCAGCTTCTGTTAAACTAACCTCATCAGTAGTGGCTACTTCTGTTTCGTTACTGCCCGTTAATCTTAGCCATCTGTACACATCAAAACCTACAGGTGCGATTAACTCTAGAGGATCTCCGTCGGTGCATAAATAATGAATTTCTTCAAACTCAATGTTTGGGGTAGGATTTACTATCAGCGCTATTTCGTCAACCCCTTGACATTCATTATCATTTTCTAAACGTACATATAAGGTTCTGGATTCCGTTAAGAAATCGCCACTTAGGGCGTTTTGTTCTATGGCTAAATCTTCCAGATTCGCATAAAAACTAGCCTCTATATTGGGGTAATTAGTTTGTTGAATTTCATCTAGATTAAAAATCCCTTCTAAAACATCATTTTCAGGATTGCTTTCACAAGCATAAAAAGGGCTTGAAGCATTTAAACTAGTGGTTGTAGCTCTTACGCTAATCGCTATTTCTCCATCCGCCGAACATCCTAAATCACTAATGGCCCTGTAAAAAATAGTTTCATTAAAGGGTGTGGAGTTGACATATTCAATAGGATTGGCAATGGGTTGATCATTGGCTAAGGCCGTAGCATTTTCATAAAATAAGAACGTAAATTCATTCGAATTAGGTTTAAACAAATAAGCTTGTTGCAAATTTATGGCGGTTATACCATCACTTGGGTTTATGGCGTCTGCGTCGCACTGCACAATAGTAAGTACTCCAGAGGGTGGTGCTGGGTTTACTAAAATGGTAGATTCTCCAATTATAGGACAATCCTTAGGATCAGGTAATATAATTTCTAACTCGTATTTACCCGCATCTAATAATTCTGCTGATGGCACTTCCAGAAAATAAGCGCTATTGGGTAGCGGTACATCGTCTTTTTTCCAATTATAAATGGCTCCGGGAAAATCCTCTGCTTCTAAAATAAAACCATCATTTTGGCAAACGGTTAAAGAAGCACTTGTGGTACCATCAGGATTTTTAATTAAATCAGTTTTATTGAAAAATGACTGTATAAAAGGCGGTAGTCCTTGCATCGATAACCGTCCGTTTAAAGAAATAGCATTATGTTGGTAATTTACCGCGGCACCTTTTTCACTAGGATTATTTATGACGCTTAAAAATGAAATTCCTTCTAGATAGCTAATGGGGTTTGCGCGATAGATTTTGCCATTTTCACCCATTTGCAAAGCACCTCTGTATGCTTCTCTTTGATCTATAACAACTGCAGAATTCGAGATATTAGCTTCCGATAGATCATATTGAATTAATGAGGCATTATTTACATCGTTTTGTTGGGCGGCATTATGGCTGTTTAAATATAAAAAACGATGGTCGCTAGAAAATTCAACGCCATAAGCTAACTGGTTTACTGTTGGATTGTTTAAAAATAATTGATTGGATAAGATACCGGTTTCAGCATCAAAATCATATAAGTATAGACCATCACTAGCATTCGCACTTGCCATTTTTGTGCCGTCAGAAGATAATTTTAAATAGCCTCTACCATCACTTATAAATAAATTAGGAAACGTATTTTTTACAGGTGTAGTTACAACTCCTGTGCTATTAACTTCATAACAATAATACGTATCGTAAAAATCTGCATTCCCATTTTCGGAGCCAAGCGTAATAACCCAGATAGATTTTTCAAAGCAATCTTTAATAACACCTGTAATTTTTTCAGAACTATTACTAAGAAGATTGATGTTTTTTTGTGTGATGGCTCCTTGACCTCCGTTTAAAGAAATATCTAAAATAGAGTAATTGAGTCCAAAATCTGGGTCATTTTCACTAACCGATGTGTCTACTGTAAAAATGTAATAAATATTTGGATCTTCTGGTTTTGGAACCATAATAGCAGACTGAGTACTTGAAGGATCACCAAAAAGGTTATTGCCGTTTTGAACAATATCGTGATTGCCATTATATACTGTAATTCCGTCTGTATATGCTAAAAGTTGCCCGTTACTGTCAGAGATAGAAGCACAACCTTCAAGGGTATTTAAACGCCCATCGGTTAACGGTGTTACACTTCCATTAGCATTAAAACGAATACCAGCGTTTTCGCCAAAATACCAATTGGATGTTTCACTCTGGCTGTACATTAGGGCAGAAGTAAAAAGCAAAAGAAGTAATAATGAGTAGTTTGTTTTCATCCCTTGATATTTATTTTTATATCAAAGTTGCTCGAATTAACCTTCGCACAAGAATGTAAGTCCTCAATACTTAAATTGAGTATTCTAATTTTTTTAAGATGATTCATTTCATAGCGTTTCTCAGACGCTACAATATACTACAAATCTCTTTTCTTTAGTAATGCATAGGATAAATAAATGAAAATAGCCGTCCAAAGGAGTACAATCAAGATTTCATACCACTGAACAGCGTAGTTGAGTTCTAGCTTTACACCCATTTGTTGCGTGGCAGCTTGTACTGCTTTAAGCCTAGAAAATGGTTCTTTTACCAAATTAAACATCGCATTTAATGGAAAAAAACCCATAATGGTATCAGTTGTATTACCATCAAATAATTTCCAACGAATCATTCCTCGAGTAAAACCTTCAAAAATTTGCCATAAAATTAAAAAACCAAGCGCAAAGGCAGATCTTTTTACTAAAATCCCCAAGAACAAGCAAAAAGAAAAGAAACCTAACAGTTTTACGAAAAAGGCTACTAAGAACTCTAGATCAGAAATAATGATTGAAAATTCTTTGAAATCAGAATAAATAAGACCTAAAATTAACGATACAACAAATACAAATACGGTAGACACTAAAGAAAAACTGATAACCGTTAGAAATTTGGATAAAATAAATTCTTTTTTTGAGAGTCCGTCTATTAAGTTTTGTTTTATGGTTTTGTTGCTGTATTCATTGGCCATCATAGAGACGATGACAATTGCTAAAAACAGCTTAAAAAAAGCAGTTATGAACGTATTAAAATGCCAGATATAGGGGAAATTAAAAATACCCTGATCTGCTAAATGAAATTGAATAGGTCCAATATCAAATTTTATTGCGGCCACCAAAGCAACCGTAGTTAAAAGAAGAAAATAAGATATAATTAATACTTTACTCGCTCTATTATTCCAAAGTTTTATAAATTCGATTTGCAGTAAACGCTTCATTTAGATAGATTTTTTGTAAGGTGGTTAAATTGGTATTAGTTCGATGCGTTTTTTGTTAAGGTCAAGAATTGCTCTTCTAAACTTTCTCTTCTTTTTAATAAGTGAGAAAGTATAATTCCCTTTTCAAAAAGAGCCTGATTAAGTACTTCAGCTTGAATGTCTTCTTTTAAAATAGCGGTAACTAAACCATCTTTAACCTTTACACTACTAAAATTAGGATGGGTTTCTAAAAAATGGACTAAAGCTTCTTCTTTTTGTGTTTTTAATTCAAAAAAGCCGTGACTAGCCAACATAGCATCAACCCTACCAGAATATAGTTTTTTTCCATTTCGGAGGATGACTACATGGCTGCATACTTTTTCTACTTCGTCTAATAAATGCGATGCTAAAAGTATCGTAGTACCTTGTGAGGCAATTTTTATAATAATTTCTCTAATTTGATGAATGCCTTGCGGATCTAAACCATTAGTAGGTTCATCTAAGATTAAAATTTCAGGATCATTGAGTAGGGCAGAGGCAATGGCTAAACGTTGTTTCATCCCTAAAGAGTAGGTCTGAAATTTACTGTTTTTACGCTCTAGGAGTCCTACTAGGGCTAATTTTTCTTCAATTTTAGTTTCTGAAACTTCTTTTATTTTACAAACCAGTTTCAAGTTCTGAACCGCCGTCATGTACGAGTAAAAATTAGGACGTTCGATAATAGCACCCACTTTTTTTAGCGCATCATGCGTTGTTGTATTTCCATCAAACCAACTAAAATTCCCCGAAGTTTTGTTAACAACATTTAAAACAATACCTAAGGTGGTAGATTTACCACTTCCATTAGGGCCTAAAATACCATAAACATTGCCTTTTTCAATAGTAAATGATAAGTCGTTTACAGCGATAAGTGAACCGAATTTCTTGGTTAGGTTATTTACAGTAAGTATAGTTTTCAATTAAAAAGGTTTTAAGTTGCTTAGGTAAGACGAAGCTAAGCAACAATTGTTACATGAACTATTTAAAACATTTTCAAAAGGTATTAAATAAATTTTAAGTATAAATTAATTTTGATTAACTCGATAGGTAATTCTTCTGTTGGTAATCACACTTCTAGCACCAATGGTTAAGACTATTTCATCAGAAACAGTTTGGTTACAGACAAGTGTATTACTGGCAAGAATTACTCTATAAACATAACCATTTTTGTTTAAATCAGGGTTGATAATGGTTAGTAAATTAGTTGTAGTACCTGTGTATTCAGTTCCGTTGGTTATATCGACAAACGTTGTACCACCATTTGTGCTCACTTGCCATTGGTAAGTATCAGTACCACTTTCTGTAATTCCAAAAGTACCGTTACTACCTACCAATACGGTTTGTGAAACAGGTTCTAAAGTTATTATAGGTACTGCACCAGCTTCTTGAAAATCGAAAACACCATTTCCGTTTAAATTTGCTGGAGCGGGATAGGCGGCTGCCATTACAGTTCCATTGGCGTTTGTGGCTGCCGGTGTTCCAGTTCCATATTGTCCGCCGTCACCGCCGTCTGCATTTACGTCGTTATAAGCTTCATTGGCATCGGAGCAGCCGTCGTTGTCAGAATCTAGGTCATAAACGTTTGGAATTGTATCTGTGTCTGAGTTACAATTTTCAGGTCCAAAAATTTGAAACTCCCCTATATTGAGATACCCCCCATTTATATTAACTCCTGAAAGTTGTAAGCGAACATATCTGCCTGTTACTGCCGCAGCTACTGTAATTTGTGTAAGTCCAGACGTATTTCCAAGTTGTGTCGTAAACCCTGAATTACTTAAAGATTGGCTAAGATTTGTATTGGCTGGAAATGGATTATTTGAAACCATAATGTAAGCGTTACTGAGTCTTTCCGAGCAACAGTCTGTCCTGTTCCAAATTCGTATTTCATCAATAAGTTGAATACTTCCTAAATCAATGGTCAACCAATCTGTATTTGTACTGCCCAAAGAATGAATAACGGAGTTAGCTCCCCAGTTTCCATTTGTGTTTCCATCATTTGCTTTAAAAGCATCACCATTTGGATAGGTGCTACTCAATGTAGCAGTACCAGAAAGCGCAAGATTAACTGTATTTGAAGGACATTCAACGGTATCTAGAATACCATCATTATCATCGTCCAAATCCGTAATATCCATGACACCATCATTATCAAAATCATTATAAATAGTAATCCTTACCGATGGAGAATCTGCCGAAATATTACTATCGACCTGATTTTGTGTGTTGGTAGCTAGATTAGTTACAGATTGTATTGGATAAGTCAGGTTGTTACTATCAGCCCTAGCCACAATTGTAATTGTTTGTAAAGAACCCCTGGTTAGGGTGCCAACGTTCCAATTCGGTGCATTCCATGTGCCAACCGTTGGAGTTGCAGAAACTAATGAAAGTCCCGTAGGTAAAACATCGGTAACCACTAAATTAGTAGCAGGGTCTACCCCAAAGTTTTGTACTGTAATATTAAATGTAACCGTACTGCCCTCGTTTATCGAAGTCGCATTTGCCGTCTTTATCAATTGTATATCTGGATTACAATAGTAGGCCTGTAAGTTGTTAGAGTCATAAGTACACGGTCCTTTAGTAACTCTAACAAAATAATCTCCTGCAATGGTAGGGTTATACGTTGTACCTGTAGCACCTGCAATAGGATTGCCATCAAAAAACCATTGATAGGCATCAAATACTTCACCCATAACTTCTAAATTAGCACCAGGTAAACATTGTGTTCCGGTAATTTGTAAATCTACATTGGGTGCTACATCAAATCCAGAAAAATAGCCTGCTATTCCACGGTTGCCATTTCCACCAAAAAAACCAACGGCCACAGGCCCGGTAGACTGTACGTCCACGTTTCCTGTTAAATTCGGGATATAAAATGTTTTCCAGTCGGGGTTACCGGCAACAGACAAAGAGGCTGGTTTTGTGACAACTCCGCTACCATCAGTAACGATGATATTGGCATCGGGAGTGGTTGTAGAGGCGATAATGGTGATACCTCCTATCAAAGTTGTACCAGCGGCATCGGTAATGTTTGGAATATTATCTACCTGATCGGGAATTAAACAGTTCAAAGGAGCCACGAAATTCAGCCCCACGGTTTGTATGCCAGTGGTTCCCGCCAAATTCTGGTAGGCATAAGCGTCCTTTGAAGTTCGCACATACATGTTGGCACCTGGTGACCCACTGGAGTAATTGGTTCCGGGAACAATAAAATATTCTCCGTTGTTAATGGTAGCCATGGGGGTTGCCGATCCATTTACAAAAATCTGGGTATTGTTTTGGGTAGCAATGATGCTGGCAAACTCAGTGCTGGTTTGTCCACCACCGCGAACGAAGATGTATTCTTTACCCAAATTATTTTCTGGTACGGGTTGGTCAATACCGGCGTCCCTAGAACCTCCGGCGCCGTTAACCGCGCTATAATTAAGACCTCCATTACTTATGGCGATGGGTTTGTCTGACGTGACCGAGGCACCTAGCCAACCCTCGATGTTAGCCGAGGTTTCGTTGGTATAGGCTTCCAATACAAACGTTTGGCCTGCATTCAGGACCACCTGTATCGCATCGTCTAAAATACCGTCTACATCATTTCCCAACCGAAATTCGCAACCTGAGTCGTATCCAAAAATATCAACCGTGGTGTTGTTCTCAGTAGCCATTATACCAAGCGATGTTGATATTTCGTTTGCTGTACCATAGTTGGGGACGCCGCCCCATTTAAAAGCAGTACCCAAGGCTTGCCTACCTTTAGCTGTCAACGAAGTAGCTTGTGAGCCACTGGTCCCACGATAGTTGGCATAAAATTTTTGACCTCCAGGCGCTTCAAAACGCAGGCCGGCGGAACTGAGAATAACACCGGTATCCTGATTTCTGACCATTGTTATGCCATTGTCTCCATTTCCTGGATCGTAGGTGGCCGGACTCACCTTTGAAATCGTAAAAGGAATGGCTGTGGTACTGGTACCTATATACGCGTTAACGGTAAAGGGCGTAGTTTCGGGAGTGGATAAATAAACTCGTTGCTGTTGTACAGACCCGTTATTACTTCCTTGTTTTAAGGGTGGCAAATAATGAAGATCACTTAATTGTGAATAGCCTTTAAAGCCGGCTAAAGCAAAAAGAATTAAATAGAGCCATAATTGTTTCTTCATCATGCTGTTAATTTCTTCAAAATAACTAAGAATTAAATAAGGTTACAATTATTTGTTGTGAAACGGGTTGAAGCCGTTGCTTATAGATTAAATTAAATAGTGAGTTTTTTTATTTGTAGGATATCATCAACAAATGTTATTTACTTATATGATTTTATGTTATAATACTTTCCATTAATTTAAAAAGCTCCGACACACCTTTTTTTTGGATGCATCAGAGCGTTTTTTTGTTCTTTATTATTCCCTAACGATATAGCGTGAAATTTCCGATAAACTCACGGGTATCATTTTCTCCGTTGAGTTTTATGATATACCAATAATCACCTGTGGGTAAATCAGTATCTTGATACAGACCACTCCATCCTTCCGGATCGTCTTTAAGGTTGTATACGGTACGTCCGTAACGATCAAACACATTAATCCAAATATCAGGAAATTGTGAGATGTTTTTAGGCAACCATTTATCATTTGTTCCATCAGCATCAGGTGTAAAGAAATTAGGAATTTCTATATCAATGAACTCCATAAAAATACTTCCCACAGCCTCACAACCGTTTTCATCGACTACTCTAATGGTGTACGTATCTGTTCTCTTGATATAAAAAGAATTTTCATTATCGATATTTACATCATTTAAATAAAAAGTATAGCCCTCTTTTCCACCAGTTACCTCAGCCTTAATTTCGTTAATGCCTCCTTGTGTTAAGGTTACTAAAAGCGGCTCAAAAGCTACAATTTCAAAAGTAACGGTATTTACACATCCATTCGCATGGGCAATAGTAATAAAATGATTTCCTGGAGTTAAGTTTGAAAAGTCTGGTTCTAAAACAAGATCGTTCGAATCAGAAGAATCTAAAGCGTACATTACTTCAGATGCTACCGATTCATCTTCTAAAATAAGATTTATACTATTCTCGGGAACGTCTCCCGTGCAAGAGTAAATAACTTCCGCCGATGCATTTAGGTTTGCGCCAACCTCAATGATTACCGATTCACTTATAATACAGCCGTTAGCATCTTTTACATAAACCGTTTGCGAACCACTAGCAAGGTTTTCTAAAATAAATCTACCCTCTACAAAACTATTAGCTTCACTAGAATTTAAAGCAGTGCTATATGGAGCAGAACCACCCGTAATACGTATCGAAATAGTTCCATTTTCTTCTCCAGTACATATTTCTGGTGTAAGAGTAGTTTCCATTTCGAGTACTGAAGGTTCTTCAATGGTAAATTCTATAAGCTCAAAACAACCTTTACGATCTTGTACAATGACGCTATAATTTCCTGGAGCGAGTTCATCAAAAGTATTGGCATTATCAAATTGATTTAATCTAGGTGATATCGCATACTGATAGGGGCCTGTGCCTCCTGTTACATTAACTATAATGCTACCATTGTCGTCTCCATTACATAGCACGTTAGTGACTGTAGGTGTAACTACCATTACTTCTGGTTCAGTGATTGTAACAACTTCTGAAGTTACCTGACAATCTTCACTCAACACATTAACATAATACGTGCCTTGTGGTAAGCCTGTAAAGACACCATCTCCTTGGTATGGACGAATTTGGTTTATTAAAGCGATATCTGAGAACAGCCCATATTGATAATTCCCAAGACCACCGTCTGCGGTTGCCTCAATAAGTGCAGAACTTTCACCACTGCAGTTAATTACAGCCGCTGAGGTATTTAATTCAACAGTCAAGTCTTCAATGGCATTTATATTGATTTCATTGGAAATAATAGAAACACAGTTCTCGCTATCGATTACAAAGTATTCATATATTCCTGGTAATACATTTTGGAATTCATGTGAATTTGCCCCATTTAAACCGTTCATAGGATTAAATGTAACGCCGTCAACACTCCATCTGTACGGTGCCGTTCCTCCTTGGGCAGTTAGCGACAGCGTAGCTCCTTGCTGACAACCAATGGATTGAAGGGTCAATAACTGTGCGCTTACTTCTGTTGGGTTTACAATTTCTGTTATTGGAGATCTAAAGGTACAGCCCATAGCATCCAGTACTTGTATAGTGTAGAAACCTGCTCCTAGATTGTTGAAAGTTGCCACAGTCTGACTTGCGGTGCTTTGTGCCAGAGTCGTACCGCTAGCATTGGTATATCGGTTTAAAATATAACTATAGGTGCTGGTTACGTTTCGTGGGTTGATTGCAAGTGTTATCGATGCATCCGTATCATCTTGACAAACCAAATCCGTTGCCGAAATTGTTCCGCTAATTGGGTCGGGGAGCAAAAGTTCAAACGCATTCACAAACACTTCTACACACCCTAAGGCATCCGTCACGCTAATGGTATACTGCCCGGCGGTTAAACCTTGGAATAAATTGGAGTTTACTCCATTAACATTGGTTACAACACTAGTTGATGTATTTGTTAATTGTATATCATAAGGTGCCACTCCTCCTAACGGATTTACTGACGCGGTTCCTTGGTCATTACTACAACCCACATCTGTTTGTGCAATGGTATCTAGGGTAAGAGGAGCACTTGGTGTGGTAATGTTAAAAGAACGTACTTGAGCACAATCCGGGAAAGCATCCTGTACCACTTCTATTACGTAGTTACCCGCAGGGACATTAATTACTGCCGTTGGTCCCATGTTTGCAGAATTTCCTGTTAGTATTGCCGTCCCATCGTCTGAACGATCAGCTGGTGTGCCGTTACTATTGAATATTTCCCAAGTGAAGCCACCTACATAGGTTGCATCGGTTATGGAAACGGTAATAGCGCCATCATCACCAAAGCAAATTACATCCGAAAGTTTATCAACGGTCACGTTAAAGGTATTCGGGTCTGCAACGGAGTGGGTCGCAGTGACTTCACATGCGGTAGTTATATTTTTAATTGTAAAGGTATAATTGCCAGGTTGTAAGTCTGTAAATTGATTTGATGATTGAAATACACCTGTAGGTAACATCCTAAACTCGTAGTTTGCAGGATTGTTCGTATAATCGGTAATCGAACTGGAAATATCTATAGAAATATCCTCTCCTAAATTACTACATGAAATGGTGTCGTCTATAGTTATTGTAGGTGTTCCTAAAGCGTCATACGCGGGTACATTTACCAACTGTTCGCCAACACATCCATTTTCATCGAATACTCTAACTATTACATCACCACCGGCTATATCGGTAAATATATAACTGCTGTTCGTTCCGTTCTGTAATGAGGTACCACTACCATTTTCTATAAACTGATAGCGTGTATACGTCCCCGAACCTCCTGCAATACTGCTAATATCAATGGCTATTGTCGCATTGTTATTTGCATTACCGGTTGTACAAATGAATGGTGTTACGGCTGGGGCATTAAATGTGATTAGGTTAGGTTCATCCACTAGGATGTTGTTTATGACGGTCGTACATCCATTAGGTCCCGTTGCCGTTATCTCATAAGTTCCGGTGGGAAGGTCTTCAAATGAGCTGGTTGCCAAATTGAAAGTACCATTGTTCGGAACTAAAGCGTAGGTTAATGGATTGTTCCCGTTGTTATTTTCGATAATAGCTATTGTACCATCACTACCACCGTTACAGGTTACGTCTGTTGGATTAGGTGTGAAACTAGGTTGCACTGCTGGTGGAACTACGACGGTAAACGTTCGACTACACTCAGGACTGCTTGTTCCAACATCATATACATGAATCGTATATGTATCCGCTGTAGTTACCAAAGTTGCTACCGAAGCTGTCGCCATGGTTTGTCTTGTAACTACCGTTCCGCCAGTATTAATAATTTCATATTCGTAATTCGCAGAACCATTGGATACGCTAAGGGTTAATTCCGCTTCTTGTCCAACACCACAACCTAAGTTTTGGGTCAAGGAAGCTGTTGCCTGAAGGCTTGGGTTTACGGTAATCGCGCGCGAATCCGTACAGCCATTTCCATCTTTCACAAAAACGGTGTAACTACCAGCCGTTACGTTGTTGAAAATACCTCCATTGTTCACATATGTATTTCCATTGTCTAATGAATATAACATAGAAGCGGCACTTGTAGTAGCAGTAATTGTTACAGATGCTACTGCAGTACAATTGGCTACTACTACATCTGTTATCACTGGATTAGCGGTCAAGGTCATAGTAACATCACCTAAGTTGTAAGAACAACCAAATTGGTCACTAACTTGTACATTGTAGGCTCCAGATAAGGAATTTGCTGGAATTTCTATAGGATTATCCGCAGTTCCTGTAAGGTTAAATCCTGACGGGCCACTTATGGTATACGAATATGTACCGCCGCCGCCTTGAAGATTCTCCACGAGAATAAGCCCTGGGTTTTCACAACTGATATGCTCAATTGCGTTAAGCGTTGCCGTTATAGGGTCTAATTCTTCCAATAATAAATTCTCGCTCGCACTAACACACTGTGGAGTACCACCACCATCAATTTGTTGTACTTGAATATAGTATTCATCTGCTGCTAGACCATTAACGGTAATGGTGCTGGAGTAGCCTACCGTACCACCGCTTGTCTGAACTATATTTCCGTCAACATCGAACAAAGTCCATACCATACTAGGTTCTGTGCTACCATCTGTATCTGTAATCGTATAGGTGATTTCTCCATTATTAGCTCCGGCACAAGATGGTTCAATATTGGCAGTGATTTCCATAGGGTTTATCGTGATGTCATTTACATTCACGTTACTCTGTCTGATACAGCCGTTGTTGTCCCTAACATAGAATACGTAGGTACGGCCTGGTATTAAACCGTTCCATTGGTGCCTGCCTTCTCCGGGCGCAACCGTTGCACCATCTATACGGGTTGTACTTCCTAATACCCAAGTTGCGGTTGCCGTGTTAAAATTGCCCGGATTATCTGAAAAGGCATACTCGTAAGGAGCTGTACCTTCATCACCTTGTACGGTTACTTGAAGTTCATTACAGTTAACAACTATCGTGGCTATCGTAATATCCAAATCGTCCAATGGATATGGGATAATTAGTGGTGGTAGGTCTACCTGACATACGGTGTTACCGGAACCGTCAATCGTTCTCATGGAAGGATTGACCGTATCACCCGAAAGGTAGCCCGTTAGCCTATCCGAAACTCCAGGATTACTGTTATCGCCTATCCATGTGTTTCCTCCATCGGCACTAAATTCAATTGTTCCTAGGGTCGTGGGGTATGTACTGAATTCAAATCCAAAATCGTTGATATCGCCCGTACAACTTGCCGGGGTTACACCCACAACTGTTGCGGTTAGTTCAACAGGTTGAATAATATCAATACCGTTAACAGGTACGATACATCCTGCGGCATCTGTGATAATTACATTATACGCACCAGGCGTTAAGTTGAAATACGTTCTGGAAGTTGCCATAACACCGGTTTGTGTAGCATCCGAAGTGCCATTGTCCACATCTACCAATTGGTAGGTAAATGGTGCAAGTCCTGATGTAATATTAACTGCAATGCTACCTGTATCGCCAAAACATACAGGGTGGGTGGGTAAAGCGGTAAAAGCTAGAACTGGAGCGCTTGCTACGCTTACGGTTTCCAAGAATTGACAATACGGAGTAGTTGCACCATTGTCCCTTACATATACATCGTAATTTCCTATGGTTGCGTTGGTTATAGCTAAGTTATTAGTAGCGCTAAAGTCACTATCCTGAACTGTATTTCCAGTAGGTATATATGCATATGCATAGGTTCCTAAGCCACCACTTGGGGTAACGGTAATACTTCCGTCCGCGCATGCGCTTACATCAACGACATCAACTTGTGCCAAAAGGGTAGGGGAGATTACTATGGTCTGTACAGGAGAAACACATCCAAAACTGTCGGTTACTTCTACATCGTAAGAGCCATTTGATAGGCCGTTGAATATATAGGTTGAGGCCGTTGCAGGTGTTGGTGTCATCCATGCGCCCCCATTTATTCTAAAGGTATATCCACCGTTACCCGTATTTACCGAGACGTTAAGCGAAGCATTGTTTTGTCCATCATAACAGGCAGTTGGCATTACGTCAAAACCTATAGTAGTTGGTGGGTCTATTTGTACTTGTGTTGTAGATACCGTTTCACATCCATTAGCATCCCTAACCCTTACGACATAGGTGCCATCTGGTATATTTGGGAATCTAGGGTTGGTCTGGTATGCTGCTATTTCGGTACCAGAAAGGTCCTCTATCCTATATTCGTAACCAGGATTTCCACCTGTTGCCGAAGCTTCCAAAGTACCTCCAGTGTTAAAACAGGTGAAATCTGCAATTTGACTCAGAGAAGGAACTATAGGTGTTGGTACTGTTATTGTAGCCGGAAAGTCCGTAATACAGCTATTATCAGTCACTTTTCGTACATCAACGGTATATGCACCAGCTGCTAAGTTCGCCGTGGTAGTCACAGGAGATGACAAAGAAGTTGTCCAAGTAGTACCGCCATCGGTCGAATATTCAAAACCTGTTGCACTATCAAAGTTCACCACTTCAAAACGAATGGCGCCATCGGTATTTGTTGCACAACTAGGCTCAATAGTACTCAACAAGCTAGCTTCAAAGGCCTGTGCTGCTTCTACTACTACCGTAATATCGGTGGTTTTTTCACAGATTTCCGGAGTTTGCGAAGCTTGGATATCATCTAAAATTAACTCATTACCATCATCACTAAATTGACTGCTTCTTAATACTATGTCAACAACAGTATTAGCTCCAGGATTTACAGTAAACGTTCTATTATGCCAATCATCTGCATTTGTATTTTTTGGTATTTCAGCAGTTGCAAAACTGCTTATGACTGCACCACTAGCATCTAATAATTCAATTGTAATTTCTGGATTGTTACCAGATGTACCCGTTTGTCTTAAATTATAGGCCCAAAATGATATATCAATATCTCTATTAGGTAATACTTCAATATTCGTTCTGTTCCAGACAATACTGTTTAGACTAACCAAATTATTACTAGGATTAATAGCTAAGAATCTACCATCTGTTATCGCAGTATGGTCATTTGGAGTTCTATAGGCTGGCAGTGGGTTGGTAACCTTGTTAGTTACTGAGTATTCACCATCAACTAGCACGCCTGAGGGGCCTAGATTACAATTTGTTGTACTTCCGTCTTGCGGTTCGTAGCAGTAGCCTGGTCCAATTTCCCCTATTTGAGTATTTGGTCCAGCTCCAAAATTCTCAAAGAACAAGGTGCTTTGGCTAGGTGTAATACTACCTGTATATCCAACGGTAACTGTTTGGGTTCCTGCAGCAACATTAGTGAATATATTATTCTCTGCTGGAGTGTTTAGTGTTCCGTTTAAGGTATAGGTATACTCGAAATCAGAAGTATTAGAAGGAGTCATCGTTATGGTTCCCAATCCGTTACAGTCATAGTCTACTAATTGATTAAAACTAGGATCTGCTATTGGGTTTGGAACTGTAATATCCATATCATAAGTACATCCTAACGCATCTTTTAATACTAGTTGATACGATCCAGATAATAATCGTAATTCATCTGCAGCCGAAAAGCTGCTACCACCATTAAAGCTGAACTCATATGGCGCTTGACCACCGTTAGGATTTAGTATCTTAACTAATGCTCCACTTGGGTCACAAAAAGCGTCTTCTATAATAGATGGAGAGGCTGTTAAACGGAATGGTTGGACAACTTCATAATCTAAAGTCTCAACGCATCCAACACCACCATTATCACTGCTATCCATTACTGTAATAGTATAGAATCCGGCAGATAGATTATTGAAAATATTAGTAGTCTGATAATTCACACCACCGTCTAAACTATATCGATATGGGGTTATTCCACCTGTAACATCTATAGTAAGGTTAGCTGTTCCAGTATCTGCACAAGTAATTGTAGTATTTGAGGCAGCTATTACTGGGCTACCTAAATCTTCAATTGTTATACTATTTGATATTGCAAAGCATCCGTTACTGTCAATAGCAATGAATTCGTAATCTCCGGCATCTGTACTATCGCGGAATAGAATGTTTGGTGTTGTTTGTAAGTTTGATAAAGGTATGTCTGATGGGCTAGCATATAAATCTACACCATCTTTACTCCAAATCGTCATTTGGTAGGTAGTCCCAGGAGCACCTCCGCTTGGTGTTAGCGTAGCAATACCAGATGCACAAGTTATATTTTGTGAAGTTGTTGCCGTTAACGTTACGTTAGGGGTGTCAATAACCACTATTTGTTGTGAATCTAAGCAGCCATCATCTGTTCTCGTTACTACTATATAATCATTTGGATTCACATTAGTGAATACATAAGTATCATCATTCAGTGCTGGTTGATTGCTTACTAAAGATCCAAGCCCGCCATTAGTTCCATCATCTAGCCGAAGTTCATAGCTGTAATTAGGTTGTGCATTTAATGCCTGCACACTAACTGTTCCAAGTTCATTGCAATCTGCAGCTGTAGCACTAAGATTAACGCTAAAATCTCGTAATTGAATACCAATATCTTCAGTTTCAAATAAACAACTTCCAGATATAGGAGCACCTGTAGTAGGATTTAATTGCGTCACTTGGACTTTATAAGTTCCGTTACTTGTTATGTCAAAGTTTGGACCATTATTCGCGGAGAAAGGAATAATAACGTTATCGTTGGTGGCATTAACCAATTGGAAACCATACCCGGAACCTACATTGGTAATACGTATAGAACCATCAGTTGTGCAGATAATATCCTGTGCTGTATAATTAAGGTCTAGGGCATTTTTGAATACGTTAAAATAGAATCTGCTAAAACAACCGTTTTGGTAATTAATAACAACCCTATATTCTCCGCTTTCAGTTAAAGTGAAGTTGTCCTCTGTTGCAGAGGTAGTCCAAGTACAAGTGCCATTTTTGTTGGCACAATCATCTCCAGTACTAGAACAACTACCCTCGTTTAATTTTTCCCAAACGATGCTTTGGGCATCTGTAATTCCTAATTGAATGGTAGCTTCATCATCAGCGCCACATAAGAAAATTTTAGCTAGATTATCACCATCTATTGAACAGGTTACAATTTCACCTTGTAAATCGTTATCTGGATTATTATCCGTATTTACTTGGTTAAAATAATCTATTATAGGGTTAGTTTGTGTAGTTCCAAAACGCTCTACTTTAATACGTTCTACTAAATCAGGGCAGCTACCATTAGAAGATTTTTCAACAATATAATCTCCAACTGCTGTTACCAATAATGTGCTAGCATCGTTATCCGGGTCACCGTCATTTATAGTAGTTTCGCTACCATCAACTACGCCATTACCATTTGCATCTAATACCCAATTGTATGTAGTAAATCCTGAGCCAGCGGCTAAGATTACATTATCACCACATAACTGTACTGTTCTTACCTGATTACAGTTAGCTAAGTCATTAAAAATAGAGTTACTTGCTACATTTGGTGTGTAAGGACAACCTTGTAATGTATCTGAACCATTTTCATCGGTAAAGGTAGTATTGTTTATTGCGCCTTGATAGGTGGAAAATGCATTATTCTCTAAAGTTGAAGAACATGCAGCTACAAAATCCGAACAATTTAAAGCTATGGTTACTTCAATTCTTACACTGTATTCTGGGTCACCAACTTCTACCAATTCATTTGGAACATTTAATGTTAGTGTTTGACTAGGTAAGTCAAAGGCAAAAGTAGTCCCTGGCGCATTGGAAACGTCTACATCATTGAATGTAACATTATTAGGTAAAATATCTCGGATACTATAATTTACAGCATTATCATCGCCCGTATTTTGAAAACGTAGTACGTATTCAAAAGTCTGACCAAGACTAACGTCTTGCCCATTAATATCTGCACCTCCTAAATCTTCAGAAGTATTACCAAGAAGTATTTCTGGAGCTAGTACTTTTGTATAAGATGCGGCTATAACGCTTCCATCTGCATTGACAGCAGGCGTACCTGTGCCATATTCACCACCATCACTACCGTCAGCATTTTCGTCTTTATAGTATTCGTTGGCATCATTACAACCATCTCCATCACTATCTAAATCTAAACTATCGGGAATACCATCATTATCTGTGTCTTGACAAACAGGAACATCAGCAATGTTAATTTTAATATCATCAATAAAGTTACCTACGGATAAGCTTCCATTTGCAGTAGAAACTGCTTCAAAAATAAATACAGTATTGGTTTGTCCTAGAGGTACTGTATAAGTTCCGCTATATAATCCCCATGCAGTATTACCATCGGTCATGGTACCTTGTACAGTAGCTGAAGCTAAATCTGCACCAATACGAAGACGCATAACATCTGTACCTGCTCTACCTCTATGTCTTAATGACCAATTCATTACTGTGCCTGGTGTCAAACATAAATTTTGGTAAAGAGCAGAACTTTGATTTGCATTTAATTCTGCAAACTGATTTCCATCAAAAGCTGGAACTCCTAGGAAATTGTCTGACCAAAGTTCAATACGGCCATCCGTTGCTGTAGTTAACCAACCGGGGACATCAGTCTCATTAAGAATTCTAAAAGTAGCATTAGGAATTACAGGTGATTCAAAACTTTCGTTTATAATTGCTTCAAAGCAAATATCGGTAGAACATTCTTCGCTATCATAAATACCGTCGTTATCATCATCTACATCTATAATATCTCTAACCCCATCATTATCAAAATCATTATGTACAATAATGCTTGTTGATGGTATATCTTCAGATGTATTGGTGTCAACCTGATCTTGGGTATGCGTCACCGTATTTAGTATGTTAACTAAAGGTAAGGTGTCAATCTCGTCACCACGAACTACTATTTCTAGTTCGGCAGTTAAACCACCATCCAAGGTTCCTATGTTCCATGTGTTACCACTCCAAGTTCCGTCAATAGTAAAAGCACTTACAAAGGAAAGACCCGTTGGAAGATTATCCGTTAGTTGTAAATTAGTTAAAGGACCAACTCCAAGGTTTCTTACTTTAATGGTAAAAGTTGCTGTTTCACCTTCCATTATTTCCGGTTTGTCAACCGACTTGTTAATAACAATATCTGGATCACAATACAATGCTCTTATCGAGTTACTATCATAAGTACAGGGTCCTTTTGTTCCTCGCACAAAAAAGTCACCCGCACCCGAAGGTTCATAACTTACGCCATTTGCGCCTGGAATTAGAACGCCATCTTCAAACCATTGATAAGCGTCAAAATTACTAGATGCTTCGTAAATTTCGGAACCAATAAAACAACCTGTTCCACCCCTAATTTCTAGAATTACTTCTGGTACCGTGTCGAAACCAGAAAAGTAGCCCGCTACACCTTGGTTGTTGTTAACTCCGAAAAAGCCTACTGCCATCGGGCCGGTAGATTGTACACTAACATTACCATCAAGACCTGGTATGTAAAACGTTTTCCAATCGGTTGAACCGGCAACTGGATTCGAAGCGGGTAAAGTAACAGGTCCGTTTCCATCTCGGACTTGTATATTGGCGTCTGGTGTGTTAACGGCTGCTATTATTGTTACACCTCCATTTACTGTCGATCCCGCAATATTTCTTATATCTGGAATGTTATCCATTACATCTGGTAGTAAACAATTTACTGGGGCAACGAAATTTAACCCTGCAGTTTGTACTCCTGTACTCCCGGCTAAGTTTTGGTACGCGTATACATCTTTTGAGGTTTCTACCAACATATTTGCGCCTGCCGTATCTGAGCTATAATATGTGCTCGGTACCGCAAAATATTCACCATTGTCTAATGTAGCTATCGGTGTAGTATCCCCATTTACAAATATTTGTGTATTATCTGATATAGCTATTAAAAAAGGAAATTCTGTTAATCCATTTGAATGACCCCCTCCTCTTACGAATACATATTCCTTACCTAAACGGTTTTCGGGTACGGGTTGGTCTATGCCTGCATCACGATTGGTAGCATTTTCCTGTCTACCGTAGTTGAGCATTCCGTTACTGATAACAATATTTTTATCAGAAACGATTGACGCACCGATCCAACCTTCTCGTTGTGCAGCACTTGTTGAATCGCCTACATAATTTTCAAAAACAAAAGATTCATTGGCATCCAATGTTATAGTGTATGTATCTGACGTAATACCAGCTACATCATTACCTTGCCTAAAAACACAATTTGGATCGTAACCAGAAAGGAATACGGTGGTATTGTCTTCGGTTGCCATGATTCCTAAAGTGTTGGATTTAGAACTATGGGTTCCTAAATTTGGTATACCGCCCCATTTGAAACGTGTTCCCATGGCTACCCTACCTTTTGAAGTTAGGGATGCTGCCTGGGCTGAGGAATAACCTCTATAATTTACGTAAAACTTATTTCCGCTTGGCGATTCAAATCTAAGACCACTATTGCTTAATACTATACCTGTATTGGCATTATCGACTAGGGTAATATTATTATCCCCATTTCCCAAAGTATTATAAACTCCAGGTGAAACATTCGAAATGTTAAAGGTGGCCACAGGAACCGGATTTGTCCCCCTATAGGCATTGACCAAAAAAGTAGTAGGTTCTGGTGTAGAAAGATAGATGGCCTGTTGTTGGACCGCGGCATTGTTTTGACCTTGTTTCAAAGGTGGTAAGTAATGTAGATCGCTTAATTGTGCGAAACTGAAAGCGCTTGTCAATAATGCAACGAAGACTATTAGAATTTTATTTTTCATGCTGAAAGATCAATTTGTATGCAAATAAAACATACTCTTGTAGCAGAGACAATTCTTTGTTGTGAAGTTGCGTAGGCTTGTAGTGAATACTATTGACTATGATGACTATAATAATTTGTAAGACTAAAAAGAAATGATTATTTAAACTATTTATAGGCTAATATTCTTGTGTTTATGAATTTTAATGATAACTTTAAGAATTACCAAAATTTAGATTTCTAAATATGTCCGAAGAAAGATTAATGTCGAAAAAAAAACCGGCATACCCTGTTAGCAGTAAACTAAATAGTTATTTAAATCATTACAATAGAACGATAGAAATTCCTATTTTTTATGAAGATTTACTCCGGTTTTCTGGTTCTGTAGTTGTATATGATGCTAATGATGTAGATAGTTTGTGGGTGCGTGTTTATTATTCAGAATTTGATCGAATTGAGATAGATTTAAGTCTTAAAAAAGTGTATTCTATTTTATTATCTGATGGTGGCAATGATATCTTTAAATACTTAAATGTTGATGCTGTTGATTTTTGCACTTTTGGAAATTCTCAGCCTTTTCGGATTAAAGTAAGAAATATATTAAATGACAATTTCACCTATTTTTACGTTAAAAAAACAGATGCTTCTAGGATTTATGGATTGGAATTAGAACACATGTTATCACCCTATAATCTTAATTTTTTAGTCTATAAAAACACCTTAATTGAAGAGCATATTGCAGGAATACCGG
Organism: Cellulophaga sp.; assembly: GCA_030731855.1. GTDB lineage: Bacteria > Bacteroidota > Bacteroidia > Flavobacteriales > Flavobacteriaceae > Cellulophaga. The sequence continues at coordinate 8,643 of JANQTG010000171.1, read as the reverse complement.
GCGATGTTTTTATTAAAGAAATGTTGCCTAAATGTACGGAATCAGAAAAATCGCAACTGGCCAAGGAGTTTGTGAAGTTTAATGAACGTTGTATGATTCGATTATTAGGCGATATGCGATCTTACAATTACGTTATTGTGCCCACGCACGATTTTGATCATGTAGTCTATAGAATACGAGCTATCGATTTTGATCAACAGTGTTTTGAAGGGAAGTTGAAGGTATACAGACCTCAATTTTTTAAAGAAAATTATCAAATGGTAGAATTGGTTCGCTCAAAGCTTCAAGCTAAATCAGTAGATCAATACAAGTTAGAAGAGCGTTCTATTGTAGCTAAACGCATCAAAAGTTCAGGAAATAGAATCAAGAGATTACTAAAAGCATGCTTAGTAGATCATATTTCTACTCCTGAAAATATTGACTTATTAAAATCTGAAATTCTTGAGCTTACGCATGATGTAAATTTCAAAAATTGTACAAAAATGGGCGAAATATTGAATCTAGCCCTAGACTTTGTAAAACGTAATTACGAGGATGTAAGTATGAAACAGATTATGGAAAATAAGATAAAAAGCCCACTCTAAATCCCCCAAAGGGGCAGAACTTTAAATTTTATAGGTAAAAACCTTATTTTAATACTAATATTTATGATTGTATGTTTATGCTCCCCCTTTGGGGGTTGGGGGGCCTAACTCTTTTGCTCTTTGTTGAAGTAAACTAAATAATAATACATTTGTTTTTCTTCGTCCCAACCTTTTTCGACGAATTTTTCGGCAGATTCTGGATTGATAAAATCTAATTTAATCTGAATATTGGTGTCAAGATTTATAACGTTTTTAATCTTTTTTCGAGCGTCAGATACTGCTTTATTGGCAATATCGAAACTTGAAACATCTTCAACGCTGTATTTTGGTCCTTTTTCTACTTTGTAGTGTTTAAACTCCGGGATTAATGCAGGGTTTTCCATTACATCATTTAAGAAACTGGTTTCTTCAAATGAATCGTTTTTAGCAAAATGATTTACTGCTCGGTTCATAAACAACACTTCTTGTTGTTTATCTTCAGCTGGTAAAACTACATCTTTGGCAAAGTTTTGACAGAATTTTAAGTAATTTTTTGTCTTGAAATTATCATCGGAAAGAGGTGTAACACCTAAAAAATCTTCTAACCAATATTTAGTATCATAACGATTACTATCTACTGATAAAATTTTGTAGCCTTCTTCTTTATTAGTGTTGAAAATTAGGCAACCTTTATCTAATTTATTAATATTTATTCCCTGTTGAATAACAATATCTAAATTGCTTCCTTTTTCTTCAAACTGAATAAAATCGTGCTTTAATTCGCTCTTAAAAATACCAATAGCATTTACCTTTACATTGTCTAATAAAAGTCCGGTTAAATATGCAATATACACTTCTCCACTTTTAATGTGTGGGTGGTTCGATTGCTCGTACAAATAAGAGGCTATTTTTTTCGAGTTGGCATGAATACTATCAGAATCGTCAAAAATATTAGATACGATTTTAAACATTTCATTAAACTCAACATCCACCTCGTTAGAAAAATGGAAATAGTTTTCTTCTTTCTCACGAAAAGGTTTAAAAAAGTATTCTTTCAGTAAACCAGTAGTTTCATCATTTAAACTATGTGGTGTTTCTGATAAAAAAATAGCTTCATTTTTATTTTTATTCCCAACGCGGTGTAGTGAAATACTATCAATTTGGGTAGCGTATAAGTTGATCATTTATTTTTCGTTGTTCGTTGTTCGTTGTTCGTTGATGTTTGTCCGTTCTCGGTTATTCGTTTTCAGTCTTAATACTTTGTACTTATTACTAAATACTTTTCGTATTTCTAACTTCGTATTTTTTCTATCTAAATATTCTTTTACCTAAGTAGAAAGTTACTAAATACTAATTACTAGGGACTAATTACTGTTTTTAGTTCCAATTCTCATCAAAATCTAAGTCGTCATAACTATCAAAAGTATCGTCAAAGTCAAAAGTAGGATCGGCTTCAAAGTTTTTTTCTGGCGGGGAATCTGGTAATTCTCCAAAGCTAAATAATACGTTTGGATACACATTTCCGTCTTCTACTTCTACAATATCAGCAAGTTCAACAAAAAAGGTCCACATGCTTAAAAAGTCATACACATAAATAAGTTTAGGTGTATTTTGTGTCATGATATCTTCCAAAAAAGTTTCATTCATTAAACGAACTTCTGAGCCATTTTCGCTGATATCATGCAAAGCAATTTCTTCATCTTGGTTCCATTCTTCGTCACAAGTGTAAAAAGATGCCATTTCATTACCTAGAAACCCAAAAGCTTGCGTAATAGCATTATGAAAATCTTCTAAAGTAGTATTAGCCTCAATTTCTATATCTCTAAAGATATCTTCTTCTGCATCTAAAATAATACGGATTTTATAAATCATATCTTGATTTTTAAAGTGGCCACAAAGTTACAAAGTTTTAGTATTCTTTGTCCAGTTTAAAGCCTCTAAAAGTAAATAGAATTGTACTCCAAATAGTAGCGCTGCAACAATTAAATGTAAGGTTTGACTACCGAACGGAAAATCAATATAATACATCGCCATTCCCGAAATAATTTCAACGAGTAATAAGGCAATTACCCATTTTATTTTGTAAAAACCTATTTTTAATTTTCCGATTAAATAAATTATATAAAGGTTCAAAGCAAGTACTAAAACTGAAAATGATCGATGAATATAAAACTGTAGCGTTGGGTCCGATAACCATTGGTTTTTAGCTAAAGGACCATATATATCTGCTTGATGATCTACAAATTCTCTCACCTGTGTACCTAAAACTACTTGAATTAAGGTAAGTGCCAGAGCCCCAGAAAATAAATTGGCCAATTTTTTGTGCCCTATATTGTTTAGCCTTAAAGGAGATGTGTAGTAAATGAGGTAAAATAATAGGGCAACAATAACGAGTGCCATAAGCATGTGTAAGGTGATTCTAAAGGGTGCTAATAGAGAGTACACTACCGTTGCGCCAAGCCACGCCTGAAAAACCATCCCAAAAACTACGAGCCATGAAAGTATGGTAACACGCTTGCTTTTTTTCCAATAGGTAAAAGAAACCAATGCGAGTATTAAGGTGGCTAAACCAGCCAAAGCGCCTAAAAGTCTATTAATATATTCTATCCAAGTATGCCACACATTAAAAACAGCATAATCGTGTTTGGTATAATTTTCCCAATTATTTTCGTTGTAGGTATCTGCTGTTTTAAAGTCACTTTTTGCAATTTTAAGCGCTTCGTTATAGATAATAATTTGTCCTTTTTCAAAATCTTTATTTACTTCCCATGCTAAGGCAGATTCCTCAGTTGGCGGAATGTAGTATCCGAAGCATTTAGGCCAATCTGGGCAACCCATTCCGCTACCTGTCATGCGAACAAAAGCGCCTGCTACGATGACCAAATAAACAAGAATTAGGGAGATTTTAGCTATTTTTCTAAAGTGTTTTTGCATCTTCTAAAATTGAATTACAAAATTACTACACTTTAGTGTAGAAATGAAGTTAGTTGGTACTGATCTTGTTTAAATTTTTCATAAAAATAAACAGTCAGTTAATTAAATATCTTCATCTTCTTGGCCTTTTCAAACATAAAGCTCTTAGCGGCTTCATATTCATTGGCAATTTCGCCTTCTAAAATAGCTTCTTTAATAGCCTCTTTAAGGATGCCTACTTCTTTAGAAGGTTTTAAGTTAAAAGTTTCCATAATTTCTTCGCCACTTATGGGAGGTTGAAAATTACGAATATGATCGCGTTCTTCGACTTCTATAATTTTTTGGCGTACCAGACTAAAATTATTCAGATAATTTTTCTTTTTCTTAGCATTTTTTGTGGTGATATCTGCTTCACAAAGTGTCATTAAATCGTCGATATTTTCACCAGCATCAAAAACGAGTCGTCTTACTGCAGAATCGGTTGCAATATCGTCTGAAATGGCAATAGGTCTAGAACTCATCATCACCATTTTTTGCACAAATTTCATCTTATCATTTAAAGGCATTCTGAGTCTTTTAAATAAGCCATAGACCATTTTAGCACCCTTAAACTCATGCCCATGAAACGTCCAACCTATTTTTTTATCGAAGCGTTTGGTGGGTGCTTTACCAATATCGTGCAAAAGAGCAGCCCAGCGTAACCAGAGGTTATCAGTATTTTTTGAAATATTATCTACCACTTCGAGTGTGTGCCAAAAGTTATCTTTATGGCTTTGACCTTCAATTTCTTCAATGCCTTGTAAAGAAGTTAATTCTGGCAATATATAGGCTAACAATTCTGTTTTATGCAGTAAAGCGAAACCAATCGATGGTTTTTTACTAGCTAAAATTTTATGCAATTCATCAATAATACGTTCATTAGAAATTATTTTGATGCGTTCTTTATATTCCGTAATAGCTTCTAAAGATTCCGAATAAATAGTAAAATTAAGTTGTGTAGCAAATCTGATGGCGCGCATCATTCGCAGCGGATCATCAGAATAGGTAATTCCGGGCGCTAAAGGGGTTCTAATAATTTTGTTTTTTAAATCCGCAACACCATCAAAGGGGTCTAATAATTCGCCATAATTCGCCTCGTTTAAAGATATTGCTAGCGCATTAATAGTAAAATCTCTTCTTTTTTGGTCGTCTTCTAAGGTACCATTTTCCACCACAGGTTTGCGACTATTTTCATCGTAACTTTCTTTTCTAGCACCTACAAATTCGAGTTCAATATCTCCATAGCGTACCATGGCAGTTCCGAAATTTTTAAAAACAGTAACTTCTGGATTTCCGTTTAATTTACTGGCTACTTTTCTTGCTAAGGCAATACCGCTTCCAATAGCAACAATATCTATATCTTTTGGGTTTGTTTTTTTTAGTAGAAAATCGCGTACAAAACCGCCAATTACATAAGCATCAATACCAAGTTCATTGGCTGCCGTTGAAATAATTGAAAAAATAGGATTTTCTAAAGCTTTTTTAGGATCTATTTGCATGACACTATTCTCGGATAATTTTTACAGTTCCATCATTTCTTAGTTGAATAATAGATGATGGTGTTCCTGAATTTTTTTCTTCGTGCAAATTTACCACATAGTCTACACCTTTTAAAATAGCTGCGTTGATTTCTTTGAAATTTCTGGGTGCTGCCGAACCGCTTAGGTTAGCAGAAGTCGCTACTAATGGCTTTTTAAACTTGGTAATTAAATACTGGCAGAATTTATCAGATGCTACTCGAATGGCAATGGTATTATCGTCTGAAATTAAATTTTTAGCGATGCCTACAGGTTGGTCATAGACAATAGTCGTTGGTTTCGTAGCAAGTTCTAGTATATCGAACGCAACTTCTGGAACTTCTTTTACATGTTTTTCTAACATAAAATCGTTTGCAACTAGGCACATCATTTTTTTTGAAGTATCTCGTTTTTTTAAGGCATAAATTTTAGCTACAGCTTTTTCATTAGTGGCGTCGCAGCCAATTCCCCAAACAGTATCGGTGGGGTATACAATTAAGCCACCGTTAAGGAGCACTTCAACGCATTTGTTAATTTCTTCTTGCATTAGCTTTTTTTGATAGAATGGCAGAGCTGTATTTTGATCTTTAATTGTTTATTTGAAATCTACAACCGATTTAATATTTAACACACTTTAGGCGAGTTCAAAAATAGAACTTTACTTTATAGAAATTAACTTTTGCGCATACATATCTAAAGGTTTCCGTTAAACTACATACTATTTTCACTTTATTTATGTTATTAGCCTAAGAGGTATCAAATATTTAATGTTTTATTCCCTGATGCTGTCATCGTATTCCTTTTTTTGGAATTTGGAATTTGGAATTTTTCTTTTTTAGATTTTGAGATTTCTTATGCTTGCATCGAGTTTGTTTGTTTTGATGCTATTTGTTGCACAATTTTTTTAAATGCAGTATGAAGAATAAATTATCTGTTTTTATGATTACGTTTAATGAAGAACGGATCATTGAAAAATGTTTAAAGTCTTTATTATGGGCTGATGAAATTATAGTAGTCGATTCAGGTAGTACCGATGCTACTTTAGCTATTTGCGAAAAATACGGAGCTCAAATATTCCATAATGATTTTAAAGGTTTTGGTGAGCAAAAACAATATGCTTTAGAAAAAACCAAAAATAATTGGGTGCTAAATATTGATGCCGATGAAATTTTATCGGATGATTTGGTCGAGGAAATAAAGGGAATATTGAAAAATACTCCAACGGCGGACGGGTATTTTATTAAAGGAAAACAGGTTTTTTTAGATAAGGTATTTAATTATGGACCTGAAAGCAAACACTTTTTTTTACGCTTATTTAAAAAAGATTTAGGCGCTTTTGATGGTAAAAAAGTGCATGAAAGCATTATTTTAAACGGAAATACCGCAAAACTGACTCACAACTTCTTGCATTTTAAAACACGTTCTTTAGACGTGTATGTCGAAAAATTAAATACCTACGCCACTATTTATGCGGAAGGTGAATATCTTAAAAATAAAAAGCACACTATTTTCGAAATATACATAAAGGTAAAGTTCGAATTCTTAAAAAAATACCTCTTAGAGCTTAATTTTTTAAACGGAAAAGAAGGATTTTACTGGGCCTTTTTAGCTTCGTATTATCTTGGTTTAAAGTATATGAAGGCGAACGAACAATATAAAATTGTAAAAAAGCAACTGCTTTTTTAAATTACTTTTCTTCTCTTAATTTTTTCAAAGTGGCATATCGGTTGTAAATACCTAAAGCCATAAGGTAGCTAAGTATAAGTCCCTTTTTACCATCTAAAAAACCTAGATTAATTACATAATGTTTTATAAATCTAAAAGCTGGTTTAAAAATAAAATGGAAAACAGTAGGTTTCTTATTTTTAGCCAACAATTCTTTGGCTTGCATGCTGGTATATTTTAATCTTTTTGATTTAAAGTCTTCGTAGTTTTTATATGAAAAGTGAATTAGTTTATGATCTAAAACGGCAGAATCGCCATTCACTACCAAGGTTTCATGTACCGTTTTTGAAGTGTCAAAATGGACTTTAGATTTTTGAAACAAGCGATAATTTTTGTCGGACTGCGTTCCAGAAAAGCGCATTTTTTCTTTTTTGAACATAAACGTTCTTCTAAAAAAGTAAGCAGTAGCTTTTGGTTTGTCAGAATTAACGGTTTTTAAAACTTCGTTTTTTAGTTCGTCTGTTAAACGTTCATCGGCATCAATCAGCATTACCCAATTATTTGAACATTGATCTAAGGCAAATTGCTTTTGATCTGTAAAATTCACAAAAGGTCTCTGAATAAGTTTTACGTTTTTGAATTCTTTTATTTTTTCAATAGATCCATCGGTGCTGAAAGAATCTATTATAATAATTTCATCGGCAAATTGTAGGTTTTCTAAAAGGCCGTAAATATGTTCATCTTCATTAAATGTGATCACAGCCGCACTTATTTTTTCCTTTTTATTTCCGTCAAAAATAGGCTGTACAGGTTTGCCAAATATTTTATGTATTTTTTTACGTCTTAAATACGATAGACTTCTGCTTTCTGGAACGCCATTTTTTGCAATAAAATCTTCGGCAGCTTGCACCATTCGTTTGGCCGATTTTCCGTCAGAATATGGATGATATGCCTTATTAATTTCGGTTCTAGCGGTAGAAAATTCATCTTTTTTAATGGTTTCTTCCACTAATTTAAGCAGATTAGTATAGCCTAGGCTATTAAGCCATTTTATGTCTTTAGAAATATTTTTAAAGGTAATAACAGGTTTATCGAGTAGTAAAAATTCATAAATAACCGACGATGTATCACTAATCAAAACATCAGCCATTTGTAAATAGGGGACTATATTCGGATCTTCAACAAATGCTATATGTTTATATTTTAAGGCTATATTTTTATAAACAGTGATCCATTTTTCATGCATTAATGGATGGAATTTTATAAAAATAAAATAATCCTTTTGTTGCGCTAAGGCTTCAAATTCGCTTATTAAATGCGGGGCAGAGGTTAAACTTGGTGAAAAAGTGGGTGCGTAAAGTAAGGTGTTTTTAGCCTGGTGTTCTTCAAGAAGTATAGCTCTTTTTTCTGTGTATACTTCGTTTTTCTGTGCATAGATATCAAGCTTAGACCAACCAGTTTCAATTACCTCAAAATCATGAAATTTGATTTTTAATTCGTTAAATTTTTCCGTAAAAAAAGGACCTTGGGTTAGGTAGAGATCAAAATAGTGGCGGATTCTAAAATGTCCTTTTTTTTCACCTGCAAAGCCATGAAAAACTTGCACTTTTAAGCCTCTTACATAATACGGTACTTCATTGCCAGGAACAAAAATAACATCACTTTTAAAAAGCTGTAGGGCTAAAATACTAGTTGTAAAAGAGTCATTTTTAAAAGGAAAATTAGCCAATAATTTAGGTTGAATGTACCAAATATAAGGGTGATTCTCAGCTTCTAAAATAGCTTTAATGGGTGCTAAAATTCCAAATGCGTAGGCATTCTGACAAAAAAGAACCACTTTCATTCGCGAAGTAGTTTGTTGGCATTTTCTAAATCTTCTTTAAAATCTACCTCCATACAATTATAAGCGGAAATATCAACAGCAGCAATTTTTAAATCGTCTTTAG
>JANQTG010000170.1:2530-3140 GCA_030731855.1 Cellulophaga sp. | reverse complement strand
AGTTACTTTAGGGCAAGAACGCTTTTTTCATTTAAAACACCGAACCGATAAAAGTCTGAAACATAAAATTCTCTTAGAACACGGAAGTCTTTTACTCATGAAAGGCGAAACTCAACATTGTTGGTTGCATCAAATACCCAAAACCGCTAAGCCTATTCAAGAACGAATTAATTTAACGTTTAGGGTGATCAGGTAAATCTAATTTTAAAAAAATAAAAACTTTAAACTATTTCCAAAGGTATCTTCTAAGTGTTATACAATTAAAATAGCTGTACTTTATTAAGGTGTTAATTTCTGTTAGTTGTTACAAAAGTTACTACTATACCTGACTACATATTTAAATAAAATGTTAAAATTATGAATTAATTCATCATAAATTGAATTTAATAGTTAAAAAATTAATATTTTTTTTATAATTTATCATTTAAAATAAATTAAAATCATATTTTTTTAATTTTTTTACACTAGTCGTAATAGAATTCTTTTTTTTAACAAAATATTTAGATTATTAATTTTTTATTTGGTTGATAAAATATTTTAGTAGAATTTAGTTGTGCTAATTAATTTAAAACAAACTAAACAGTGAAAACCCACAAACAAACCTTATAAT
>JANQTG010000170.1:0-2520 GCA_030731855.1 Cellulophaga sp. | reverse complement strand
AAAAAGTAACTTGGATTGTAACTTCTGTAATGATGTTACTAATCAGTTTTTCTTACGCACAAGGTAAAACTATTTCTGGTAGTGTTACAGATCAAACAGGACTTCCATTACCGGGAGTTTCTGTGGTGGTTGTAGGTACTACTAGTGGAACACAAACTGATTTTGATGGTAATTATTCAATAACTGCTGCCGTCGGTCAAAAATTAAGATTTAGTTACATCGGTCAAAAAACAACTGAAATAACTATTGGTACAACCAACACAGTCAACGTTAAGTTACAAGACGATGCAGAAGCATTAGAAGAAGTTATTGTAGTGGCTTATGGTACATCAAAAAAATCAGATTTTACTGGTTCTGCTGTACAGATTAGTGCTGAAGAAATCAAAGATCGGCCAATTTCTAACGTAATTCAGGCATTACAAGGCGCCGCCCCTGGTGTTAACGTTTCAGCTGCTAATGGGCAGCCTGGTTCTACTCCTGCTATTCAAATTAGAGGTAACGGTTCTTTTAGTTCTGACAATAATCCTTTATATGTTGTGGATGGTGTTCAGTTTGGTGGAGATTTATCTAGTTTAAATTCAAATGATATTGAAAGTCTTACGGTACTTAAAGATGCGGCATCTACTTCGCTATATGGTTCTAGAGCGGCTAATGGTGTCGTTTTAATTACAACTAAAAAAGGAAGACAGGGAAGAAGCACGGCTAACTTAACGGTTAGTCAAGGGATTACTTCAAGGGCTATTCCAGAATACGAGCGAGTAAATGCACAACAATATTACCCTTTATTATGGGAGGCTAGAAGAAATGCATTATCGATTAGCGGAACTGTACCTGTAGCAACGGCAAACCAAAGAGCTACAGATGAAATTTTTGGAATTTTAGGAGTAAATCCCTTTAATGTTCCAAATAATCAAATCGTTTTAACTGATGGACAATTGAATCCAGCGGCGAGTTTATTATATCCTGATGACTTAGACTGGCAAGATCCTCTAGTGCGCGCTGGAAATAGAAAAAATGTTGATTTTACGTATTCTGGAGGAACTGAAAATTCAGATTTCTTTGCTTCTATAGGGTATTTAGGTGATGAAGGCTTTATAATTAATTCTGAATTTGAAAGAATTACGGGTCGTGTTAATGTAAATTCAAAAGTTACCGATTGGCTAAGAACTGGTGTTAATATCTCTGCATCTACAGCAGTTTCTAACCAAGCTTCGGATGGAGGTTCTAACTCGTTTGTAAATCCTTTTTTTACGACCAGAACTATTGCGCCCATTTATCCTGTTTTTGAGCATGACCCAGTTACAGGAGCATTTATTTTAGATGATAATGGCAATAAAATTTATGATTTTAATAATGATAATAGAGTCGGTAATACTACAGGTAGACATGTAATTTTAGAAACCTTATTAAATACAGATATTGCTCAAACAGATAACATATCAGGTAGAACGTTTGCAGAAATCACCTTCTTAAAAGATTTTACGTTTACTTTTAACGCTACTTTAGATAAACGTTTTTTCTACAGAGAACGTTTTAATACGCCTGTTGTAGGTGATGCTAACCCTGTGGGTAGGTCATTTAAAAATTCAAATATACAAACTACCATAAATTACAATCAATTATTAAATTATAACAGAGATTTTGGTAATCATTCCGTTGGTGTGTTACTAGGTCATGAAAATTACGATTTTAAAGTTGAATCACTGTTTGGAACTCGACAAGATTTTATTGTTGATGGTAATACAGAAATTATAATTTTTGCAACGACAACCGATTGATCGTCCTTTAGAAGAAACTTAACTAGAGAAGGCTATTTTTCACGTTTAAATTATGATTTTGACGATAAATATTATATTTCTGCTTCCTACAGAAGAGATGCTTCCTCTAGATTTGATGAAGCGGTTCGTTGGGGAGATTTTTACTCTTTAGGGGCGTCATGGAGAATTGATTCAGAAAATTTTATGAAAAATGTTTCTTGGATCAACGCTTTAAAGTTGAGAGCTTCTTATGGTGAAGTTGGTAATGACGAATTACCCGGTTTCTTTCCTAGTCAAGCACTTTTTGCTTTAGGAAATAACAACGCCGGAGAAGGTGGTATTTTGGCAGACGCAGCAGGTAACCCTGACATCAAATGGGAAACGAACATACAAACAGATGTTGCTTTAGAATTTGCTTTTTTAAATAATCGTATTTCTGGAACATTTGAATATTATACAAGAGAATCATCTGACTTATTATTCGATGTACCCTTACCCGTTAGTGCTGGTTTAGATGAAGTACCCTCAAATATTGGAGCCTGGATAAATTCTGGTTTTGAATTAGACCTTACTTTAGGTATTATTAGAACAGACAATTTTTCGTGGAACTTAAACATTAATGCCGCCACATTAAAAAATGAAATTACTGTTTTACCACAAGAAGAATTAATTAATGGATCAAAAAGGCTTATTGTAGGTGGTGATATTTTTGATTTTTGGCTAAGAGATTGGTATGGGGTAGATCCTGCGGATGGTGCGGCAT
>JANQTG010000169.1 GCA_030731855.1 Cellulophaga sp. | reverse complement strand
GGTTATCTTTCCATATTTTTTCGTAACCATAGCGTTCGCCAACCATCTTTCTTCGGGATTTTGTAATAGAACGGCGGTATTAAACTGATTAATTCCCTCTATTTGTGTTTGATTGCGAACAGCTTCAATCGCAGAATTGTACGTAACACTCGAAAAAATAGTTAAACCACGAAACATACTAAATTTAGTATACGATAAACGCGCAGCATGGAAAAGTTCGTTTTCTAGAGTTTCATTACCTCTAAAAAGAGTATTGTAATTTACCAATCTAAATTTATTAGCGTACCTATCAGCAGTTGCGATGGTACTTTTTAAATTATAATTCAACTTTACATTTCCAAAACCACTAAATTTAAAATCCGCAGACAAATCGGGTAACCAAACCCATTTATTGATGTTGTTTGTGTTTTCTTGCGTAATAGTCCAATCGTAATTATGGGCGCTAATACCGTATTTACCCGTAAATATACCTACCTGAAATTTATGTTGTATTCCCAGAAATAAGTCGTTTACACCATAACTTAAATTATTATTGAAACCAGAAGCTCCAAAATCATTTACAATACCAGTACTTAAATTTTGAACATCGAACGTATTATAATTTTCTTTTAACAGATTATTCCCAATAGTTGTATATATATGGTGATTTTTATTCAGCACCCAGTAATGCTTAAAAAGCAGTTCAAGCATATTTAACTCTGTGTTTTTAAGTTGTTGGATATTAAAAAAAGAATCATCTTCTAAAGGAATTAATCCTGGTAAAATAGGCAGCGTTGTTAACCACAAACTATTTGGATCTGCTTGTGAATATTGATAATCTGCTGTAAATGAAGTGGTGTGTTTTTTAGAAAACTTCTTATGCCATTCTAAATTTTGCTTTATTTGTGTGGCTTTATTGTCTAAAGTGGTATTTAGCGTATTCTGAGCGGTTGATGTGGTAGAAATTAAATTACCAATATCGGCGGTGCTGTTTGTTTTTACGAAACCTGAATACGAAATGTCTTCTGTGCTAGTTGGTTTATAGTCTAAAGAAATTTTTGAGAGTATAAAACTCTGGTTACTATTTTGAGTATTTATTGTATTTTCTAATGTACTTGTTTCGTCAGTTATATAGTTGTTTAAAGTTTCTAACCGAGTATCATTTTTGGTGTTTGATGCGATGCCATAGCCTGTAAAATTCCATTTAGAATTTATGGTTCTTGAAAAATTAAAAGCACCAAATTTGTTTTGCCCAGTTACATAATCTTCATTATTTAAAAACTGTGATAAGGGGCTATTGGATAAGCTAAAACTTGAACTGGAGTTACTCATCATTTTTCCAATCCCACCTTCAAAATCTATATAATCGCTGAATGTGAACGACTTTACACCAACATCATTTACATCTCCAATAAAATTTACGGTTGTTTTTGGGCTATAATAAAAGATATTCTGATGCGCCAAATAACGTGTATCTGTTCCTAGGCCTGCCTCTACATCCCCAAATAAAAATCTTTTTTTATCCTTTTTTAGTTTAATATTTAAGGCTAGTTTCTCAGAACCGGATAAGCCTTTTAAAAAGGCAACCTCGTTATAATTATCAATAGCATCTACCCCATCAACTGCATCAGCAGGAATGTTGAGTACGCCTAGTTTGGTGTTTCCTCCAAAAAAAGGCTTATTATCCACTAAAAGTGTATTTACCTTTTTACCCATGACTTTTACACTCCCATTATTATCCACCTCAATACCAGGTAGTTTTTCAAGGACGTCCTTTAATTTCCGTTCCGTACCTGTAGTAAATACTTTGGGGTTGTAGCTAATAGTATCTTCTTTTACCACTACGGGTATGTTTTCAATTACTATAACTTCGTCTAAAACATTTTCAGCCTCCAATAAAACAATATTTTTTTCTTGATTTTCAGGAATCGTAATTCTAAACTCCAAGGGCTTAAACCCCAAATAGCTTACGGTAACATCATAAGCTTCATTGGTTTGTAGTTTTAATTGGTATTTACCATTAGCATTAGTAATAGTAAAAAGCATTTGTAAGTCATCAGAAACTGGGCGCGCTAAGACATTAGCACTTTCGAGTGGTGTGTTTATACTATCTTTTATGACCCCGCTCAAGGTACTATTTTGGGTCCATACTAAATTTTGTAGGAACACGGCAAACCCTATAAGAAACAAATATTTTTGCATCAATTATTAAAAAAACCTTTTGCCTTTTCACGCCATTCGGCGTAGGTTATTTTTTTTCCTTTAGTGGGCTTTTCTATGGGTTCAAAATCAGAACTATTTAAGGTTATTGTGGTCGTATTAAATACATATTTATCAAGTTCTAATGCTAAAATTACCCCTGGTAAACCTCCAAAGTCCTTTGGACCAAAAGGCAAAGGAATTTCTAAAGTATACCAAGCAATAGGTTTTATTTTACTAGTACTATTGCTTTGTATCGCTTTATAACAGGTATATTTTCCTATTTTTTTGCTGTCTTTTAAAAGTTCCCATTCTTTTTTTTCTTGAATAATGCGCAGATTTTCTCCTCTTGAATTGCCAGCACTAAATAGTTCATCTTGATCTGAGTAGTATACTTTTTCTGAACCTGCGCCAATATAAGTTAGATTTGTTTTTTTTTCAGATTCGTTCTTTAATTGATCTTCGACACTGTAAATAGCCTCTTTTTTAGTGAATTTTAGGGTAGATACTACATCAACAGCATCTTCATAAAGCCATAATACTTCTTGTAGTTGAGCGTTAGTTTTTGCTTCTTCTTTAAGTTTTGTCAGATCCATTGGAGGTTTTAGAGAAACTACATATGTAATTGTTGCATTCTCAAAATTTTGAGAAAAACACCAAAAAGACAAAAAAAACAATAACAGCGTATTTATTTTTAAATTAGGGCTAATTTTCAAAGAAAACCATTTTATTTTTTTCCGCATATTCATAACTTTCTATACTAAGAATAAAAATATATTTGAGAAGTAGTTTTTATATGTAAAAAACTACTTCTCAATTTTAATATATAAAAGCTATTAATTTAAATAACAGTCTAAGTAAATAGCATCATATATGTCTAGATAAAACTCTAAATCGTCATTTGGGCTTTCATCCCAAAAAGTTGCAATAGCAAAAGTTCTTGAACGTGCTTCTCGAGCGCAATCTGAAGCTTT
>JANQTG010000168.1:16976-40295 GCA_030731855.1 Cellulophaga sp. | reverse complement strand
TACGACCCGAACTCTTACGAGTATGTATCAACAATGAACCCAAATGCTGGTTCTGGTGAAAATGCAAGAAAAGTTATTCGTGGTGGTTCTTGGAAAGATGTAGCTTACTTTTTACAAGTAAGTACAAGAGATTACGAATATAGAGATTCAGCCCGTAGTTATATAGGTTTTAGAACCGTACAAGATTACATGGGTGTTGAAGAAAACAAGCCTTTAAACAGACCTTAAAAGAAGAGTATCAACAATTAAATAAATAAAGTCAAATTAAATTAAAACCAAATCCTTATTTTTATTCACGTTAACCTAAAATTAAATTAAATTATGGCACAGTCAAAAGCAACAAAAAAATTATTTAACATGGCCTACGGGCTTGGAGCATCAATCGTAATTATTGGTGCATTATTCAAAATTTTACACTGGGAGTTAGGGCCTCTAAACGGAGGAGTTTTATTAGCTATCGGACTTATTACAGAAGCACTTATTTTCGCTATTAGCGCCTTTGAACCAATTGAAGACGAATTAGACTGGTCTTTAGTGTATCCTGAATTAGCAGGTGGTGAAGGTGTTGCAAGAAATTCAAACGCTACCGCCGAAATTCAAGAATCAGAAGCTTCTTTATCTAAAAAATTAGATGAATTATTAAAAGAAGCAGGTGTAGATGCAAGCTTAATGGAAAGTCTTGGTACAAGCATCAGAAATTTCGAAGGTGCTGCGAAAGGTATCGCTCCTACAGTAGATGCTATGCAATCGACTAAAAAGTACTCTGAAGAAATGGTAAATGCTGCTGCGCAGATGGAATCTTTAAACAGCTTATACAAAGTACAATTAGAAAGTGCTAGCAGACAAGCGTCAATTAATGAAGAAGTTGTTCAGAATTCAACAGCTTTAAAAGACCAAATGGCATCATTATCTACTAACTTATCTTCTTTAAACGGAGTTTATGGTGGAATGTTATCAGCTATGAATAGAAACTAATTTAGATTAAATCTAATACAAACCCCAAATTATTAATTTAAACTAATTAGAAAAAATGGCAGGAGGAAAACAATCACCAAGGCAACGAATGGTAAACTTAATGTATCTAGTTTTCATTTGTATGCTCGCCCTAAACATGAGTAAAGAAGTTCTTTCAGCATTCGGTATTATGAATGCAAAGTTCGAAACTTCTAACTTAAAAACGACGGATAATAATTTAGCTTTCTTAGAAAGTCTTGGAACAAAGGCCGAAGAAGATGCTGCTAAATATGCTGAAGATTACAAAAAAGCACAACAAATACAAAGCTTATCTCAAGAGTATTATACGTACTTAGAGACTTTAAAAGAAGCAATGTTGGCAGGTGTAGAAGATCGTACAGATTTTCAAGTAATGGATAAGACCGATTTTCTTGATCAAAAATTCTTTAGCGGAGATGTTCTTTCTGCAGATGGAAAAGAGTTTTTAAATAAGTTAATTACTTACCGTACAGACTTAGCGAATGCTTTACCAGCAAAAATGACAGATTTAAAAGCAACTGTAGCTGAAAGATTTAGTACAGGTGACGATAATAATGAAGTTCCAAACAGAGATGGCAAAATGCTAAACTGGGTAAAGTATAAGTACGAAGGCTACCCATTAATCGCTTCGGTAACTAACATTACATCATTACAAAATGATATTAAAATTACGGAAGAAGCGGCTTTAAAAGCAATGTTAGCGGGTAACTTAACAGATCAAGTTTCTTTAAAGAATTTTAAAACATCATTATTCGGTAGCAAATCTGCTTTTTACAGTGGAGAAAAGTACGATGGTAAAATTATTATCAGCAAAACCGATAATTCTTCTACACCAGTAAGAGCTGAATTAACGCTTGATGGCAGAAAATTAGTAGATGGTACTGATTATAAGATAGAAGCTGGTGGCGTTCAAATGTTAATGGGTGCTGGTAATCCAGGAGACCACGTAATTGCAGGAACATTATTTTTCATGCAAGATGGTGCTGAGATTCCGGTAGTAGTTAACAACTCTTTCGCAACCATATCTAAACCAAGTGCCGCATTAATTGCAGCGGATAAAATGAATGTGGTATACCGTGGTGTTGCAAACCCAATGTCTATCTCTATACCTGGTATTCCTGATAATAATGTTAGTGCAAGCGCATCAGGTTTATCAAAAGTTTCTGGTAGTAAATATGTTATGAGTCCTCAAACAGGTAGAACAGTTACTATTACGGCTTCTGGTAAGTTACCTGACGGACAAACAGTATCTTCTAAATCTGAATTCAGAATAAAAGATATTCCAAGACCAAACGGATCTATTAGAGGAGAAACAAATACGGCTAAAATGCCAAAATCTAACTTAGAAATATCTAGTGTAGGTGCTATTTTAGAAGATTTCGATTTCGATTTAAATCTTGCAGTAAGTGGCTTTAAATTTAAAGTTCCTGGGCAGCCAACAGTAGTAGTTAATGGTAATAAACTAAATGCTCAAGCCAAGTCTGCTTTAAGTAGAGCTGGTCGTGGAGAACAAGTTCAGATTTTCGATATTGAAGCGTATATTACAAATAACAAAACGTACAAGTTAAAGAAAGTATCACCAGTAGTGGTTGAGCTTACCAACTAGAAGTAAAATTTAGAGAAACTAGTCACAAATCGTTTTATAAAAATTAAAACGATTTGTGGCAAATTTCGATAAAGGTGCAAAAACAAATAAATTTTTAAAAATGAATTGGAAAAATGTTTTAGTAATCGGAGCAGTAGCTTTGTTACCCTTTTCTATTATCGCTCAGGCAAATGTATTAAATGCAAAAACGCCAAGTGATATTGGAAAAAAAACCGCAGCTCAGATTGAAATGGATAATGATGGTCCATTAAACTACGGGTATGTAGATGATAGAGATGTTTTATGGTCTAAAACCGTATGGGAGGTAATCGATTTAGATGAACGTGTTAACTTTCCATTATACTACCCAATAGATACTATAGATATTGGTTCAGACAGAAGATCTTTATATGATGTTTTGATCAGAAATATCAAAAACGGAAAAATAAAAGATATTTACGCAGACTCTTACTTTACTGAAAAAAGAGAATTTAAGTCTTTACAAGCAACCATGCAAAAGATTGATACGACCGAATACGGTTATGAGCAATACAATGCTGGTGAGCAAATTTCTCCAGAGTACATTAATAAAAGAGATTTAACTGCAGCTGATATTGAAGAGTACCTAATTAAAGGTATGTGGTATTTTGACAAGCGTCAAGGAGAATTAAAATATCGTTTATTAGGGATAGCTCCAAGAGCTCCTGATGTGAACTTTATTGATGATGAATCTATGGATCAAGAAGAAAATAAAGTAGCCTTGTTTTGGGTATGGTACCCGGCAGCAAGACAGGTTCTTCATGAAGCTAAAGTATTTAATCAAAGAAATTCAGCACAACCCATCTCTTTTGATATGCTGTTAAACGCTAGACGTTTTGATGCTACAATTTACAAAGAAGATAACGTGTACGGAGACCGTGCCATTAAAGATTACATTTCTGACAACTCGTTATTTCAATTGTTAGAATCAAAAAGAATCAAAGAAACGATCCGAGATAAAGAACAAGACATGTGGAGCTATTAAGCTCAATAACTTCCAATTCAAAATAAAATTAAGTCCTAACCCTTATGGTTGGGACTTTTTTTTGCATCATTGCGAACGCAGCGAAGCAATCTGTTTAATTTTTGGCTTTTTTTAAGTCGTGCGCTCAGCGCATAGCATTTTTTTTGGAACTTAATACTTTGAACTTAATACTTACTATCTACCTTTGTAAAATGGTAGATTATATAGTTGTAGGTTTAGGCTTAGCAGGTATCGCTTTTTGCGAAGAATTAGAGGTAAAAAACAAATCATTTCAGGTAATTTCTGATGAATCTCAAACGTCGTCGGTAGTTGCTGGTGGCTTATATAATCCTGTTATCTTAAAACGATTTACCCTAGCGTGGAACGCCAAAGAACAACTAGAGCTAGCCATGCCATTTTATCAAAGAATAGAAGAAAAACTACAGATTAAAATAGATTATAAAATTCCAGTTTTAAGACGTTTTGCATCTATCGAAGAACAAAATATGTGGTTTGAAGCTGCTGATAAACCTCAATTAGCTTATTTTTTGAATACTAAGCTTCTCAAAAATACAAATCAGCACATCAATGCAGATTTTGGTTATGGTGAAGTGTTGTATACCGGTTGGTTAGATACAAAACTATTATTAAAAAGCTATAAAGAATACCTTTCTAAAAAAGGGCAATTTACCAACGCAAGTTTCGATTTTGAAAGTTTAGAGCTACATGATGGTTTTGTGGAGTATAAAGGCATCAAAGCAAAGCAAATAGTTTTTGCTACTGGTTTTGGATTGCATCAGAATCCATTTTTTTCTTATTTACCGCTAAACGGAACTAAAGGTGAGCTTTTAACAATCAAAGCGCCCGATTTGAAAGAAAATAAGGTCATTAAATCATCTGTTTTTATTATTCCTTTAGGAGATGATTTGTACCGCGTTGGCGCCACTTACAAATGGAAAGATAAAACCAATACGCCCACCCAAGAATCGAAAGATGAATTGCTAGAAAAGTTAAATACTTTTTTAACCTGCGATTATGAAGTTGTAGACCACGTAGCAGGAATACGCCCTACAGTTGCCGACCGCCGCCCCTTAGTTGGCAGACACCCCAAATATCAACATTTATATGCCTTAAACGGATTCGGTTCTCGTGGTGTTATGATAGGGCCCATGGCAGCTACGCAATTAGTTGAATCAATAGAAAATAACACCACAATTCATCCAGAAATGGATATTGCGAGGTTTACGAAGAAGTATTTTAAAGGAGATTAATGTTAGAATATACTAATGTGAAAATGTGATATTGATGTTAATTTGAAAACCTAATCGTCCGTCAGGCGGGTGTGTTAATTTGAAAACTTGAAAGTAGTGCTAGTTAAGATTAAAAAAACTTGAAACTTGAAACCAGAAAACAGAAACATTTTCCACTATCCACTAGTTTACTATTTCGAAACCGCATTTGGGTCATAGCTGATAAAAAAGTTAATCCAAATATTACGGGCTAATCTCATGATAAGCGGCATTAAAAGAAGTAATGTTGAAATAATTACAATGAAAGTAGTAATTAAAGTTGTGCCTACGAACAAAGAAGAAATAATAAATACGGCAACAGCAAGAGCAACGCCTAGTCCATAACTAACATACATGGCACCAAAAAAGAAGGAAGGTTCTATTTTGTATTTTGTGCTACAATGTGAACAACGCTCCTTCATTTTGTAAATCTGACCCAAATTATAAGGGTTTTTGTTCAAATACATACTTTCTTGATGACATTTAGGACAAGTTCCTGTTAAAATACTATAGAGTTTGTTTCCTTTTTTTAACATTTGCAAAAGTTTTGACAAAAGTACTATTTTGATTAGAGGAACAGTGTAACCTAGGTCACAAATCTTTGACAATTTCAAGAGTAAAAGAGTTTATGTGTTTAAGATTTTGTAATAAATTATTTCATTAGATAAACCTTGAACTTTAAGCCTAAAACTAAAACAACTTTTAAACCAAAAACGGGCAACCGACAACGAACAACGAACAACTATTATGTTAAACATCCATAACCTTTCTGTTTCTTTTAATGGAGAGTATTTATTTGAAGAAATATCATTCCGTTTAAATGCTGGTGACAGAGTTGGTCTTATTGGTAAAAACGGAGCGGGTAAATCTACCTTACTAAAATTGCTTTCAAAAGAAATGCAGGCCGATAGTGGTGTTATAGCTTCCGATAAAGAAGTTCAAATCGGTTTTTTAAAACAAGATTTGGATTTTGAACAAGGTAGAACGGTCTTAGAAGAAGCCTATCAAGCGTTTGAAGAGATAAAATCTTTAGAGTTGCAATTAGATCATATTAATCATCAGCTCGCAGAACGTACCGATTACGAAACAGACAGTTATAGTAAACTTATTGATGATTTAAGTGATATTTCGCATCGTTATGAAATTCTTGGCGGTTATAACTATCAGGGCGAAACAGAGAAAATTCTTCAAGGTTTAGGGTTTAAACGAGAAGATTTTAATAAATATACCGATACCTTTTCGGGTGGTTGGCGTATGCGAATTGAACTAGCAAAATTATTACTTCAAAATAATGATGTATTGCTTTTAGATGAACCTACCAACCATTTAGATATTGAATCGATTATTTGGTTAGAGCAGTTTTTAAGAACTAGCAATAGTGCTATCGCCATTGTATCTCATGATAGAATGTTCTTAGATAATGTTACCAACAGAACCATAGAAATTTCTTTAGGTAGAATTTATGATTATGCTAAGCCATATACAGAGTTTTTAGTGTTGCGTAAAGAAATTCAAGAACAGCAATTAAGTGCCCAAAAAAATCAAGAAAAGCAAATTCAACAAACCGAAAAGTTAATCGAAAAGTTTAGAGCCAAAGCAAGCAAAGCAACTATGGCGCAATCACTGATTAAAAAATTAGATAAACTAGATCGTATTGAGGTTGATCAAGATGATAATAGTGTCATGAATTTACGGTTTCCTGTATCGATAACGCCAGGTAAAGTAGTGGTAGAAATTGAAGATTTATCGAAACACTATGGTGAAAAAGAGGTTTTAAACTATATTAATTTACTGATAGAACGCGATAGTAAAACCGCTTTTGTAGGTCAAAATGGGCAAGGAAAATCTACACTTGCAAAAATAATAGTTGGTGAGTTAGAACATCAAGGAAAATTAAAATTAGGGCATAATGTTCAAATAGGCTATTTTGCCCAAAACCAAGCGGAGTATTTAGATGGGAATAAAACCATTCTAGATACTATGATCGATGCTGCTAATGAAAAGAACAGAAGCAAAGTGCGCGATATTTTAGGATCTTTTTTATTTAGAGGTGATGAGGTAGACAAATATGTAAAAGTACTGTCTGGAGGCGAAAGAAATCGTTTAGCATTGGCTAAAATGTTATTACAACCTTTTAATGTTTTAGTGATGGATGAACCTACAAATCACTTAGATATTAAATCTAAAAATGTTTTAAAACAAGCCCTACAAAGTTTTGAAGGTACACTTATTTTAGTATCGCACGATAGAGATTTTCTTCAAGGTTTAACCGATAAGGTATATGATTTTAAAGATGGTGATATAAAAGAGTACTTGGGTGATATTGACTTTTACTTAGATCAGCGTAAAGTTGATGATTTTAGAGAAATAGAAAAAAAACAAACAATTGCGGCTCCTAAGCTTAAAAAAGTTGTTTCTGAGGTATCTTATGAAGATCAAAAAAAATTAAAATCATTACATAATAAACTAAGTAATATAGAGAGTAGTATTGCACAGTTAGAAAGAGATATAGCAGAAATAGATAAAAATCTACTAGAAAATTACGAGCAGACTATTGCTAAACCTAATTTTTTCGAAACTTACGAAAAAAAGAAAAAAACCTTAAAAAACCACATGGAAGAGTGGGAAGATATTACCATCAAATTAGAAGATTTAGCTTAAATCTTAAAAGTTAAGCTTCGGATTAAAGCCTAAGACATCGCCTTTATTGTATTTCACAACAAATATCCTCATTTGTGATGTAGTTTATCGATTTTTTTGAATTGAAATTAGATATTATATTAAATTTGTAAGATAATTCTTATTTAATTTAATGTAGGCTTTATTTTTAATTACCTAAAATATGATGAAATTCAATTTTTTTATAGCTCTTATGCTAACGATGCACAGTATTGCCTTTGCCATACCAAAAGCAGAAAAAAATGCATTAGTAGATTTATATACCAATACTAATGGTGCTAATTGGTTAAAAACTTGGCAACTAGACGCTCCAGTAAGTACTTGGGAAGGCGTAGTGATTGAAAATAATCATGTAGTAGGTATTTTGCTTTTTAATAATAATTTAGAAGGTAATCTTTCCGCTTCATTAGGAGCACTTAAAAAATTAAAGATTTTAAATTTGGCTTTTAATCATTTAAATGGTGAACTACCTACAAGCTTATATACGCTCGAAAATTTAGTGACTTTAAGGCTTGGTAAAAATAATTTTAGTGGAAGTATTTCAAATAGTATTGATGCTTTAAAGAACTTATCATTTTTAGATTTGTTCGACAATAAATTTACAGGCGAAATTCCAATAAGTATTGGTAATTTAAAAGAATTAAAAGTAATATCGTTATCAGGCAATAAATTTGAAGGTGTTTTACCTTCAACTATTAGCACGTTAAAAAAATTAGAAAGATTAGAACTAGCAAATAATAAGCTGCAAGGCGAATTTCCAAAAACAATTGCGAACATAACAAGCTTAAAATCTCTAGTTATAGCTGAAAATTCTTTTTCAAGTAAATTTCCAAAAAGTATTTTAAATATGCCAAATTTAGAATTGCTTCAAATTCAAAAAAATAATTTTGAGGTCTTTTTTTTAGATAACGTTTCAGAAACCGCATCGAATTTGTCCGTCTTTGATTTTGACGGAAATAACAAATCTTTTTCCGATAAAAATTTAAGGTTTACAATGCCGACTAGAGATACAAGAACCGTAAAAACACAATTCGAAGATCATGAATAGATTTTATTGTACATGCTCCGTAATATTGAATTCATTCCTGAAATTATTTGCATTTACGGCAATACTTTTAGGAAGCGTCAAAACATTTGCAGATATCCCAGTTGAAGAAAAACAAGCTTTAATTGCTATTTATGAGAGCACCAATGGTTTTGATTGGGAAACTACTTGGGATTTAGAAGAACCTGTAACCAATTGGTATGGGGTAACAATTAAAAATAATAGTGTAGTAAAATTAAATTTATTTCACAATAACCTTTCAGGTATTTTACCAATTACTATTGGTGATTTAAAAAATTTAACAGAATTAAATCTGGCATTTAATCAATTAACAGGCGAACTACCTAGTCAAATTTTTGATTTAAAAAAGTTAACTATTCTAAAATTAGAAATGAATCGATTAAAAGGGAGTTTACCTGAAACTATCGGAAACCTTTCAAAACTCACAGAATTAAGCATATTTAATAATTTTCTAACAGGCCCTATTCCAAAAGCAATTGGCAGTTTAAAACAGTTGAAAATATTAAATTTATCTAGTAATAATTTTAAAGGAGAAATTCCGGCAAGCTTAGGAAATTTAGAAAACTTAGAATCTTTAGGTTTGTTTGAAAATAGTTTAGAAGGTAACATGCCATCAGAATTAGGACAGTTGTTTAAACTTAAAGAATTAGTTTTAGCAAACAATAAATTAAAAGGAGCAATCCCTAAAGAAGTTGGCCAGTTAGCATTGTTAGAGGTATTTCAAATTCAAAACAATGGCTTTGATTCTTTTGAGGATTTTAATTCCCTAAAATCTAATACTAATTTAGTTTTCGATTTTGATAAAAATAAAATAAATACCTCCCCGAAATTTAAAGACATCAATAGCATTAATACAAGAATGGCAGATACAAAATTTGAAGATGAAATTGAGAAAGAAAATTAGTTGATTGGTTTATTGTTAAAAAAGGGTGTAAGTAATCACCCTTTTTTTAAGAAAATTCTTATTCTGATATCAGAAAATAGATTTTTATGCGTTCTTATATAGTTACCATTAAAGGTATCAAAGCCAAAAAACTAAATTACTTTATTTAAATAGGATGAAAAATTTTCTAAAATATAGCTTAACAATCTGTTTTTTAATTATTTACACAGTTGCTACGGCTCAGATTTCTAATAAAGAGAAACGAGTTTTAATTGATTTTTACGAACAAACGAATGGTAAGGATTGGACTACTACTTGGGATTTATCTTCCTCAGCAAGTAATTGGCATGGAATCACCATTAAAAACGGTTATGTAACTGCTATAGAATTACATAGAAATAATTTAACAGGTAGTATTCCTGAAAGTTTAGGGAAATTAGAGAAACTAGAAATATTGAACCTTGCTATGAACAGCTTAAAGGGCAATTTTCCTGAACAACTCGTACAACTAAAAAATATACGTACCATACAGCTCGAAATGAATGGCCTTTCGGGTTATTTGCCACAAGATTATAGTAATTGTCTTCAATTAGAGAATTTAATACTTTTTAATAATTTATTTGAAGGTAGCCTACCTGCTGGTATCAGTGCCTTAAAAAACCTTAAAGTATTGAATGTGTCTGGAAATTACTTGGTGGGTCAACTTCCAAAAGAAATAGAACAATTAAAAGAATTAGAAGTTTTTGGCATTTTTGGAAATAAATTTCAAGGCGTTGTAGCTATTAATTTTGCTAAACTCCCAAAATTAACCGAATTATCCCTTGCTTATAATAATTTTGAGGGAGCAACACCTGAGGGTATTAAAGAACTTAAATCTTTAAAATATTTACAACTTCAAGGAAATAAGTTCAATTCGTTTAAGAGTATTTTCGGTCTAGATAAAACAACGCTAGCGACCTTTCATACAGATGATCAAAACTTAAACCTTCAGTTCAAAAATTTTGATGTAAAAAATACAAGAATGGCTAACACAAAGTTTGAAGATACTGATAATTAATTAGATCTTTCAAATAAGAAGATTTTAAAAAAAAGAGGCTTTTAGCCTCTTTTTTTGTGCATTATAGATTCATAAATTTTTTATATTCATATATTCATTATTTTTTAAGATATGTTTAACTAAACCCCTTTAAACTAATAATATTTTTGTGGGTCTTAAAACGTAACTATCTAATTTACCTCATGAGAAAAATTGTATTATCTATTCTTGGTGTCGCCCTAATTATTTTATCCATTTTTGGAGCAAAAGCCTTAATAGACAGCAAAAACACGCAAAAACCTAAACCTGAAAAGGTCATAAAAACAGTAATAACAGATATAGTAAAAAACACGACTATTCCAATCATAGTTCCTGCCAATGGAACTGTTGTGGCAAAAAGAAGGGTAGAGTTATATGCTGAAGTTCAAGGTGTTTTTAATAAAGGTAGTAAACTATTTAAGCCAGGGGAAACCTATAATCAAGGAGAAACTATTATTCGTATTGATGCAGCCGAATATGCTGCTAGTGTACAGTCGGCAAAGAGTAATTTATATAATTTACTCACTTCTATAATGCCCGATTTACGTTTAGATTATCCTTCTATTTTTGATAAATGGCAAACCTATTTAACTAATTTTGATATGGGTAGTAGCACGCCTAGCTTACCAGAAATGACCACCGAAAAAGAAAAGTATTTTATTTCGGGACGTGGTATTATTACAAGTTATTATAACGTTAAGAATCTAGAACAACGCCTAGGTAAATACCGAATCACAGCACCTTTTAGTGGTGTTTTAACAGAGGCTTTAGTTACTGAAGGAACTCTTATAAGGTCAGGACAAAAATTAGGAGAATTTATAAATACTGATGTGTATGAGTTAGAAGTGTCTATAAGCAAGGGCTATAGTGATCTATTAAAAATTGGAGAAAAAGTTAGTCTGGCCAATTTAGAACAAACGCAAGAATTTGAAGGAATTGTAAGCCGAATTAATGGGAGCGTAGATCAAACCTCGCAAACAATAAAAGCGTTTATCGAAGTAAAAGATAAACGTTTAAAAGAAGGTATGTATTTAGAAGCAAAATTAAATGCAAAAGAAGAGGCTGATGCCATTGAAATTAATCGCGGATTATTGTTAGAAAATAATCAAATATTTATTGTTCGTGATTCTGTCTTGGATTTATTGGAGGTAACTCCAGTCTATTTTTCGGATAAAAAAGTAGTTTTAAAAAATATACCTAACGGTACAGTAATTATTGCGAGGCCCGTTGTTGGAGCCTATGCAGGTATGTTGGTTAAAATATTAGAAGAAACCCCAGAAAACCAGACAAACTAATGCGGAGTATTATAACTTATTTCATAAAATACCATGTTGCGGTTAGTGTTTTTATATTGGCTATTACGGTTTTTGGTATTGCTGGGGCATTATCCCTTAAATCATCATTTTTCCCATTAACCGATTCAAAAAACATCAGTATTACCGTAACCTATCCTGGTGCCTCTCCACAAGAGATTGAAGAAGGTGTAGTGCTGAAAATAGAAGATAACTTAAAAGGTTTGCAAGGTGTTGATCGTGTAACCTCTACTTCTCGTGAAAATAGTGGTTCTATCAACGTGGAGATTCAAAAAGGTCAAGATATTGATTTTATGCTGCTCGAGGTAAAAAATGCTGTTGATAGAGTACCTTCTTTCCCGACAGGTATGGAGCCTTTAATAGTGGCTAAACGAGAAGAAGTTAGGCAAACTATTAGTTTTGCTATCAGCGGAAAAGATATTCCCTTAGTCACTTTAAAAGAAATTGGACGTCAGGTAGAAAATGATATTAGAGCAATTAAAGGAATTTCTCAAATACAAGTTTCAGGATATCCACTTGAAGAAATTGAAATCGCTGTAAATGAAAATAGTTTATTAGCCTATAACATTTCGTTTGAAGAAGTATCATCAGCCGTTGCGAATGCTAATATTTTAGTAACAGGAGGTAATATTAAGACAAATACAGAGGAGTATCTTATTCGAGCAAACAACAGGGCTTATTATGGCGATGAAATTTCTAATTTAATTGTAAGAGCAAACCAATCCGGACAAATAGTTCGTTTAAAAGATATTGCTGTTATACGTGATCGTTTTGCTGAAAGTCCAAATGCATCGTACTACAACGGAGATTTATCTATAAATACAACCATTACCAGTACCAATACAGAAGATTTAATTACCTCTGCTGAAAACGTAAAAGAGTATATTGAAGATTTTAATCAGAAATATAATAATGTTCAAATTAATGTTGTCAATGATCAATCGACAACGCTAGTTCAGCGAACCGAGCTATTAACAGAGAACGCAATTATGGGGATGATTTTAGTCCTTATATTTCTTTCACTTTTTTTAAACACACGTTTAGCTTTTTGGGTAGCCTTTGGTTTGCCAATTTCTTTTCTAGGAATGTTTGTTTTTGCCGGTTTTTTTGATGTTACGATAAACGTTTTATCGCTCTTCGGAATGATTATCGTTATTGGTATTTTAGTCGATGATGGTATCGTAATTGCAGAAAATATTTACCAACATTACGAAAAAGGAAAATCGCCAATTCAAGCGGCTATTGACGGTACTATGGAAGTTATTCCGCCGATTGTTTCAGCGATTATCACCACCATTTTAGCTTTTTCTATTTTTCTTTTCTTAGACGGTCGAATAGGAGAAATTTTTGGAGAAGTATCCGTAATCGTAATTTTAACCTTAGCGGTATCTTTAGTAGAAGCCTTAATTATTTTACCTGCGCATTTAGCGCATTCGAAAGCCTTACAACCTTTAAGTGACAAGCCAAAGTCAAAAATGGCACAGGCTTTTGCTAAATTAAGAGTTATAAATCAGGCGGGTGATCGCTTTATGAATTACATGCGTGATAGGTTATATGCCCCGGCGCTTAGATTTGCATTGCGTTATAAACTGCTCACTTTTTCGTTTTTTGCCTTTACCTTAATTTTAACTTATGGCGCCGTAGGTGGTGGCATTATAAAAACTGCTTTTTTTCCGAATATAGCAAGTGACCGTGTTTCGATAACTTTAGAGATGCCTAATGGCACTAATGAAAGGGTTACAGATTCTATTATTAGTTTTATTGAAGAAAAAGCTGAAATTGTCAATAAAGAATTCACAGAAAAGTATTTAAAAGATACGGATCAGATACTTTTTGATAATATGATCCGCAATTTAGGACCAGGTTCTTCAACAGCATCACTGACTATAAACCTTTTACCTGGTGAAGAGAGGCCAGACGAAATCTCATCAGAATTGGTAACTAACAGGTTAAGAGAATTAGTGGGTCCTGTTTTAGGGGTAGAGAGTTTAATCTTTGGTTCTGGCGGTAATTTTGGAGGTAGTCCAGTGGCTGTATCTTTATTAGGTAATAATATAGCAGAACTAAAAGCAGCAAAGAAAGAACTAAAAGTAGCATTAGAAAATAATGCACTTTTAAAAGATGTTGCGGATAATGATCCCGCAGGTATTAAAGAAATTCGCTTGCAATTAAAAGAAAATGCATATTTATTAGGCTTAGATTTACGGACCATAATGAACCAAGTGCGTGCCGGCTTTTTTGGAGCACAGGCGCAACGTTTTCAGCGTGGACAAGATGAAATTCGTGTTTGGGTTAGGTATGACCGAGAAAACAGGTCTTCTATTACTGATTTAGATGAAATGCGAATTACTACACCTTCTGGTGCTAAAGTTCCACTAAAAGAAATAGCAAATTATACCATTGAACGTGGCGATGTAGCGATTAACCATTTAGAAGGTTTACGAGAAATTCAAATTACTGCCGATCTAAAAGATAGTAAAGAAACCAGCCCTATTGATGTTATGTTTGATATAGAAAATAATATTATGCCCGAAATTCAGTCGCAGTACCCAACGGTAATAGCGTCTTATGAAGGTCAAAATAGAGAGCGTAATAAATTATTTGATTCTTTAACGGTAGTTGGGTTATCTGTACTAGGCTTAATATATATAACTATAGCTTTTACCTTTCGTAGTTTTAGTCAGCCTTTAATGTTGTTATTATTAATTCCATTTAGTTTAACGGCTGTTGCTTGGGGACATTGGATTCATAATTTCCCGGTAAATATTTTATCTATGTTGGGAATCATTGCCTTAATTGGTATTATGGTGAATGATGGTTTGGTATTGATAGGTAAATTTAATGGCAATTTACGTGCAGGAATGAAATTTGATGAGGCAATGTTCGATGCTGGTAAATCGCGTTTTAGAGCTATATTTTTAACATCAATAACTACAATAGCCGGTTTAGCGCCTTTACTTTTAGAGAAAAGTAGACAAGCACAATTTTTAAAACCAATGGCTATTTCTATTGCTTATGGTATAGGGTTTGCAACCATTTTAACACTATTGGTGTTGCCTTTATTTATAGCTTTTAGTAATAGATTTAAAGTGACAACAAAGTGGTTAGCTACTGGTGATAATATAACAAAAGAAGAGGTAGAACGCGCTATTAAAGAGCAAGAAGAAGAATCACATTTAAAAGGAGAATTGAAGCACACACAAGAATGAAAATAATTTATTTAATAGGGTTTTTTTTTAGCTTTAGCTTTATAGCCCTTGCACAAGATCAGCTTTTAACTAAAGAAGAGGCTATTGCTTTAACTTTAGAGAATAATTTTGGAATAAAAGTGGCGAATAATCAAGTTGCCATTGCTGATAATAATCAAGGTATTCTTAATAGTGGTTTTTTACCCACATTATCGGGAAATGCTGGCGGCACCTACCAACGAGACGATTCTACTTTTGAGTTTCCTGGTCAGTTTGTAACTGATCCCGCCACAGGAAATCCAATTCCACGACCTAATACCGAACTAGATAAGGCCGAAGCACAACGTTATAACGCGAGCCTTAGAGCCGATTATTTACTTTTTGATGGTTTGGGACGTTTCTATAATTACAAACGCCTTAAGGAACAATATCAGTTAAGCGAGCTACAGGCAAGAGAAACTATTGAAAATACCATGGTGCAGTTGTTTAGTGTATATTTTGAAGTTGCACGATTAACCGAAAATGAAAAAGTATTTCAACAAGCCTTAGAAATTTCAGGTCAAAGAATAGAAAGATCAGAATATGCTTTTGAATACGGACAGAATACTATGTTAGATGTTTTGAACGCAAAGGTTGATGTAACTAATGATAGCATCAATTTACTAAACACAAAGCAACAGCTTGCCAATACGAAACGAGATTTGAGTGTGCTTATGAATCAAAGTTTAAATCAAAGTTTTAGTGTAGATACCTTAGTGCAATTTATACCGAAAATTCAAATTGAAGAATACATTGCAAAAACTGATGTTAATAATGTAGCGGTCCTACAGACCGAACGCAACTTGGCGATTAATAAATACGATATTAAAGTAAACGAATCTGGTTATTTACCTACCCTTGGTTTAAATGGCTCTTACGGATGGAATTTAAACCAGAATGCACCTGGTGCCTTCTTTCCTGGAGTAAACGTAAATAACAGAAGAAATTTTGGATTAGGAGCTACATTAACTTGGAATTTATTTGATGGCGGTGGCACCAATGTACGTGTAAGAAATGCTAAAATTGCATACGAAAATCAAGAATTATTAATAAAACAAATTACGTTAGAAGTTGATCGAGACATTCAGAACGCAATGGCTATCTATGAAAATAGATTAATGATTTTTCAGATTCAAGAGCAAAACGTAGTGACCAATCAAAATAATTTTGAACGGTCTAAAGAACAATTTCAACTCGGTAGAATTAGTTCTATTGAATTTAGACAAGCTCAAATTAACTTGTTAAATGCTAGTACTAATAAGAATTTAGCCAAGTATGATGCTAAGCTGGCAGAGTTACAGTTATTGCAATTAACTGGGCAATTATTAAATGTGTCGTTTTAATTTAAAGCACTAACAATTTTATAAAATAATGTACGAACACTTTTTTCAATGTCCTTATTGCTGGGAGGAAATTTCCATGTTATTAGATACTTCTGTACGAAAACAAACTTATATAGAAGATTGTGAAGTATGTTGTAACCCTATTGAAATATCACCAGAATTTCAAGACCAAGAACTTATTGGTTTTGATGCTATTGATGTGGAGCAGTAATATAATTAATTGTTTTTCTATTGGTAAATTTTACTGCGTTACCGCAAAAGTACTCGAAATTATTGAAAATCAAATACTTCCAAAAATCTACATTTTTACATCTAAAATTTGAGCTTTTTTTAATGAATAATAAAGTAATTTTTGGATAAAAAATACATCCGTATCTTTTAGTGTAAACGTATATTCCCTATGGAAAATATGTTAGATTTATTTTTAAATTATATAAAGCAATACCCAATTTTAGGCTTGCTAATCACCTTTATTATTTTGGCTATATTAGTGTATTTAGAGTTTAAAAAAAATTTTAAAAAATAAGAAAATCAACTACTATTAATTTGCTTTACTTTATTTAATTACCTCCTAATAATTTAAAAGCACCATTAGTTAAAAATTTAGAGGCTTCAAATTCTTGAGCATCAGAAATCGCTATAAATCCATTATTAGCGCCATCAGATTGTAAATTTACGGGAGTAAAATAATACCCATTTTCATCTGTTTTGTTTAATTGTAAAGCAGTGTCAATTTCGTCGATCGTTACTATGGCAGTTTCTGGTAAGGCCATTTTAGATCGCGATGAGGTAATAATGTCTGCCTGAACAAACATACCCACTAAAAAGTTCGCTTCAGATTCATTTTTTAAGTGGCCGTGTACATTAACAGTTCGGTTATTTTCAATGGCAGCTCCTATTAAATAGACTTCCGCTTCAAAGGTTTGTTCAGAAGCTTCAGGAATAGTAAATCTAATCTTTTGTCCTTTTTTTAATTGCATAATATCTTTTTCAAACACCGACAACTCAATGTGGATGTGTTCATTGTCTATGATTTCCATAATAGGCGTTCCAGGGGCAACAAAAGTACCTCTGGCTACATTTACCTTGGTGATACTTCCAGAAATCGGAGAATAAATGGCCACTATAGAGGTGATGTTCCCTTTTTCGACTTCTGATGCGGAGATATTCAACAACGAAAGCTGTTTTTTTAGTCCACTGAATCTAGCCATTGCGGTGTTGTATTCACTTGCTGCTTTTAAATAATTTTTCTGAGAAGTTATTTTTTCTTCCACCATTGTTTTTTGTCGATCAAACTCGGCTTTTAAATAGCTTAATTGTTCTTTAACTTCTAAATAATTTTGTTGTAGGGTTATAAATTCAGGATTCTCAAGCGTCACTAGTTGTTGTCCTTTTTTTACACGCTCTCCAACTAACAATGGCGTTGTCTTTATATAGCCGCCCATCATAGCATTAATTATTGATTTATTTTCTGGTGGAACATCAATCATTCCGGTGGTTTTTACCACAGTCAAAAACTCTTTTTCTTCTAGAGACCCTAAGGTCATTTCATTATGTTCAAATTGTGCTTTTGTAACATAAATACGGTTATCTGTAGTAGTGGCTATTTCGTTCTCTGTAGTGGTATCTTTAGCCTCTTTTGAACCGCAAGCGTTTATTAAAAATAGGAGTGTTATAAAAGTGATTATAGAGCTTATCTGTCGCATGTTATTCTGTTTATAAGGTTAAGTAATTTATTTCAATTACAATGTTGTTATATTCGTTTAGTTTTTCTAAATAGTTTAGAGTAATTTCATAAGAGCCCTCTAAACTTTGTAAGTATTGGTAAAAATTAATTTCACCATTTTTAAAACTTCCAATAGCTGTTTTTAAAATTTCTTGAGCCAAACTTTCGCCTTCGTTTTCATAGTATAGCAACGCTTTATTTAATTGATTTTTTTGAATTTGAAGCGTATTTAGCTTTGTGTTAAGTTTAATTTCATAGTCTTTGTATGCTGCCTCTGCCATCTCGGTGGCCAGTTTTGATGCTTTTATTTTTGAAGCTTGCCCACTAAAAAACAAAGGAATTTTTAAGCCTAATTGATATCCATATAAACTATTAGAAATACCCGGATTTGTACCTTGAAAATACTGTAAACTAACATCGGGTAACAATTGTTGCTTTTCTAAACTCCGTTCTTTTTCTAATACAGAAATTCTATTTTGATACAATTGAATTTCGGCACTTGTTGCTATATTTTTAAGTTTTAGATCGGCTTTTAAATTCTTATTTATCTCAATAAAAATGGAATCTTTAGATTGCACTATTTCTGATAATTTTTGATAAGCAATACCAAGTGCATTTTTAGCTTCAATATATTTTAGCGCTATTTGTTTTTGCTTTGATGTAGCTGTTATTTTTTCAAGATAGTTAGTTTCTCCTAGTTCAAATCTTCTCGAAGCCATAGCCGAAAAATTAACATACAAACTATCTAAAGTTTTATATACATTTTCTTGCTGTTTGGCTATTTGGTATTCATAATAGTAGCTCGTTAAGGTACGTTCTATATTTTTTCTTTGAATCTCAAAAGCACTAGAAGCAACTTTAAAATTTGCTTTATTTAACTTCTTTTCTGTAAAATATAAGGTAGGGAATTTAAAATCTTGTTGAACACCAAACACACGTAAGGGTTCGTTATTGAGTGCCAAGTTGTTTTCGTCAAAATGATAATATACTTGGGTTTTGTCAAATGAAAAAGCGCTATTTATAAGGGTTTCTGACCTTTTTGCGGCTAATTCTGAGGCATTCAAACCTGCATTATTTTCAAGACTCAAACTAATTAAATCGGCTAAATTCAAGGGCTTTTGTTGCGCATTAGTAGTGGTAGTTGCTAAAAACAAGCCTATAAAAAGTACCGTTGCTATTCCCTTTTTGGGAAGTTTAATTTTTTTGATGGAGTTAAAACGAACATATAGTACGGGCAATACCACTAAAGTTAATAGCGTTGCTGTTATTAATCCGCCGATAACTACAGTCGCCAAAGGTCGTTGTACTTCTGCACCAGCGTTGGTCGAAATTGCCATAGGTAAAAATCCTAAAGCTGCTGCCGAAGCAGTGAGCAATACGGCTCTTAACCTATCTTTTGTACCTTCTTTCACAAGTACTTCAATATCATCAAAACCTTCTTTTTTGAGTTCTTTAAAGTGTTCTATAAGTACAATGCCATTTAAAACTGCAATTCCGAATAAAGCAATAAAACCAACACCTGCAGAAATACTAAAAGGCATATCGCGCAGCCATAACAGCCAAATACCACCAACAGCAGATAGCGGAATAGCGGAGTAAATCATTAATGCTTCTTTTACCGAATTAAAGGCGAAATAAAGTAAAATAAATATTAAAATAAGTGCAATAGGCACGGCAACTAAAAGTCTGTTTTTGGCACTTTGTAAATTTTCGAACTGTCCGCCATACGTAATCGTGTACCCTACAGGTAGTTTTATATTTTTATCTATCAGTGCTTGAACGTCATCTACGACCGATTGTAAATCACGATCACGAACATTAATACCCACAACAATTCTACGTTTTGCATCGTCACGAGAAATTTTTGCAGCCCCTTTTTTATAACTTATGGTGGCTAATTCCGATAACGGAATTTTTCCGTTATTTGGAGTATCTATGTAAAGATTTTGTAGGTTATCGATATCTTTTCGCTGACTTTGATCTAAACGAACTACCAAATCAAAACGTTTTTCGCCTTCAAAAATACTACCAGCTGTTTTACCCGCAAATGCCAAGGAAACCATATCATTTACCTCTTGAATATTTAAGCCATATCGCGCTATTTTATTGCGATCGAATTTTACATTCATTTCTGGTAAGCCTTCAATTTTTTCTACGGATATATCCGCAGCACCAGGAACATTTTGAATTAGTTGTCCAATTTCATTCCCTTTTTTAGCTAAAACGGCTAAGTCTTCTCCAAAAATTTTAATGGCGATATCTGCTCTAACACCTGTAATTAATTCATTAAATCGCATTTCGATAGGCTGAGTAAATTCTACTTCCATACCCGGAATTATCGCTAAGGCTTCTTTAAATTTATCAGCCAATTCATCTTTACTATCGGCTGAAACCCATTCTTTTTTGGGTTTTAAGGTGATAATTACATCGCTTTCTTCCATAGACATAGGGTCTGTAGGCACTTCTGCTGCACCAATTCGGGTAACTACTTGTTTTACTTCAGGAAATTGGGCTAGTAGTATTTTTTCAATTTCAGTGGTGATTTTAACCGCATTACTCAACGATGTTCCTGTTTTTAATACAGGCTGAATTACAAAATCACCTTCATCTAAAGTAGGTACAAATTCGCCTCCCATGGTACTAAAAATATAAATTGAAATAGCTAATAGCACTCCCGAAACGCCTAAAACTAGTTGTTGTTTGCGCATTGCCCAATCTAGAATAGGACTATATTTTTTATTTAACCACCCCATTAATCGCACAGAAATGTTCTTTTTTGATGCCTGTGAAGGTTTTAGAAATAACGAAGAGACCACTGGCACGTAAGTAAAACATAATACCATGGCACCTAGTAAAGCAAAACTAAAGGTGAGCGCCATGGGTTTAAACATTTTGCCTTCAACACCAGATAAGGAGAGAATTGGGATAAAAACAATTAAAATAATTAGCTGCCCAAAAATGGCAGAATTCATCATTTTGAGAGAACCATCAAACGTTATTTTATCTTTAAAAGACTGTTGCTCTGATGCAGGAAGCGCTAAAATTTCGGTTTGCTTTTGGGTAATTTTGAACGCTATAAATTCCACAATAATCACGGCGCCGTCTATAATAATTCCAAAATCGATAGCGCCTAAACTCATTAAGTTGGCATCTACCCCAAAGATATACATGAGCGATAAAGCAAATAATAAACATAAAGGTATTATAGAGGCAACCACCAAACCAGATCGTAAATTACCTAAAAGTAAAACCACCACAAAAAGGACAATTAAAAAGCCTAAAATTAAATTTTCAGCTACCGTAAAAGTGGTCTTTGCAATTAACTCGCTACGGTCTAAAAAACCATTAATAAATACTCCTTTAGGTAGTGTTTTTTGTATTTCTGCAACTCTTTCATGTACTGCATCAATAACCTTTTTAGAGTTGGCATCTTTCAGCATCATTACTTGTCCTAGTACTTTTTCGCCTTCTCCATTACCTGTAATTGCACCAAACCTGTTGGCGCTACCAAAGCCCACTTTTGCGACATCTTTTATATAAATAGGAAAGTTATTATCGTTTTTAATAACCGTATTTTTTATGTCATCTACAGAAGTAATCAATCCTTCGCCACGAATAAAATAAGCTTGATTTACTTTTTCGATATAGCCACCACCAGCAATGGTGTTGTTTTTTTCTAATGCGTTGTAAACCTCTTGCGTGGTAATATTCATCGCATTTAATTTTTCTGAATTAATGGCTACTTCATATTGTTTTAAAAAACCACCCCAAGTATTTACTTCAACAACTCCAGGAATTCCAGACAACTGTCTTTTTACGACCCAATCTTGAAGCGTTCGCAAATCTTCTGCGGAATATTGATCTTTAAATTCAGGCTCCACATCTAAAATGTACTGATAAATTTCGCCTAAACCTGTGGTTATAGGCCCCATTTCCGGAGCACCAAAACCTTCTGGAATTTTTTCTGAAGCACTTTTTATTTTTTCAGAGATTAATTGACGAGGTAAATAAGTACCCATATCGTCTTCGAAAACGATAGTTACCACTGAAAGTCCAAATTTTGATACCGACCTAATTTCCATTACACCGGGTAAGTTTACCATTTCTAGCTCTACAGGATAGGTAATAAACTGCTCCATATCTTGCGTAGATAAGTTGCTAGATGTGGTAATCACTTGCACTTGATTATTGGTGACATCGGGCACTGCACCAATAGGAATTTGGGTAAGGGAATAAATTCCGAAACCAACGAGAAAGGTGGTAAAAAGTAAAACAATAAACTTATTGTTTATGCTTAAATAAATAATTTTTGACAGCATTTTTCATAAATAAAATACGTTAACTGCATTATCAATTTAAATTGATAATGCAAAATAAGATTAAAATGATTTTATTTAAGAAACCCGTGGAGGTTGAAAAAGCCCTTTTTGGTGTAAGTTTGATGTAGGAGTTTGGTAATAAAAGTTTGATTCTACTAGGGTTGTAAAATCAGGGATTTGAAGATCGCTCTTAAACATATCAACCACAAAAACAATGCTGTTAGCGGTGTGTGAACAAGAAGAGTGGTTAAAAGGCAATTTTTCATGCTCTTTTTCTTCTTCTTTATGATTCTCTTGATGATCAGCTTTTAATTCTCCATAATGTTTCGAGATAAAAACAAGCATATTATCACCATAGTTTTCATTATGAAACTTGGCGTGTTCTAATAATTCATCAAATTGGGTGAGATCACTAAACTGAAACCCCAAACTTTGAAAAAGTATCGTACATGATAATATGATGGAAAATATACCTCTCACGTTGCTAAGATAAAAAAATCTGTTTTAAAAATCATAAAAAAATTAAAATCAATAGTTTAGCAACTTTTAAGATGAAGGAAGTTTACTATTGTCTTTAGTGCTACCATGCCCACCTGCGACTACGAGCATTATTTTAATGCTTAAAAAAATGTATTTAAAAAACTGTAAAACAGGATTCATCATTTTAAACCGCTGTATTCTTGATATTCTTTGTGTCATTTTATTGTTTTTATTAGGTTCTGGGTAAAAAAATGTTTCCCTCCTGCGGCGGGCAGGTTTAAAGTTTTTTGAACTTACGCTTGAACTATTTCGTATTTCGTACTTTCCATTTCGTATTT
>JANQTG010000168.1:2223-16876 GCA_030731855.1 Cellulophaga sp. | reverse complement strand
TTTTTTGAACTTACGCTTGAACTATTTCGTATTTCGTACTTTCCATTTCGTATTTAAGTCTTAATACTTAATACTTTTTCAAGGAACTTGAACTTGAACTTTTCTCGTATTTCTAATTTCGTATTTCGTATTTTTTCTTTTTGACTAAACTAGTATTACTCCGGAATTAACCACCAAAAAGGTTTCATTTTAGCTTTGTAAATAAAAGCATAATGCAAAGTCAGTTTTAGCCAATGACCAGCGAGGCCAATTTCACCAAAAGTTTTTCCCAGTTGTCGACCTTGTGTTTTTGGATATTTATGATAATCAGGCACAATGGGGAATGTAGTAATACTAACACCACTACCGCTAGTTAAACCATAACCTGTCGAGGCAATACAAGCAGCACCCATATTTCCTAGAGAACCTTTATGTGCTAGCGATTCTTTGCCATTTTTAATACTATCAATAATATTATCTGCTACTAATTTTGCAGTAATCCCGGAGGGCATCCCGGTTCTTGGTGGCGCAGGAAAAATTTCTGTACCATTCGGACTTTTTCTAGGTTTTGATATACTGTGTGGCGGTGCAAAAGCAATACCAGGAGCAAATATGTTTTTGTAGCTAGGGTTTTGATAGGTTTCTGGCCAATCTTGCACCGACCATTCCTCATAAGGTTTGGGCGTATAATCCGCATCAACAATCATAAAACCTTTAAAAAGTTTATCCGTAATCTCTATATTATTTTTATCATAAGCTTTAAAACCATGACCAGAAAATGCAGGAATTAACATCGCAAAATCATAAGTTTCTGATTTTTTTTCACCTTTTAAATTTTCATAATGGGCAATACCGTCTTCAATTTTTTGTACACCAGCTCCTAAAATCCATTTAATATCGCGGTCCTCGAAAATCATTTCAATCATTTCGTTCGATTTCATCGATAAGCCTTGGTAGCTTAATAACATTCCGTCCATCCCAAAATCACCTAATTTATATTCATTAGAGAGCCAAGTAATTTCAGCCATATCACGAACTTTATGTTTCCGTAATTCTTGTTCCACGTTTAAAATATATTCAAAAGCAGCACCTTGGCAGGTTGCCTTTGCATGACCGGTACCAATTAAAATCTTTGCTTTTTTTCCTTTCTTCATTTCGCCAATCAAGGCATGTAAACCTTCCCATGCATGATCGGCATGCGTGTACGTACAAACAGAATAGGTTTTATTTTGTCCTGGAATTAAACCCTCGGTAGCTTCAAAATTTAGTTTTGGCCCTGTAGCATTAATGAGATAATCATAGGTTACTTTTTCTTCTTTTCCTTTATTTTCACCAGTAACATATTCCGCTAGAACATAAGGTTTTTCTTCTGTGGCGTCTCCTTCAGGATAAAACGACATTGCTTTGGCTTGTTTATAGCCAATCCCCTTTTTTTTATATAAAGGAGCTAAGGGAAATAAAATTTCTTTAGATTTCATTCTGCCAATACCTACCCAAATGTTGGAAGGTATCCATTGGTAATTACTATTGGGTGAGACCACGACAACTTCATGCTCTTTAGATAATTTTCTGCGCAGATGTGCAGCGGCAACATGACCTGAAATACCTGCTCCTAAAATAACGATTTTTGACATTTTATGAACTATTTTATGATAAGACAAAATAAGTAATAAGGTACGTTTAAAGAGCAGTATCCTATTGTAAATCAGTCTATCTGTTTATACAAATTTTGTCAATTTTTAAAAACCACACAGCAACTTTTGTTACACAACTATAAAAGGAAGATTATTGGATTATTGGATTGTTGGATTATTAGATTTTTTGATTTTCGTATTTCTAATTTCGTATTTTTTGAACTCTTGCACTGAGTATTTCGGCTAAGCTCAATATAAACTATGTCGAAGTGTTAACTTGATACCTTTTATTCGTATTTCTAATTTCGTATTTTCAGTCTTAATACTTAATACTTTTCCAAATCTATTCAGGAATTATCAACAAAGGCACGGTTGGTTGAAAAGCTATTTTTTTTATCACAGGTTCGTTTAGTATATTTTCTATAAGACTGTGTTTATAGTTTACCATAGCCAATATGTCTATTTGGTTTTCTTCAATAAATGTTGCTATGGTTTTTGATTTATTAGTGTAATCTGATTCCCAATGAAAACTATGTGGATAATTTTCTAAATATTCAGATAATATTTTTTTGTTGAACTCCTGAGTCACTGACATTTTTTTCTCGACATTAATATGTAAAATTTTAATTGTACTATCATAAAGCATCGTAATTTTTTTGATGGCCTCTAATTCTTTGTTTTCATAAAATCGATTAAAATCTGTTGGGAATAATATCTGTTTTGGTTCCACAAATTCAAGCTCATCAGGAATCACTAATATGGGGTAATTTTTAACTTTATTCAAAACATCTACCGTATTACTACCCATAAAAATACCAATAGCATTACTAGCGCCTTTTGTACCCATCACAATAATATCAATCGCATAAAGTTTTACGGCCTTTTGAATGGCTAACTTCACTTCTTCTTCACTTGAAATAATCTCGAAGTTATGATTTATGTTATCATTTGCTATTTCTGTTTGAAGTTTTAGTTCTGTTAATTTTCTTAAAGACTCTCTTTGCAATTCATCTACATATTTTGTGGTGATATAAGTTCTTGTCGTGGAACTTAAGATATAAGTAGAATTCAAAAAATAAAAAAGTGCAAGACTCGTTTTTATATAGCTTTAAGGCATATAGTAATGCGTTAAACGCGTTATCAGAAAAATCGGTAGGAAGTAAAATAGTGCGTTTCATGATGTGCCTGATTAAAGTGTTCCTCAAATTTAGCCCCTATTGTTTTTTTAAAACATGATTAAAGTCATATATAGATTTAAATAGAACTGCTTTTTCATGTTTTTTAACTAAGACAAGAAAAGATATTGGAAATTTAGAAAAAATTGAAATTATTATTGAAGCCTCTTCAGAACAACTTATCTTTAAACTAATTTTTTTGTGGAGATAAAAACGTATTGTGTTTCTTTTAAATCTTTTGCTAATATGATGAATAATAAATTTGAAATAACTACCCAAATAGCTGAAAATTTAGCTAAGGAACATTACGATTTAAAAGGAAAAGCAACCAAATTACCAGGAGAAATAGATTTTAATTTTAAAATTGAAGTAACTGAGAATGAAGTGTATGTTTTAAAAATATCGCACCTTGAAGAAGACATTTTGTATTTAGACTTCCAACAAAAATTATTACAGTATGTAGCAGAATATAGTACTGAAATTAATGCTCCAAAGATTATTTTAGATAAAAAGGGACACGCTATTTCATCTATTATTGACGAAAAAGGTAATGGCAGACAGGTTCGTTTATTAACATGGATTTCGGGTAGAATTTGGAGTAGTGTAAATCCGCAATTAAATGATTTGCGACATAGTTTAGGGGAGCAATGTGGAAAGTTGACGAAAGCTCTAGCGGGTTTTGACCATGAAAAAGCACACCGAAATTTTGTTTGGGATATTGCACAATCGCTGTGGACAAAAGAACATCTGCATCTTTTTAAAAAAGAAGAAAAAGGCCTAATCCAGTATTTTCAAAACAGTTTTGAAAATCAACAAGCTACGTATCAAAATTTAAGAAAATCAGTTCTGCATAATGATGCGAACGATAATAATATCATCGTTTCTGCCGATTTAATACAGCCCACAGTTAAAGCAATGATAGATTATGGCGATGCCATTTACACACAAATTATTAATGATGTTGCGATTACTTGCGCGTATGCAATAATGCATCATAACGACTCATTAGAAGCTTCATTGCCTATCATTAAGGGGTATCATAAATCATTTCCGTTACAAGAAATTGAGCTAGCACATTTGTATTCGGTCATTGCCATGCGATTGGTAATTTCCGTTACAAAATCGGCTATCAATAAAATTGAAGAACCTAATAACACGTATCTTCAAATTAGCGAAAAACCAGCATGGGAACTGCTGAGAAAATGGAGAGAAATTGACGCTGAGTTTGCCTATTTTAGTTTTAGAGAGTCTTGTGGGTTTTTGGCGCATCCTAACGAGCAAAAGTTTAAAAGCTGGAGTACTACTCAAAGTTTTCAATTGTCCGATTTATTTCCCTCCATCGGAAAAAATACTATGGAGAAGTTAGATTTAAGTGTCGAAAGTACTTGGGTGGAACATATCCAAGAGATGAATAATCTTGATTATTTTCAGTTTAAGATAGCGCAACTTCAAAAGCAACAACCTAATAAAGTAATTGCTGGTGGTTATTTAGAAGCCAGGAGTTTATACACTTCTAATGCCTATGATAAAATCGGGAATTATGGTCGTGAAAGCAGAGCCATACATTTGGGAGTCGATTTTTGGTTGCCGGCAGAAACGCCTGTTCATGCACTTTTAGAGGGTGAAATTGTAGTCTGTACTATAGAAAAAGGTAACAAAACTTATGGCGGATTAATCATTTTGAAACATGAAACAGCAAGGTTTGAGTTTTACACCTTGTATGGGCATTTAAGCGAATCGAGTATCACAAAAAGACACCTAGGGCAAAAGCTAAAAAAAGGGGATGCTATAGGTTTTTTAGGTGATGAAAAAGAAAACGGAGACTGGGCGCCACATTTGCATTTTCAGATTATGTTATCGCTGTTAGACTATAAAAATGATTTTCCTGGTGTGGCATTTTACCATCAGATACAAGTTTTTAAAAGCATTTGTCCCGATCCAAATTTGTTATTTAAATCGAGCGAATTAGCGGCTAATAATGCTGTCAGCAATCAAGAAATTACAGCCTATCGCAAGCAGCATTTAGGAAAAGGGATGAGTTTGCAATATAAAATTCCTATTAAAATGGTGCGGGGTGCTGGGCAATATCTGATCGATCAAAATGGTAGAAAATATTTAGATACGGTGAATAATGTTGCGCATGTTGGGCATGAAAAGTATGAAGTAGTTAAAGCTGGGCAAGCGCAAATGGCAGTTTTGAACACCAATTCGCGCTATTTACATGAAAATATCAACCAACTAACCAAAGAACTTTTAGAAACGCTACCGCCAGAACTTAGTGTGTTACATTTTGTAAATTCTGGAAGTGAAGCGAACGAACTTGCGATTAGAATGGCGACCACAGTTACAGGAGAAAAGGATATTATTGCTTCACAGGTGGGTTATCACGGGAACACCAATATGTGCGTTGCCATAAGTTCGTATAAGTTTGATGGTAAAGGTGGTAGCGGAGCACCAGAACATACCCATATTTTTCCGTTACCAGATGCTTTTAGAGGAAAATACCGTGGTGAAAATACAGGCACATTATATGCCAAAGAAGTCCAGAAACAAATTGATGCTGTACATGCCAAAAATAGGGGAGTAGCCGCTTTTATTATAGAGCCAATTATAAGTTGTGGTGGACAAATAGAACTTCCAGAAGGTTTTCTTGCAAAAGCCTATGAAGCAATTCGAGAAGCAGGCGGACTTTGTATTTCTGACGAAGTGCAAGTGGGCTGTGGTAGAACGGGAAAAGCTTTTTGGGGTTT
The DNA here is from genome assembly GCA_030731855.1 of Cellulophaga sp. Taxonomy (GTDB): domain Bacteria; phylum Bacteroidota; class Bacteroidia; order Flavobacteriales; family Flavobacteriaceae; genus Cellulophaga. Next base: position 11,338 of record JANQTG010000168.1, on the reverse strand, counting down.
TCAGTTGCATAATGTAGTTCCAGATATTGTAACGATAGGTAAACCATTAGGAAACGGGCATCCATTGGCGGCAGTGGCATGCACGCAAGAAGTGGCCGAAAAATTTGCCAACGGTATGGAATTTTTTAATACGTTTGGTGGTAACCCTGTTTCTTGTGCCATAGGAACGGCAGTGTTGCAAACAGTAAAAAGAGAAAAATTACAAGAACATGCCTTAGAGATAGGAAACTATTTAAAAAGCGAATTGAAAAAGTTAGCAAAAGATTTCCCCATTATTGGCGATGTTCGTGGTCAAGGTTTATTTTTAGGGATAGAATTGGTGGATGCCCAATTAAATCCCTTAGCAACACAAACCGATTATCTAGCAAATAGAATGAAAGAATACGGTATTTTAATGAGTACCGATGGTCCAGATCATAACGTATTAAAAATTAAACCACCTATGGTTTTTACCAAAGAAAATGCAGATGAATTACTATTTTATTTGAGAAAGGTTTTTGCAGAGGATACTATGAATACGGCTGCTTCCAACTAAAATTCTCTTGAATAATACGTTCTTTATTGGCATTTAAAAACTCAAGATAAGCATTAGCTGCTGGAGACAATTTTTTTGATTTTAACCAAATAAGTCGCCACGTAGTGCTAATGGGTAAACCCTCTACAGGAATAATTTGTAGCTCTTTGTTCTGCAATTGGTTTTTAATCCCAATTAAAGGCATTATAGAATAGCCGAGACCTGCAATAACCGCCTGTTTTAGCGCTTCATTTGAGGTTAGCTCAATTTTTTTATGAACCGGTAAATTATTTTTAGCGATAAATTTTTCCATTTCATTTCTCGTAGCAGAACCTTCTTCTCTATAAATTAAGGGAAGCGATTCGAACATTTTTTTAGGAATAGGTTTGTTATCAAATGTTTGTTGTTTTCCGCCTATAAAAAAGAGTTGATTTTTCATCAATTCAATTTCGTTTACACTCAATTTTTTTGGCAGTACAGAAACCAAAGCAAAATCTACTTCGTTTTTCTCCATGCTTCTAACCACTTTAGTTTTATTGGTCACATCCATGATAAGATCTACACCGCTGTGTTTATTAAAAAAATCAGCTAAAAAATAAGGCATTACATATTTTCCTGTAGAAGCCACTGAGATTTTTAATTTTCCGAAGAGTTCACCTTGGTGCGCCAGTGTTTTATAATTCATGGCATTAACCTGATCGATAATTTTACCGGCAGCTTCTGCTATTTCTTTTCCAAAATCTGTAACAAAAAGTCTTCTACCAACAATCTCTGTTAAAGGAATAGAAAACTGATCTTGAAAATTTTTTAATTGTATAGAGACCGCAGGTTGCGTTAAGTGTAATTCTTCTGCAGTTTTTGTGATGCTCTGGCTCTGGGAAATTTTTAAAAATATCTGTAGCTGGTGTAGGGTATAGTTCATAAATATAGTTTATGTTTTTGATTACAAATATAAATAAAAATTAATGAATAAAATACATAACCTTTGCGGTCTAAATAATAAATCAGAAAAAAATGGATAACAACACCTTAAAAGAAGTCGACAAAGAACAGAACATTCAATTGGTTAAAGGCACCTTCAGCCCTGATAAGGCTTTAGAGGTAATGAATGCATTAATTGACCAGAAAATTAATTTTCATAAAATAGAAGGTATTCAGCTTTGGGAAAAGAATCACAAAAATGATCAAGAACCCATCAACAAAAGAATTCAAGAATTAGAGCTAGAGAAAAAAAATGCCTTAGAATTCATAACAAAAATGAAAGCGTCAGGTAAGAATATTGAGATAAATGGAACTTTACATATGACTAGTTTAGATGAATAATAATCGATAAAAATATAATTTTTAAAACGTCAATTTTAATCACCTTTATTAAATAAATATTCAAAATGTTTTCGAACAACAACCAAAACAACAAGCTCCCAGAAAAATCTTCGATAGTCATTTCAGATTTTAAAATCCCATTTATTTCCAAAGTAATAAGTCCTTTACTTTGGATTTTTAATGTTGGTACCATTCTATTACTGATTTATTTTTTAATAAATACGCCACAATGGAACTGGAACAATATTTTTAGAATAAACGGTTTTACCTTATTAATATGGGTTACCGTTACTTTTTTTAGTGCCATTGTGAGCAGCTATGCTAAAGATTACCTAAAAGGCTTCTTATTTCAAAAACGTTTTACGTTTCTTTCTTTGGGGTTTACTTTGTCGGTAATGTTATTTGTGATGTCTAATCATATAGCTGCTTTGTTAGTTTCTTGGTTTTTAATGGGCGTTTTTATGGCGCGGTTAATAGGCGTTGATGCAAAATGGGGTGAAGCAAAAGAAGCATCAAACCTAGCCCAAAAATTCTTTTTAACGAGCACAATGTTATTGAGTGCAGGCATGTTATTATTGGCATATCAAACAAATCAATATACCTTAGATGGTATTTTGGGAAGTTTAGAAAGTATTTCATTTCCTATTTTATTAGCCGCCTCTTTATTAATTATTGTAGCAGCGCTGATACAATCGGCTATATACCCTTTTCACCGTTGGTTGCTTTCTGCAATGACAGCACCAACCCCAGCTTCGGCGTTAATGCATGCAGGCTTTGTCAACGGATCAGGAATTTTACTCGCATTAGTGTCTACCTTATTGATCGCCTCAAACTCTTTAACTCTTTTGTTTGTAATAGGAGGTTTAACCGCTGTGCTAGCACAATTTACGAAACTATTACAAGTCAACGTAAAACAAAAATTGGCTTGTTCTACTATAGCGCAAATGGGTTTTATGATTATGCAATGTGGTTTAGGCTTTTTTAATGCAGCTGTAGCGCACTTAATTTTGCATGGTTTTTATAAGGCGTATTTGTTTTTATCTTCAGGAGAAGAAATAGCCCTAAGCGCACCTCAGAAAAAATTGAAGATAAAAATTAAGCCATTACAGGCATTTGCAGTTTTATTATTTGGCCTAGCAGGAGCGGCACTATTTGGACTCTTAACAGGAAAGACAAACATGGCGGATAGTAGTATATTTTTAACGCTAATTGTAGCGATTACTGTGGGGCAAGCGACCTACAATATTGTAAAAGAAAAGACACTATCCTTCGCACAAAAAACAATTGTACCGATAGCATTATTCGTAACCGGAATAAGTTTATATGCACTATTGTACCACGGAGTAACGAAATTAATGTCAGGTATGCCTATGATTGAAGTGCCACAATCTTTATCGCTAATCCAAATAGTATTCGGGGTAATTTTCTTGATCGGATTTTTTGTGATGAAATTAGCCATATATCGCAAAGTACCTTGGCTTTATGTAAAACTTCTTAATATTTCACAACCCGATACCAACACTATTCTTAAATATAAAAGCACAAAATAATGACACAATTTAGTCTTTTGAACAACATAGAAAAAGCGGCTCATGTAGTAGGTAAAACATGGCCTTTATATTCCTTTGTAACATCAAATCCGCTATCTGGGTATGAAAATACACATTTTAAGAAAGCGGTTGAAAAAGCTGAAAATTTAGTAGGTGGTAGTGCATTTCCTAATGCAGAAGTATTTAAACAAGCATGGGATTTAGGAGAGATTAAAGAAAGTATTTTAATAGCGCTATTGATCGAAAACGGTATGCCGGAAACTCCAAATTATTATTTAAAAGAATTGGAGAAAACAAAGACAAAAAATACTGAAAATCCCAATCACCGACTAGATCAAATAATGGTGAAATGGCTTTCTGTTTTTATGGATGAAGGTATTGCCGAATGGCAAATGCCCAACAAAGAAAAAGGATTTTATAAAGCTTGGAAAAGTTTAGCTAAATACGATACTGAAATAGGAAAAAGTTTTGGAAGTAAAATTCCGAAAACAAGCGTAGAGGCACTTACTGAGGTTTTAAAAGGATATTCAGAAAACGAGCAACAAGCAATTTTTGAGTATCATTTAGCCGCGCTACCAGGTTGGACAGGTTATATTAAGTTTCGAAGTGAAACAAACTCTATCTGGGAACAAAAATACAGCATCTCACTTACAGATTACTTGGCAGTACGGCTGTGGGTTGCGAAACAAATAAAAGGTGTAATTGTACCACAAAAAGTAAAAAATGAAACTTCCGATGCTACCATAAAATTACAATATGTTTGGTTAAAAGCTTGGGAAGAAAGTTGGCAAGCACAATTTGTAAAAAATCTAACATCGCAAAATGTAGTCACTAAGACTAAAGAAAAAGTAAGACCAGAAGCTCAATTGGTGTTCTGTATTGATACCCGATCTGAATTAATTAGAAGAAATATAGAATCTAAAGGTAATTATGAAACCTTTGGTTACGCAGGTTTTTTTGGTATCGCTATGGATTATACCAATATCGATGATGGTATTTCAAGAAAATCGTGCCCACCAATTTTAGGTTCAGCATATCAGGTTTCTGAGGTAGCACAAGAACATAAAAAAGCAGCGGTAAAAGAATACAAAAGGGGCGTTAAGAAAGATAAATTCAGTTCTTATTTTTTAACTAGAATGAAAAATATGCTTCCTTCCGCATTCGGTTATGTAGAAGGATCTGGTATTTTTTATGGATTTTCTTTGCTGTCTAGAACTTTATTTCCCGGACAACTGTACGATTCGAAAAAGAAAAATGAAAGCTCTCACGAAAGTAGTTGCACACCGCAAATTGTGCATGCCACTTCAAAAGAGGTGAGCTACAACATCCCTTTAGAAGAAAAAATTGCCATCGTAAAAGGAGCTTTTGATTTAACTGGATGGCGAACTTTTGCACCCTTGGTTGTTTTTGCGGGGCATGGGAGTCATTCGGCCAATAACCCTTTTGGTTCTAGTTTAGATTGTGGTGCTTGTGCCGCAAGTCCGGGCAGACATAATGCAAGAATGTTGGCAAAACTAGCGAACATCCCAGAAGTGCAAAAAGCACTTACGGAGCAGCACAATATTCATATTCCAACAGACACCGTTTTTATAGGAGCAGAACACAATACCACTACAGATGAAATTGTGTTGTTTGATGCTGAGGTGCCTTCTAGCCACACAAATTTGGTAAATCAACTAAAAGTAAATCTTAAAAAAACCCAAGAAACAGCCACGCAAGAGCGTTTAGGAGTTCAACACAATAGTGTTGCAGCAGCACATGTAAAGACGAATAACTGGTCAGAAACCAGACCAGAATGGGGATTAGCAAAAAATGCAGGATTTATAATAGGGTCTCGCGAACTTACCAAAAATATGAACTTAGGCGGGCATTGTTTTCTACATTCTTACGATTGGGAATTAGATATGGAAGCCGCAGCTTTAGAAGGTATTATGCAAGGGCCAATGGTCGTTACTCAATGGATCAATAATCACTATTATTTTTCAACGGTAGATAATAATCAATTCGGCGGAGGTTCTAAAATAACCCATAATATTACAGGTAAGTTTGGCGTAGTACAAGGCAATGGAGGCGATTTAAAAGTGGGACTTCCATTACAATCCGTAAACGAAACTGATGATAAAATGTATCATAGACCTTTGCGATTATCGGTTTTAATTCAAGCTCCGAAGAGCAGAATTGAAGCTATTTTAGAAAAATTTCCTCACCTAAAATCGCTTTTAGATAACGAGTGGATTTACCTTATGGTTATGGATCCTACAAACAATAATGAAATTACCTTGTATAAAGAAGGTATGACGTGGAAATCTACACAAAATGCTGAAGTTTACGCTGAGACAGTTTAGGTAGTCATAATCTTAATGATGTAAAAGCTTGGGAAATCCCCAAGCTTTTTTTAGTATTAATAGCAATATTATTTTATTGTTCTTCCATATCAAAACTAAAATTAAATTCATCTGTTAATTTTTAATTGAATGGTGTTCCTTGAAAACCATTATACTGATGAATTTAGATGTTTTAACTTTTCAAGAATCTATATGGACGGCAATCGTCGTATAAGATATTTTGAAAAGCGTGGCAATGTTAAAAATTGTTAAAGCAATAGATGTGTAACCTAGGTTACTGTAAGGGTTTTTGTTATAGTTTAATTTTATCAAAAATAATAATATAATAAATAAAAACTATCATGAATAACGAAAACGCATTCCCAGAAAAAATACAACCAATGCCAAGAATTGGCGATATAGCTCCAGATTTTGAAGCGGTAACCACAAAAGGAAACATAAAAATGTCCGATTTTGCAAAAGATAAATGGATTGTCATGTTTTCGCACCCAGCAGATTTTACGCCCGTTTGTACTACTGAAATGAGTGGTTTTGCAATACGCAAACCTGAGTTCGATGCCTTAAATACAGAACTTTTGGGTTTAAGTATCGATAGTATTCACGCTCATTTAGGGTGGGTACAAAACGTAAGAGAAACTACAGGTGTGTATTTCGATTTTCCTATAATTGCCGATATTGATATGAAAGTATCTAAATTGTACGGAATGTTGCAACCTAGCGAGAGTGAAACGGCTGCCGTAAGAGCGGTGTTCTTTATCGATCCTACAAAAAAAATACGTTTAATTATGTATTACCCACTTAATGTAGGTCGTAATATGGATGAAATTCTACGTGCTTTAGATGCTTTACAAATGTCTGACAAGCATAAAGTAGCGATGCCTTTAGATTGGAAACGAGGAGATAAAGCTATTTGTCCAGCTCCAAAATCTTTAGACGCTCTTAATGAAAGATTGGCAGACGATTCCGTTGAAAAAATTACATGGTACCTAGCGAAAAAGGATATTTAATAAAAAGTGGGACTTTACGTATATTTACTAAAGTCCCTTTTTTTAATTTAAAATTGAAGAAAACTATGATAATAAAACAATTTGAATATAAACCATTAGCCCATTATTCTTATGCCATAGTAAGTAATGGAGAAATGGCGCTTATTGATCCAGAACGAGATCCTAAGCAGTATTACGAGTTTGCAAAAGCCAATAATGCCAAAATTATAGCCCTAATAGAAACCCACCCACATGCGGATTTTGTGAGTTCACATTTGCAAATTCATAAAGAAACAGGGGCAACAATATTTAATAGTAAAAAATTGGGAGCTGAGTATCCGCACAAAGCGTTTGATGAAGGTATTTCTATTTCTTTAGGAAATATAAAGTTACAGGCAATTAATACACCAGGCCACTCTCCTGATAGTATCACAATTGTAGTTAAAAATGGTAGCGAAACAGCACTCTTTACGGGTGACACATTATTTATAGGCGATGTTGGCCGCCCAGATCTTCGCGAAAAAGTGGGCAATATGCAAGCAAAGCGCGAGGAACTAGCCGAAATGATGTACGATACCATTCAGCATAAGTTTAATGATTTACCTAATGATGCTGTTATTTATCCTGCGCATGGAGCAGGCTCGTTATGTGGTAAAAATTTAAGTGATGCGGCGAGTAGTACATTAGAAGTGGAGCGCGAAAGTAATTGGGCATTTAAAAAACAATCGAAACAAGAATTTATGAATACCATTTTAGACGGGCAACCTTTTATACCTTCTTATTTTGGCTTTAATGTAGACATCAATAAAAAAGGAGCAGAAAGTTTAGCGCCAGCTTTAGAGCTAATTCCGTTTAAAAAAGAAGCAATTGTAACGGGTTTAATTGTGGATGTTCGAGATGAAGCTAGTTTTAAAAAAGGACATCTTGCAGGCAGTATTAACATACAAGGCTTATCTGAAAATGATAAATTCGAAACTTGGTTAGGTTCTATTGTTGCGCCAAATGAAGCCTTTAGTTTAGTTGTCGATAAAGAAGAAAATACAGCGTATATTTTGAATAGGGTTTCAAAAATTGGTTATGAAACTCAGTTAAAAGAAGTCATTACACTTCAAAAAGAACAGCTAGCTACGAGCAAAGAACTAAATATAATCGATTTTAAAGAACATCCTGAAAAGTATACCATCATAGATATTCGAAATGCTAGTGAAATTGAGGGAGGAAAGTTTTTTGAAAATGCAATTTCGCACCCTTTAAACGATTTACGAAACAGTGCTAAAAATATTCCTACGGATAAGCCTATTGTGGTTCATTGTGCTGGTGGTTATAGAAGTGCGGCAGGAAGTAGTATCTTAGCAAAAGCATTAAAGAATGCTACAGTATTCGATTTGAGCGAAGCTATTAATGAATTTAAATAATACAAAATGAAAAACACCAATAATATTGGTTTAGATGATAAAGCATCACAAACCACCGCAGTACATCTTAATGAATTACTATCAGACTATCAATTATTTTATATGAATCTTAGGGGATTTCATTGGAATATAAAAGGAAAAAAATTCTTTGAATTGCACTTGAAATTTGAAGAACTTTATAATGATGCGCTTATTAAAGTAGATGAAATTGCCGAGCGCGTGCTTACGTTAAGTGCAACGCCAATTCACTCTTTTTCAAAATATTTAGAGACAAGTAAAATTAAAGCTGCTGAAAATGTTACTGATGGCGAGATTGCTATTGATCATATTCTTGATGCTTTAAAGATTTTATTGGAAAAAGAAAGAGTTATTTTGTCTATGGCATCAGAGGCTAATGATGAAGGTACGGTAGCATTAATGAGTGATTATATTGTGCAGCAAGAAAAATTGGTTTGGATGTTATCTGCGTATCAGAATTAAGATAAAACAATAAGCATAATTACTGCTGTTTATTTATTTAATAAAATATGAAACAATATCCTGTAGATTTTTGGAATGACCACTATAGTAAAGAAGAATTTATTTACGGAACTCAACCCAATGTATTTTTTAAAAAACAGCTTGAGAAACTGAAAATAGGCAATATACTTTTTCCGGCCGAAGGCGAAGGGCGTAATGCAGTATATGCGGCATCGCTTGGTTGGGATGTTACTGCATTTGATATTAGCGAACGCGGACAAGAAAAGGCCTATCGTTTAGCAAATATAAAAAATGTTGCTATTAATTATAAGATTTCTGAAGTATTAGCATTTGAGACTGATCAAACTTTTGATGTAATTGTTTTAAGTTACGCTCATTTTCCTGCATACATGCGCAAAGAAGCAAATCAATATTTGCTCCATTTTTTGCGCCCTGGTGGAAGAGTAATTTTTGAAGCCTTCGCTAAAGCGCAATTAGGAAATACTTCTGGTGGTCCAAAAAG
>JANQTG010000168.1:0-2123 GCA_030731855.1 Cellulophaga sp. | reverse complement strand
ATGGATACAGAAATTCTTGCTAGAATCCAATTCGCTTTCACGATTGCCTTTCATTATATCTACCCACCTTTGAGTATTGGAATAGGACTTATTATGGTGATTATGGAAGGAATGTACTTAAAAACAGGAAAAAAAGAGTACGAAATTTTAACGCGTTTTTGGTTAAAAATATTTGCCATAACCTTTGGTATTGGTGTGGCAACGGGTATTATCATGGAATTTGAGTTTGGCACTAATTGGGCGGTATATTCTAGGTATGTGGGTGATATTTTCGGGAGTGCTTTGGCAGCAGAAGGCCTATTTGCTTTTGGTTTAGAAAGTACATTTTTAGGTATTTTACTTTTCGGATGGAACCGAGTATCACCTAAAGTCCACTTCTTCTCGACTATTATGGTGTTTTTAGGTTCTATGTTTTCGGCAGTTTGGATTGTGGTAGCCAACAGCTGGCAACAAACACCTGCAGGGTATCATATTGTTGGCGAAGGTTCTAATGCTAGAGCCGAAGTAACTGATTTCTGGGCTATGGTTTTTAATCCTTCAAGTGTTGATAGGGTTATTCACGTTTGGCAAGGGGCACTTTTAGCTGGAGCGTTCTTAGTACTCAGTGTACACGCCTATTATTTGTTGAAAGGTAGATATGTTGAGATTTCAAAAAAAGCATTCAAAATTGCACTAGCAGTAGCCACTATATTTTCACTAACACAATTACTTTCAGGGCATAGTTCTGCGGATGGTGTAGCTGTAAATCAACCTGCAAAATTAGCAGCTATGGAAGGACATTATGAAAAATCTGCCCCTGCCGATTTGTATTTGTTTGGATGGGTAGATAATGAAAGTCAAGAAGTTACAGGAATAAAACTTCCAGGCGGACTATCATTTTTGGTACATCAAGATTTTGAAGCTCCTATTACGGGTTTAAATGCTTTTCCAGAAAATGAACGACCAGGGCAAGTAAATGCTGTTTTTCAATTTTATCATATTATGATTTCTATTGGAATGTTTTTGATAGGCTTAACGCTTTACGCAAGTTTTTTATGGTGGCGTGGTACTTTATTCGACAAAAAATGGCTTTTAAAGGTTTTTGCTTTCTCCGTACTTTTGCCACAAATCGCGAATCAAGTGGGGTGGTTTGCAGCTGAGATGGGAAGACAACCATGGATTGTTTACGGACATTTAAGAACTGATGAAGGCTTTTCTCAAGAAGTATCGTCGAACCAAATTCTATTTTCATTGATACTTTTTCTAGTGGTTTACACCATCTTATTTCTTTTATTCATCTATTCGGTAAATAAAAAGATAAAGAGTGGTCCTTACGATGAAGCTAAAAATCCAAATGAATTTTTAAAACACGTTTAAGCGCAAATTATGGAAACTTTTTTAGGTATAGATTACCCAACCCTTTGGTATTTAGTCGTTGGATTATTATTTTCAGGTTATGCAGTTTTAGAGGGATTTGACTATGGTGCAGGTTCATGGCATCTTTTTTTTAAGAAAGACTTAAGTAGGCGTATCGCCATCAATGCTATTGGTCCGTTATGGGACGCTAACCAAGTATGGCTTATTATTGGTGGTGGAGCATTATTTGCAGGTTTCCCTGTAATGTATGCAACCATGTTGTCTGCAATGTATATTCCTTTTATGTTGTTTTTAGTTTTGTTGGTATTACGTTCTTCTGCGATTAAATTTAGAAGCGCCGAAGAAATGTTGTGGTGGCGAAAAACATGGGACATCATTTATTTTGGCTCAAATGTTTTAATCGCTTTTTTATTAGGTGTTGTTTTAGGTAATGTATTGCAAGGTTTTGAATTGCATGAAAATTTTAGCTATAAAGGAGGTATTTTCTTTGCATTTTTGAGTCCGTATGCTATTATGGCTGGTTTCACAACACTTTCACTATTTATGACGCAAGGTGCTATATTTTTATTATTGAAAACAGAAGGTCGATTACACGCAAGATTAACCTTTTTACTTAAAAGAGGCATGTTATTTTTCGTAACAAGTTTTGCAGTAACCTCAGTATATACCTTATTATTTTTGCCTGGAGTGATAGATAAGTTTAAAGAAAACCCTATATTTTTTGTGGTACCCTTGCTAGCATTTTTAGCAGTAGCTAACGTACCTAG
>JANQTG010000167.1 GCA_030731855.1 Cellulophaga sp. | reverse complement strand
GGTAAAAAATGGGCCTTGGCTGTTGATGAACCAGGTAAGGCTAGTATTGCATTGCTTCCTGATGAGGAAGATCCAGAACATAATCTAGCCCGTTCAAATGCGCTTTGGGGTACGCTTATGGCTGGTGGTTACGGAGTAGAATGGTATTTTGGGTATGCGAGTCCTAATTCTGATTTAACTTGCCAGGATTTTAGAAGTCGCGATTTGTTTTGGGATCAAAATAAACATGCTTTAAACTTCTTTGAAAACTATATTCCGTTTTGGAAAATGGCACCAGCTGATGAACTTACTGCTGATAATCAATCTTATTGTTTTGCGGTTAAAGACGAAGTTTATGTTGTATATCTTCCTATTGATGTGAATACAACAACTATCGATTTAGGAAATTCTGGTAAAGAATTTAATCTGAAATGGTATAACCCTAGAGAAGGAGGTTTATTACAACAAGGATCAATTGCTAAAGTTACCGCAAGTGGAATAGTAGCGATTGGATTACCTCCATCAGATATAAATGAAGATTGGGTGGTTATCATCAACTAATAAAAACTATTATGAACTTTTTTTGTCTAGATTTTTTAATTTATTTCCTGTTTTTAAGATTTACCGTAACCATGTTTTATGCACAGGACAAAACCAATCACCTTAGTGAAGAGTTTGTAAATCCACCAGAGTGCGGAAAGCTAACAACATGGTTTCACGGCATCAAGACTAATATAAGTAAAGACTGATTTACCAAAGATTTAGAAGCTATAGAAAAAGTAGGTATTGCTGGTGTTTTGCTATTTTTTGTAACCCAATAGAATTCCAAAAGCGAATATTTTAATTCTCATGAACATCAAAAATTGATTAGACACGCCGCAAAAGAATATAAACGGCTTTGTAAAGGTAGTAATTCATTAATGCCATCGGGACTATTAAGTCTTGTAGCAATTAAACCTTTTTAAATGGTGTAGTTAGAGTAGTATTTCAGAATGTAACAATTGACCAACCAAATTTTTTAATAGTAAACTCAAAAAATAAAAAAATACATTTTTACAAAATGATAACGAAACGCTACAAAATTAAAGTAATATTTATTTTATTTCTAGGAGCTGTATTGACTTCCTGTAAAACAAAAAAAAGAGAACTTCCGGATCGCTTAATACAAAACTTCAAAAATCCACCCAACGAGTTTAAGCCTATGCCCTTTTGGCATATTAATGGAGCACTTACAACCGATGGTATCAAACAACAAATGAAAGATGCCAAAGAACTTGGGGGATTTAGTGGTATTAGTGTTTTACCCTTAGCTGATAAAGCAAACGGAAAACCAGGGACTACACCAAAGTTTCTATCTTCGGAATACCTAGAACGCTTTCAAGATGTGCTCAATACTGCCGAGGAATTAGATATGGAGGTTATTTTGTATGACGATAATGATTTTCCTAGCGGTATGGCTGGCGGAAAGCTTGGCGAACTTTTCCCTCAACATACCATGAAACGTTTAGATAAAGTAGAAAAAAACGCTTCTGGACCATCCATTTATAGCGATGCACTACCTGAAGGTAGCTTACTTTCAGTGGTAGCTATGAATGAAAGCACCCTTGAACGTATAGACTTAAGAGAGTTTATTATTGGTAGTACTTTAAAATGGAAGGTACCTAAGGGTAATTGGAAAATTATGTATTTCCCCTTGGTAAAAGATTCTCATCATAAAGCATTTCCTGTGGTAGATTATCTAGACACAACAGCTGTACGAAAAATGATGAGCTTTACTTATGATGTGCATAAAGAAAACTTTGGTTCTTATTTTGGAAATATTATAAAGAAAGTGTTTTTTGACGATGTTGGTTTTTGGAAACACCCTCGAACTTGGACAGTTCGTTTCAATGAAAAATTCAAAGAACTAAATGGCTACGATCCAGAGCCATGGTACCCTGCACTTTGGTACGATATTGGTCCGGAGACGCAATCTGTTCGTAATGCTTTTTTTAATACCCGAGCAGAATTATTAGCTGAAGGATTTCCTAAGCTAGTAGGAGAATGGACCAAGAAAAATGGACTAAAAGATACGGGACATCCACCAGGGAATTATGACCCTACACCCATTGATATGAATGGAGATATTTTTAAATTTTTTAGGCATACCGCCATGCCGCTTACTGATGCTATTATTGCATACCAATTTGGTCAGAACGGGCATAAATTGATTAGCTCAGCAGCCGATTATTATGATAAGCCTATAGTTTCTACAGAAATTTATGGTGCTTATAAAGAAAACAGCATGGATTCATTAATGCTCTACCGCTCTATGATGGATTTATTTTCTCGTGGAGTAAACTTTGCTGTGCCCCACGGCATGTGGTATAACCCGAAAGAGGTATATATATCTCCGCTAGTTTCGCCCTATAGTGAGAAGTTAGTGGCCGCATTACCAGCCTATTCTAATTTTGTAGGCAGAAGCTGTATGTTGTTGCAAGGTGGTAAACGCGTTGCTGATATAGGAGTTTTTTATCCTTTTGAAGAATTAGCAGGGTGGTATAGGTTTGAAGCTCCTGAAAACCGGCGACAAGGCTTTTTTGTGTCTCCCGAAACCAATTACCAAGAAATTAGTGGTCTATTGACGAATAACATTCGACAAGATTTTACCTTTATTCATCCCGAGTTTTTTCTTGAAGATAAATATAAAATCAACGAAGGTTCTGTAGTACTAAATAATATCGAAAATAAACAAGAATACCGTGCGCTAATCATCACCGGTAGTTCGGTTATTTCGGTAAAGACTTTAGAAAAAATAAAAGATTTTTACGATAAAGGCGGCCTTGTAATTGCTACGGGTCAGCTCCCATTTAAATCTTCCGAAATGGGACAAGATGAAAAAGTAAATATCTTGATTGCCCAAATTTTTGGTGTAGATAAACCATCAAAACAAGATACAGAAGTAAGCATTAACAATCACGCTAACGGCGGAAAAGCAATACATATACTAAATCCCAATGAAGAAAACCTCGCTAAGGCACTGAAAACTAGAATTGTTGCAGATGTTGCCTTTAATCCGAGTCCTAAATTGGCAACAGACATGGGTAAGTTTTCATACATCCACAAAGTAAAGGATGGTCAAAATATTTATTTCTTTTCCAATTCTAGCGATGAACGTATTGAAACCGAAGTTACGCTAAGAGGGAAATTAAATTTAA
>JANQTG010000166.1 GCA_030731855.1 Cellulophaga sp. | reverse complement strand
GTGATGGCACTAGGATTCGAACCTAGGACCGCCTGCTTAGAAGGCAGGTGCTCTATCCAGCTGAGCTATGCCACCAAAAAGAAATAATTTCTTTTAAGGGTGCAAATATACTGTTTTCAATAAATAATTTGCAATTAAATTTAAAGGAAATTTTAACTTAATTTCAAAAGCTTAGTTATTAATGTATTAGCTTTAAAAATAGGTCAAAAAAACCAAATCAAATATACTTTTTAATGGCAATACTATAGGCTATTCTACTTAAGTTTCACTTCTTCTTTGTACTAATAATAGGCCTAAAATAGTGATCGTTGCATTCACCGCAATATTCACAAAACCAAAATCGAACTTATAATTTACCAATAAAAAATCACTCAATAAATAGGTTAAAATGGGTGCTACTAAACAGATAAAGGGAATGAATTTATCGATTACCTTAATTTTGGTAAACATACCGAACATGTACAAGCCTAATAAAGGTCCGTAAGTATAGCCAGCGACTTTAAAAATCAATGAAATAACGTCTCCTTTACTGCTTGAAAAAGCCATTATTATCACAAAAATTATTATTGAAAACCCTAATAAAACCCAATTCTTTAATTTAGTTTTTTCTATACTTGATTTTTTTGAGAGGTCTAAAAAATCATACGTAAAAGAAGTTGTTAAGGCGGTTATAGAAGAATCTACACTGGAAAACGATGCCGCTACTATGCCTAATAAAAAACAAATTCCGGCAAATGATCCTAAATGGTTTAATGCCAAATTAGGGAATAAGGTATCTGTATTAATTAATTTTCCTGCGTCGTCAACCTCCAACGCAATTCCATTTTGTTCTGCGTAGATGTATAATAACACGCCTAGACCTAAAAACAAAAATTGCGTTAAGGCTAAAATAAGACTATAGGTTAAGGTGTTTTTTTGCGCGTCCCACTGTGTTTTACACGTTAATGTTTTTTGCATCATATTTTGATCTAAACCAATCATGGCAATGGCGACCAAAATTCCTGCAATAAATTGCTTATAAAAATTATTTCCAGAATCTTCGTCCCAGTTAAAAACATCAAAATATTGATGTTCTGTAACTTGAACAATAGCCTCTGAAAATGAAATATTTAAAGTACTTTTAATGGTATAAATAGATATTACGGCGCCTAAAATTAAGAAAGTTGTCTGCAAGGTATCTGTCCAAACGATAGTTTTAATGCCAGATTTATTCGTATAGAGCCAGACTAAAACTAGAATGATAATTACGGTAAGAAAAAATGGAATATTTAAAGCATCAAAAAGTGCGAATTGTAAAATTTTAGTGGCTAAAAGTAGCCTTAATGCCGCACCAAAAGATTGAGACA
The DNA here is from genome assembly GCA_030731855.1 of Cellulophaga sp. GTDB lineage: Bacteria > Bacteroidota > Bacteroidia > Flavobacteriales > Flavobacteriaceae > Cellulophaga. The sequence continues at coordinate 1,913 of JANQTG010000166.1, read as the reverse complement.
CCAAAAAAAATAAAGAGCCTGTCTTATACGATTTTACCCCAAACCGTTCTTTTAGGTATCCGTAGATAGACACCAATTGCAACTTAAAGTAAAGCGGAATTAAAACAAAAGTGATAAACAAATACCCTACAATGTTGCCTAATATAAATTGGTAAAAATAGAAATAATTGTTCCCTACCATACCTGGTAAAGACACAAAAGTGACTCCTGAAAGCCCTGCACCTACCATCCCAAAAGCTACTAAAAACCAAGGAGATTGCCTATCGCCTGTATAGTAAGATTCGTCGCTGCGCTTTTTTGAGGTAAAATAAGATATGCCCATTAAAAGAGCAAAGTAAACTAAGATAATGCCTAAAACTACTTGTGGATTCAAGATGTGTTATTTTAGGCTTAAAGTACTCATTTTTTATGATATGATTCGAAACATTTCAATTCAAAAAAAACTCTAGTATTACGTACCGCTTCAATTGTAAAAATCATGAAATCTGTAAAATATCTTGGTTCTATTTGATGCTCAAAAGGAGAAAACAAACACTAAATCAGTAAATAAACTAAATACAATATCTTAAAAAGAAAGGTTTAAAAATTTTGTTTTTAGCATAAAAAACACTTTACAAAAGCTTCATTTAATGATTAAAAATAGAGGTTATTTACCAAAATTACTGACTATTTCAAAAACGTACAACGGAAGAAACATACCATTCACCGACAGTAAAACGCATTTCGTCTATACTTACTACTCTGAAAAACTTATAAATAGGATATTTACGACTTAAAGAAAAGAATAATGAATATATTATTTATCGAAGATGATATGATTGAAAGTATGAAGTTCCAAAGAACACTTTCTAAAGTTGCATCAAAACATACTATCATAGAAGCTAAAAATGGTGAGCAGGCACTTGAAATTTTAAAAACTAGCCAAGTGTTACCAGATATTATTCTTTTAGATTTAAATATGCCACGTATGAGTGGAATAGAATTTTTAGAAATTTTAAAAGCCAATTCCCAATACAGATATATTCCTACAATAATATTAACTACTTCAGAAAACAGAGCCGATCTATTAGAATGTTACCGAATTGGTATTGCTGGTTATGTAATTAAGCCGCTGAAATATGAAGATTACGAAAATAAAATAAAAACAGTTTTAGCCTATTGGGAAACAAATGAACTAGTAAAGGCATAGTAAATTGATGTTTTCACAACATTTTTTTTTTATTAGGTACTAATTTTCCTACTTTTCGATCCTAAATTGAGATTGACATGAAAGGAGTTATTTTTACTGATTTTTTAGAAATGGTAGAATCTATCTACGGATTAGAAGTTGTAGATAATATTATAGAAAATTCAGACCTACCTTCAGACGGAATTTATACATCTATTGGCACCTACAGCTTTAACGAAATGGTTAGCTTAATAACTAACTTAAGCGAAGAAGTTAAAACACCTGCAAACGATTTAATATATGCCTTTGGTTTATATCTATTTGATGGGCTATCAAAATCGCATCCTGAGGTCATAGAAAGTTATAAATCGCCTATTGCTATGTTATATGCCATCGAAGATCATATTCATGTGCATGTTAAAAAATTATATCCAGATGCTGAACTCCCTTCTTTTAAAATTCTAGAAAAAACAGAGAATTCTATCTCGATGATATACGGTTCTTCTAGAGGATTGTATAAACTAGCTCACGGACTTATTGAAAAAACTTTTGAACATTTTAATGGAAAATGTACCGTAACCTTTGAGCTACTTAAGGAAGATGGTACAGAAGTTAAATTTGATATAGTCCAGAATGGATAGTAAAGAAATTGCTTTACTAAAAAAAGCATTAGACCGACAAGTAAGAGCAAGAAAACAAGCGGAAAGTATCTTAGAGGCAAAATCTAAAGAACTCTATGATGTTA
>JANQTG010000165.1:5126-14187 GCA_030731855.1 Cellulophaga sp. | reverse complement strand
CACGAGAAATGTAACGCATTCACGAACCCGTCTAGAAAAATAATAACGTCGTGAGTAATCTTGTAAATTTTTTTATTACGTACATTTTATCGAATACGCGATTTTTAATACAGAGCAAAAGGTTAGCTTTTATTTTGGCCTCAGCAAGCGATGGGTGTTCTAATTAATTTTAAGAACTTTGGTTTTTAGCAGGTTTGAACATTCCAGTAAAACGACTTTTACATAATGGCTAACGATATAAAACACCTACGGCGTTGTTATATCTGCAATTATGTAAAATGCAAGCATACGCCGTTTTACAAGTTAGAGTAATTTGTACTATAATTTATATTATGTAAAATAGAATATTCTAAGAATGCCCTATTTATATCACTTTATATAAAGAATAGCATTCCATAAAAATGGGAATTTAAATACCTCTAGCACTATTTTGATACTCTTGAAATTCAGATTTCAAATTCAAAATTTGATGTACTTGCTCTAGTATTTGATTTTCCATTACACTTGTCTCAAACTTAATAGCATTCAGAATTTCAGTATTGTTCTGCTTTAATTGCGCCATTTTAGATTTTAATGAAATTTTTCTCTCAAACAAATCTCTTGTTCTTGGTTCATAGGTATAGCTATTTAAGGTAGTATCTAGCTGAACCATATCTTTACTATATCTTTCTAGCTGTACAATATAGTTTTTATTTTCGGTAATCGTTTCGGTGTATTGTTGCCCTTTACGTATCATAATTTTTCTTGAATGTACTTTTATAACGACGCATTTAAACTAAAATTATAAACTCGGTAAACTGTTTTTTATTTTGGAACCTTACTTCTTAAGTTTTTCCCATTCTTTAAATACCGCTATCGCATCAAGCTGAGCAATCTGCACAAATTTAACCCTTCTAGCATCCATCTTTTTATCAATTTCATCATAGATAAACTGATCATCAAAATTAAATTTAGCAGCGTCTTTGCGGCTACAACCATAATATACCGCTTTTGCTTGTGACCAATAGATAGCGCCCAAACACATGGGGCACGGTTCACAAGAGGTATAAATGGTACAGTCTCTTAACTCAAAGTTTTTAAGTTTTTGACAAGCTTTACGAATGGCAACAATTTCGGCATGTGCCGTAGGATCGTTTGTTGAGGTTACTTGGTTGTAAGCCTCTGCTAGTATTTTGTCATCTTTAACCACCACTGCACCAAACGGCCGCCCTGCAGCTAATTTCATCCCTTCTGCTGCTAATGCAATGGCTCTTTTTATAAAAAACTCATGTTTTTCTGTCATCTAAATATGGAATTTTCTATGAAACTTTTTTATTTATCTATTGCTATTGGTGCTACATTTCCCTGATAAGAAATTGGAAATCGGAACGAACTATTTACATTTATATTCGTTCTTTTATTGGAATAAAAATCGATAATAAAATCGAAAGTTTCATTGCTTTCTTCGGCTTTTATTGAAAATTTCATTACGTAACTTTGTTTGGTCTCATTTTTTTCTAAACTATATTTTTCAGGAATTCCTTTAAATTCTATTCCATTATCGGTAGCGTAGCCACCTCCCATTTGGCGTTCTCCATAATAGGGTAAAAAAGCGGAAATAGTATCGCCTTCTACTTTTAAAAAGTTCGGATTTCCAATTAAATTAATATTATTGGCATTGTTACCTGGACCGAGTAAACCGCTATTAGCAATCGAAGCCATGGCTGCCGTAACTTGTGGTGAAGCCCAGTCTGACTCTATGACATAATTTTTAGTGGCTACTAATTGGTCTAAAGCCCTACTCTCGTTACTTGGTGCCACTACCCTATTAGCGCTGCTACAACCTATTAGTTGCATAATTAGTATCATTGAAAAGAACTTAACAGTATTGTAGTTCATGTAGTAAAAGATTTAGATTTTTAAAAATTTATTCCGATTCGGTTTGTGTTAGCACACAATACTTTTTTATTTCGCGATGTAATTGATCTAGGTTTTTTATTTGATTTTTAATTTTAAGGACTACTTCTTTTGAATCGGTTGATTTCTGATGTATTTCTTGCTTAATACTACTATTTACCTGTAATATTTGTTTGAATTTTTCCTTTAAAATAGTTTTTAACTCAAATAATTCTTTAGTTTTTGGTTCGTAATTATAACTATTTAATAAAATGGTACTTTGAATTAAATCATTAGTATATCGCTCTAATTGAATAAGATACGAATTGCTTTTTTGTAATGGTTGTTGACGTCCCGAAATTTGTTCTGTATTTTCCATATCAATGGCGTTTTAAAGTCTCCCCTTAAGGTACGAATTTTATGGCAATAGCGTTATACTTTAACATTCTATTTAACGCTTAACAATACTATATTTCCCAAAAAAATGTGGTACATTTAAGTTCTTAGTTAAACAAATAAATTTAAGTATCATTTTAAATATATAACATATGAATATCAATTTTGAATACGACGATGTAAAAGCTAGTGAAAGACTAGAAATATTTACAGGTAAAAAGCTTACCAAACTTTTTGATAAGTTTGATAATATTATACGTGCCGATGTATTTTTTAAAACAGAAAATACCTCTAGCCCTGAAACTGGAATGATTTGTAATATTCGTTTGAGTATCCCAGGACCACGTTTATTTGCAGAATCGAGTAATGGCAATTTTGAAGCTTCTATTGTACAATCTTGTGACGATTTAGAACGTCAACTTAAAAAACGTAAAGACAAGTTAAGTCGCGTTAAATAATACTTTTAGTAGTATTAAAAAGCCCAATTTGTTCCGACAAATTGGGCTTTTTAGTGTTCTATAAAATACGAATCTTTTACAAGTAAAATTCTAGAAAGTGTTTTATTGCACTATTGGTAAGCGAATTTCTGAAGCTTGCTTTTTACCATGATGAATTTTGTTGTTGGCAATTACGCCATCTTTTTCATTGTAATTATCGCCTCCTGTATTTAAGTTTCGGGCAAAACGCGGAAAATTACTGCTCGATATTTCAACACGAATACTATGTCCTTCTTTAAAATAATTACTGGTAGCCATTGGCGTTAAATTTACTTCATATACTTTGCCATCTTCCATAAACACTTCTTTATCATAGCCTTCTCTGTAGCGCACTCTCTGAATGGTTTCATCTAAATTATAAGCTCTGCCGTCTGGATATACATCTATTAATTTTATGGTAAAGTCGGTATCTTTAGCATCTGAAGAAACATATAATTTAGTCTCTATAAAACCAGAAACTTCTACTCCTTTTTTCAAAGGTTCTGTGGTATACACCAAAATATCTTCTCTTTCTTCCATGACTTGTTGATCAAAAGCGCCGCCTTTAATGGCATTACCAGTACAACAAACATTACCACCGTAAGACATTACTGGGTTCATAGGATCATACGTAAAGCTATCAGTATTATTGTCTTTAGGTACTTTTGTAGTCAAAACGCCATCACCTTTTAAGGTATTGGCATTCCCACCACTCGACAAATAATAGCTGGTCATTTTTGCATTTTTCGGGGGCCACTCTTCTGAGGATTGCCATTTATTGCTACCCATTGTATAATATTGTACTCGTGGGGTTTCGGCTTTAAAATCGTTTGGAGCGTCTTTAAGCCACAAATCGAACCAAGCCATAATTTGTTCTTCATAATTTAAACGTGCATCGCCAACGCTGCGTTCTCCTACCCTAGTGTCTTCTGTAGCTCTTGTATACGCACAATGCAAGGTGGGTGCTATCACTAAATATTGATTATCACGAATGGAAGCATCACTTGCATTTTTGCGAACATGGTTAAATAAGGCGATATTCGGACTAATAGAAACATCATACCACGAAGCAAACCAAAAACTTGGTACGCCGAAATCCATCGTATCGTGGTACAATCCGCCTTTATACCACGCTGGGTCATTAGGTTTACGGGTTACCATGCCATCAAAAATTTCTTTTTTTCCGTTGATATTTTTTAAAATATCTTGAATGGGTAAGTGCGATAAAGCATCGAGCATATCTACAGGCGGATTTTCAGGGCCTAAATCATAAAATCTTGAAATTCGGATTAAATCTTCTTGTGTTGCACCTTCTGGAATTCTTGGCTTAAATTTATCGTGTTCTACACCGTATAACCATGAAAAAAACAATAATTGCTCTGCACCTCCACGGTACCAATTGCCTTGTTCTTGAAATTTACCTACCGTACCAACACCCGCGCCAAAGCCTTGTGGCACCATCGCGGCATGTGAAGGATGATCTAAGGCAGCTACTGCCATTTGCCATTCTGCGGTTGATGAACATCCTAAAGTACCAATTTTTCCGTTAGACCAGCTTTGGTCTTTCATCCAAGTAAACGCATCGTACCCATCGGTGAGCGGCGTGCCCAAAATATCCCATTCTCCTTCTGAAAAGTAGCGTCCACGTTCATTTTGAACTACGTACGCATAGCCTTGCTCTACCATTTTGTAGGCAGTTTCTAAGGCTCTTGTACTTTCTTTACCATCTTGCCAAGTATTAAAATTATACGGCGTTCTCGAAAAAATAATAGGCACCGGACCTCCAGTTTTTGGTCGGTAAATGTCTGTTGCCAATCGAACACCGTCACGCATTGGCATCATTACTTTTTGATCTACAATAGCGATTTCATGTAGTTTTTGTAATATCTCCGATTGTGCTTTTAATGTAGTACCTACACTCACTAAAAAAGTGAGTAATAGCACTAAAATTGCTGTTTTGTTTTTCATTTGTTTGTAGCTTTTATGAAGTGTTGTTCGTTATGTTTTAAAATTACTAAAATTAAATTGATGGGTACTTACTTTACTGTAATTAAATATTGGTAAGTAGTATTTTAAGTCAATCAAAAATAAATCGTTTGGGATAATAATGATTATGGAATGATGATTACATTTACGCCATAAATACTATATTATGTTAGTTTGGGGATTATTCTTATTGCTTATTATTGTTTTTCTAGCTTTAGATTTAGGGGTCTTTAACAAAGAAGATCATATTATTAAAACGAAAGAAGCGGCTATCTGGACGGCTGTTTGGGCAACGGTAGCTATGAGTTTTAGTGCTGTGATATACTGGTTGTTTGCCGAAGGTTTTATTGATAACCCAACAGGATTAACGCCTAATAGTGCCGTCTTAAAATATATTACAGGCTATTTAATAGAATTATCCCTTAGTATTGATAATGTATTTGTGATTGCCGTAATTTTCTCCACTTTTAAAATTCCGCCAATTTACCAACACCGTGTTTTATTCTGGGGAATTTTAGGTGCGATTGTTTTTAGGGCCTTGATGATTTTATTTGGAGTGGCTTTAATTACTAGGTTCGAGTGGGTTATTTATGTTTTTGGGGTATTTCTTTTGTTTACTGCTTTTAAAATGTTGAAAGGTGATGATCACGAGTTCGATCCTAAAAAATCGTTTGTGTTTAGACAGATAAAAAAAGTATATCCGATTACTTCACAATTAAACGGGCACGATTTTTTCGTAAAACGAATGGGATTAAATGCTGCAACACCATTGTTTGTTGCACTTGTAGTTATTGAGCTAACAGATATTCTTTTTGCCTTAGATAGTATTCCGGCTATTTTAGCGATTACGGCAGACCCTTTTATTGTTTTCACCTCTAATATATTTGCTATTTTAGGCTTGCGATCTATGTATTTCTTAATTTCAAGAATGTTACAGAAATTCCGTTTTATTAACTATAGCTTAGTGGTTATTTTGGCTTATGTGGGGTTAAAGATGTTATTTTCGCACCAGATAGAAATTCCGGAATGGTTGTCCTTAACAGTAATTGCAGTATCGCTATTAGGTGGTGTACTTGCGTCTGTCTTAATTAAGGAGAAAGAAGAACCTGAAGCCAAAAATACAACGGACCACTAGCCTTTAGCTGTTAGTTTTTTATCTATAATTTGTAAAGCACTGTTCACCGTTTGCATCTGGTCCATATCGTCATTTTCTAATAAGATATCAAAGGCATCTTCGACGTCTAAAACAATGTCTACTAAATTAGCAGAATTGATATTCAATTCGTTAATAAAATGACTATCAGCAGTAATATCATCCACAGAGACATCTTCTGGAAGGTATATTTTTACAATAGCCTTTAATTTTTGATAGCGTTCTTCAGTATTCATTTTTTGATAGATTTTTCGATTTTTGGATAATTTGATTTTTGGAAATAGTTTTGCGAGCAAAGCGAAGCAATCCTTTTATTAAGCCGTAAATTTAATAGATTTCGCTCTTACAAAGCTTCACAATATTGCATATAATTCGAGTCATCGTAATGTTAGCTTATCAGCACTATATTGAATTGATTTTTTCATTTTCAACTTTCAATTTTCAATTTTCCATTTTATAACTACCCTCTAATTCTTCTTTCGACATTTAACTTTATGACTTTTAACATTAGGACAAATAGTTCTTAAAAATAACACAAGCATTTACATCTCCAAAGCCAAAACTTGCTTTTGCGATGATATTTGGTTTGTAGGCTACTGTTTTTCTAGGAATTTTCGTAGGATGCACGATAGCTTCAATATCCGGATTTAAATCTTCACAATTGGTGTTTTCAAAAATGACACCTTCTTTAAATTGAAGAATACTCGCTACAGACTCGATACTCCCAGCTGCTGCCAAACAATGCCCGACAGTCGCTTTAAAAGAATTGATGTAGGGAAAATCAAGCTGATTGCGTTCCAAGGCTTTACTCCAATTTTCGATTTCTAATCCGTCTTTACTCGTGGCAGTTAAATGTCCGTTCACCACATCAATATCATTTTTATCAATTTTAGCATCTTTAATGGCATCTGTAATGCAACGTTGTACAGCTTCACTATTGGGTGCGGTCATGGTACCTTCACCACGTTGACCACCACTATTTACGGCACCACCGAGTACTTCCGCATATATTGTTGCGCCACGATTTAAAGCACTTTCTAAAGATTCTAACACCAAAGCTCCAGCGCCACTACCCGGTACAAATCCGGCAGCCGATACACTCATAGGCCTACTCGCTTTTGTTGGCTTATCGTTATATGCTCTTGGTAAAATACGCATGGCATCAAATCCGCCCCAAACATAAGGGCCACTATCGCTACAACTGCCTGTTAAAATTCGTGTTGCTTTTCCATTTTTAATACGTTCATAAGCCATTAAAATTCCCTCCGATCCTGTGGTACACGCAGAAGAATTGGTTGTAACTTGATTTCCACAGCCTAAAATGCCCCCTAAATAAGCACTAATACCACTAGCCATGGTTTGCATTACAGAGGTGCTTCCTAATCTTCGTGTATTTTTAGCGTCAATTAAATGAATCGCTTCTCTAAATTGATCTACCCCTAAAATTCCAGTTCCAAAAATAACGCCATTTTCCCAATCGGGCTGTTCGTTATTTTCGATAGGTAAATGGGCATCTTTCCAAGCATCAATACCTGCAATTACACCATACATAATACCCGTTGCGTTGAGTCCGCGTAATTGTAAGGGTGTAAAATAATTGGCTAACAATTCTTTTGAAATGGGTGGCTTCCCTCCTATTTGACAACCGAATTCTAGATCTGCCAATTCTTGATGAAAGCTGATACCACTAATGCCGTTTTTTAGCGCATGCGTAAAACTAGCAATATCGACTCCGTTTGGCGCACAAATACCTAATCCTGTAATTACAACGCGATTACTCATGTGCTGCTGTTTTAAACATTCCTGCAATAGTGCCTTTACAAACCAACTTATTGTCTGAATTATACATTTTAACTGAACATTTTAATTTTTGAAAACGGAAATATGTTTTTTCAGAAACCACCCTAACTTTTTCATCCGGAAAAACTGGTAAATAAAATTCCATTTCAGAACTTGTTAAGGCTAGTTGAATATTTTGATCACTTTTAATAGTATCAGAATTTAAAAGATGAATTCCTAAACAAACCACGCCTATCTGAGCGCAGCACTCCGTTAGTAAAACACCAGGTGTTACAGGAAAATCTTTAAAATGTCCCTGATAAAATTCAGCCTTTTTTTTAAAGGTGTAAAGCCCTTCTGCACCATTTTCATCGATGTGGGTTAATTCGTCCACGAATAAAAACGGATTCGAATACGGTAATTGTTGTATGATATTTGGGTATTTCATATTATCGTAAACTTTCGCCACCATCTACTTTTATAATGGTTCCGGTAATCCATTTTGCTTCTTCTGTGGTAAGTAAATACACCACATTAGCGACATCTTCCGGCTGTGTTAATCGCTTATTAGGGTTGCGTTTTATGGCGAATTCTTTAATTTTGTCACTACCCGGAATCATTTTAAAAGATGCTGTTTCCGTCACGCCAGCCTGAATGCAATTCGCTTTTATTCCAATATGTGCAAACTCTAATGCAATATTTCGAATAATAGCTTCTAAGGCTACTTTAGCAGCGGAAACCGCAGCATAATTAGGAATTACCTTTGTATTTCCTTCGCTAGTAAAAGCAATGATACGGGTATCTTTGGCAAAAAGATTTTGTTGTACTAAAGCATTGGTCCAATCATACGCACTAATGGCCATAGCTTCTAAAGTCAATTGAAAATCTTGATGTTCTAAAGTTTTTTCGGTAGTAGAGTACATTGGCTTAAGGTTTCCTTTTGCAATGCTATGGACTAAAACATCAATTTTATCTGAACCAATCCAGCTTTCTATATCGAAAATAATTTCCTTTCTTTTAGCTGTATTGGTAGCATCTAGGTTATAATTTTTTAAAAGAACTCCATTTGATTTTATGGATTCAAACTCTTTTTCAATTTCCGCTAAATCACTGCGCCGATCTCGGTGAACAATGATAATATTAAAATGATGTTGCGCTAATTTCTGAGCAGTTGCTAATCCTAAACCACTACTACCACCGAGAATTAAAGCCCATTTTTTATTTAACATATCTTTTATTTTAGTCGAATGTCGAATGTCTAATGTCTAATGTCTAAAAAATTAAGTGAGAAAGTTTAAAATTTAAAAAATACGAAATACGAATTTAGAATTACGAAATTTCTTTAAAGCTACTTTTAACTTTTAACTTGCACTTGAACTTTTTTAATTGTTACATT
>JANQTG010000165.1:0-5026 GCA_030731855.1 Cellulophaga sp. | reverse complement strand
GCCGAAAAACCAGGACCAAAACTTAGCATGATTCCCTGTTCTCCTTTTTTAAGGTTTTTTTCTAGAAAACGTTCTAATACATAAAGTACCGTAACGCTACTCATATTCCCGTATAAACGGAGTACTTCTCTGGTGTCATCGATGTTTTTACCTAAAGCTCCAAAAAGTTCTTCTACAGTTTGCACAATTTTGCGCCCTCCTGGATGAAAAATTAAATGATTTACTTTTTCAATTGAGCTGTTATTTTTCTCTAAAAAAGGATGAATAATTTTAGGAAAATGTTCTGCAATCGTATTTGGGACTGCAGGATCTAAAATCATTTTTAGTCCGTGGTTGGTTAAATCAAAACCCATCATTTGGGTAGCATCTTTAAAATGATACATGCCCTCACCTATTATTTTAGGACCTTTAGCGTCATTTTCCGAAGATAATAAAACACAAGCCGCTCCATCGCCAAAAATAGCGGCACTGACCATATTCGCCATGGAGTAATCATCTAATTGAAACGTGGCAGTGGGACTTTCAACAGCAATGACCGCGGCTCTCTTATTCGGATTTGCTTTTAGAAAATTCTTGGCATAAATAATTCCTGAAACTCCCGCTGCACAACCCATTTCGGTTACAGGAAGCCGAACAATATCTTGTCGTAAATCTAAATCGTTGATAATATACGCATCCAAAGAAGGAATCATGATTCCAGTGCAACTCACCGTAATAATATAGTCTAAAGAATCTGCCGTCCAGCCTGTTTTTGTTAATGCTTTTTTTAAAACTTGAGTTCCTAATTTTTTAACTTCACGCACGTAAATAGCATTTTTATCCTCAAAAGAACTAGCTACAAAAACTTCTTCTGGATCCATAATACTGTAGCGTTTGTCTACCGCGGCACCCTCAAATATTTTCAACACTTTACGCTGAAAGCGATCATCTTGATTTTGAAGCCAAAATTCAACTAAAGGTAAAATATCCGATGTTTCACGGCTATATTTAGGCAATTGTTTGGTGACAGCTGCAATTCTTACATCATTCATGTATTTTCTTTTATGGCTTTTGGTCTTAAAATCCAAACGTATCTAAAGGCCCATTTCCATTTAATAGTGTGATTTATACTTGGTAATTCTCTGGAATAGGCAAATAATTCTTTCTTGATAAAAGCTCTACGAATAGAAATTAAACCATCAATCTTAGCAATTTTTGTTTTTATAAAAATACTACTAAACAAGTGAAAAAGATAGTACGCTACCCTACTTCTTTGTAAATCATTTATAACAACTGCGAAACGAGCAAGTTGTGTAAATTTATTTAAGAAAAGAACCACTTGTTCATCAGTAAAATGATGCATGGTTAGGGTATTTATCAAAATATCACACGAAAAAGTAGCAGCATCTATTTTTAGAATATTTTGATACACAAATTCTATTTCAGGGAAGTCACTGGACACCTCTTTGGCTATGCTCAACGCATTTTGATTTAAATCGATACCGATAAATTTTCCAATAATTTTATTTTTTCTAAAATAGCTAGCCACTTCTCGCAGCATATTTCCATCACCGCAGCCCATATCAACAATGATGTATTGTTCTTGTGGATTTTTATCAATTATATTTTCAATGGCATTAATGGTTATGTTGTTACCACCTAAGAGTTTATTAACGCGATTAATATCTTGAAAAACAGCTTTTAAGGATTCTATAGGTTCATCAAAACTATCCATTAATTCGGGCTGATTACTTCTTTCTGGAAAGTTTAAAGGCATTTAGCAGTTATTCGTTTTGATGAAAAATATATATATATATTTAAAAATACTAAAAAATAAGTATCACAAGATTTTATCTGTCGATTTATTGATATTAAAATTTTAGACTTTTAATACAGAAATAGGTTTTCCATGGGTTTGTTTGATTAAAAAACGCAACATAAAAGGTGATGTTGAAACGATGTACATTACAAAATTTGCTAATCGATCATGCAATAAAATCCATTGCAATTTTCTGCCAATCCAAAGTCGATACCTAAAAGCATTTTTCCATTGTTTTGTATAGCTAGTTTCTAGTGTTTTTCTATCTAAAGAATCACTATCAAAATAAGTGCATAACAATTCACTTGCTATTTTAGCACTATGAATCGCCATGGCCATTCCGTTGCCACAAAGTGGGTGAATTAATCCAGCAGTATCACCACACATTAAAACATGATTAGTAACGGCTTCTTTTTTTTGAAATGATATTTGAGCAATACTTAAAGGTTGATCAAACAAAGGTGTAGCTTCAGATAAAAACTCTTTTAAAAATGGATTTTCAGCAACTACTTTAGCATTAAAGCTATGAATGTCTTTTAACTCTTTAAAACTATCATAATGAACTAGATAGCAAAAATTAATTGCACCACTTTCTGTTTTAGATAAGCCACCATAACCGCCTTTAAAATTGTGGAGTGCTACAAGGTTGTTTTTAAAATCTGGATGCTTGTAATGTGCTTTTACGCCTAACCAAGAAGATTTTTCTGCAATAAAATCTCGTTGCAGTTTTTTGTCTAAATTAGAGCGTTTTCCGTACGCGCCAATAGCCGTTTTTGAAGTGATTGTTTTGCCAGAATCTGTTTCAATTGTAAAGCTATCTTCAAGAAAATCGATGGATTTAACAACTTCAAAAATAAAAGTTACCTTGAGTTCTTGTGCTTTTTTGTACAAGATTTCATCAAAAGTAAACCGACTAATTCCGATACCACCTAAAGGTAACTTTGTGGATATGCTATTCCCTTTTTGGGTTGAAAATTGAAGTGTATCTATCTTGATAGCATTTGATAGGTCAACACCTAGATTTTCTAAATACGGAATAATTTCGTTAGAAACATATTCTCCGCAAACCTTATGATGTGGATAAGCTTGTTTTTCAAAAACGATAACACGTTTGTTTTTTTGCGTTAAATGAATAGCCGCTGTAAGTCCCGCTAAACCACCTCCAATAATAGCTGTATCGTACAATATTCTAGAATTTTAATGTAAAAAGATAATAACTTGAAGATACAAATAAATGTAACAATTAGTCCATGTGAGAAGATAACAATTTTAAAATTTACTATTTGAAGATTGCTTTTATAAAATCTAACAATAAAAAGATCCAATAATCTAACTAAAAAAAATCCCAACATGAGTGTTGGGATTTCAATTTTTTAGAAGTACTAATAGATTACTGTGTTCTATTAATGGCCTCTTTTTTTAAATTTTCATCGGCTACGATCACCATTTCTACTCTACGGTTTTTAGCTTTTCCTTCTACTGTGCTATTGTCTGACTTAGGTTGTGTTTCTCCATACCATTTTGTAGTTAATCTATTGGGCGCTATACCCTTACTGGTTAAATAATTGGTAACAGATTCAGCTCTTCGTTGAGAAAGATTCATGTTATACTCGTCAGGTCCTGCACTATCTGTGTGTCCTTCAACTAAGATAAAGGTGTCAGGATATTCGTTTAAAATAGTTACCAAGCTGTTTAAGGTAGCTGCTGAGGTACCTTTTACGTCTGATCTACTGGTTTCAAAATGTACGCCAGCATCTTCATTAAATACAACATTTATTCCCTCGCCAACTCTAGTAACTTCTGCTCCAGGAATTTCTTCTTCAATTCGTTGCGCTTGCTTGTCCATTCGGTGACCAATATATCCACCAGCAGCACCACCCACAACAGCTCCGATAATGGCACCTAAAGCTGTGTTTCCTTTACCCACATTATTACCAATAATACCGCCAATAGCTGCACCACTTCCTGCACCTATTGCACCACCTTTTTGAGTATTATTTGCATTTTTAATGGCACTACAGCTTACGATAAAAGTTGTAGCCATTAATACTATCGTTAATTTTATTCCTATATTTTTCATAAGTATTTAGATTTACTTTAGGCTATAAGCCTTATGCTTTAAGCAGTTAATATTTTTGTTTATTTTATTTTTACTTGTTAAGTTTTTCCTGAGCTTATTAAGCTTTTGTTGATTTTATTTATTCTATTGTCTTTAACCTTGGACTTTGGACTTTCGACTATTCTGTTACTTTTTAGAAAATTCGTATACAACCGATACAGGTGCTCCGTTAGCAGTAACTTCTGAGGCTAATTCCATATTAGAGTTCGTTATGTTTTTTATAGTTAATCTGTAGCCCAAACCTCCAGAAATATCTTTGTACTTTTCATCAATCATTTTAAATTGAAGCTGGTTGGTACCTAGATCACTTTCAACCACAGACCAACGAATAAAACGATCTCCACTTTGGCAAAGACTAGAGGGAGCAATGGTATAGCTACCTGTATTATTGTTTTTTCTAAAAAACCAAGTACTACCTTCGAAGCAAATATCTTGTGCGTCGTTAAATAAAACCGATTTAAAAGTGCCAGGTTGATTTTCAAAACGGACATTATCTAAAGTCCACGTGCCATTCAATAAATTCTTTTGTTCTCTTGCCAGTTTTGAAACACCACAGCTACTTAAAAAGAGGCTTATGACTGCACTTAAAATTAAAACTTTCTTCATAGGATTTCTATTTATTTAGATTGATATACGATCAAAAGGTGAAATTAGAATCTCGTATATGCGTTAAAACGCTGTTAATACGGTGCAATATCTAAATAAGCCTGCCGTACTATTACTTTGAAGAAATCTATTTTTAGCGCGAATGCTAATAAGCCAAAAGGGCTAACAGTTCTTGTTCAAATCTATTTTTAGGTAAGTAGTTATTTTCTAGCTTTTTAGCAAAAGGTATAGGAGTTTCGATACTCGCTACTCGTTTTATGGGAGCATCTAAAAATTCAAAACAATTTTCCATCACTAAGGCCGAAATATCGCTAGCAATACTTCCAAACATACTGTCTTCTTGAAGAATTATTAGTCGGTTTGTTTTCTTTACGGAAGTATAAATCGCATCAAGATCTAAGGGTTGTAATGTCCTTAAATCTAAAAGATCTGCTTTAATACTTGGTTGATTTTCTAAAGTTTCTATCGCCCAGTGCACTCCTGCTCCGTAGGACACAATAGTA
>JANQTG010000164.1:13030-14225 GCA_030731855.1 Cellulophaga sp. | reverse complement strand
AACATTTTGGACGCATTTTTAGAAATAATGCCATCATGAGCAGTATGGGAATTACCCAAATTTCTGCGGTGATGGGAAGTTGTGTTGCGGGTGGTGCTTATTTGCCCATTATGAGTGACGAAGCTTTAATTGTGGACAAAACAGGAAGTATTTTTTTAGCGGGAAGTTATTTAGTTAAAGCGGCGATTGGCGAAAGTATTGATAATGAAACTTTAGGCGGCGCCACAACGCATTGCGAAATTAGCGGTGTTACCGATTATAAGGCTAAAGATGATGCTGATGCCTTAACCACCATCAAAAATATCGTTAGTAAAATCGGAGATTTTGATAAGGCCGGTTATAACAGAATTGAAGCCACCAAACCAAAAGAAAACCCTCAAGATATTTATGGAATTTTACCAAAATCGAGAAGCGATCAGTATGATATGGTGGAAATTATTAAACGTTTAGTGGATAATTCAGAATTTGAACAATATAAAGAAGGTTACGGAAAAACAATTTTAACAGGCTACGCTCGCATTGATGGATGGGCGGTTGGTATTGTTGCCAATCATAGAAAGGTAGTAAAAACTACCGCTGGAGAAATGCAATTTGGTGGGGTTATTTATTCCGATTCTGCCGATAAAGCTACCCGATTTATTGCTAATTGCAACCAAAAGAAAATTCCACTAGTCTTTTTACAAGATGTTACGGGCTTTATGGTCGGCAGTAAAAGTGAGCACGGCGGCATTATCAAAGATGGTGCAAAAATGGTAAATGCTGTGAGTAATTCTGTAGTGCCAAAGTTTACGATTGTAATCGGAAACAGCTATGGCGCAGGTAATTACGCCATGTGTGGTAAAGCATACGACCCACGACTTATTGTCGCATGGCCTAGCGCAGAACTGGCTGTTATGAGTGGCAACTCAGCAGCAAAAGTGTTATTACAAATTGAAAAAGCATCTTTAGAGAAAAAGGGAGAAAAGATTACGCCAGAAAAAGAAGCGGAATTATTTAATAAAATTAAAGACCGTTACGACAATCAAGTATCGCCATATTACGCAGCCTCTCGCTTATGGACGGATGGCGTTATTGATCCTTTAGATACTAGAAAATGGATTTCTATGGGCATTTCCGCTGCCAATCATGCACCGATTGAAAAGCCTTTTAATTTAGGGGTTATTCAGGTTTAAGTTGGTTGATGGTTGATGGTTGA
>JANQTG010000164.1:0-12930 GCA_030731855.1 Cellulophaga sp. | reverse complement strand
TGGTTGATGGTTGATGGTTGAAAATTATTTTTTTGGTTCAAAAACCTACTATTATTTAATATAAATTAACGAATATTATTGAAACTAAGAAAAAGCAAAACTGGTTATATCTCCTGCTACTTATTCTTGCAGGGGAAGCTGTTTTTATTTTGCCTTTTGTCTTAAAACGTGTTTTTAGATCTACTGTATTAGATGTTTTTGAAGTTACAAACCTAGAATTAGGCACTTTGAATGCAGTTTATGGAGTTGTAGCCTTGGTATCTTATTTATTTGGAGGACCAATCGCAGATAAATATCCTCCGAGAAAGTTAATAGGTTTTGCTTTATGGGCTACTGCTTTAGGTGGATTAATTTTGGCTAGTTATCCTTCACTTTTAACCTTACGAATACTCTATGGGTATTGGGGTTTTACCACAATTTTTCTGTTTTGGGCTCCCATGATTAAAGCAACAAGGGTTTGGGGTGGAAAAACGTCTCAAGGAAAAGCATTCGGATTTTTAGATGGTGGTCGTGGTTTAGTCGGTGCGCTTTTTGGTGCATTGGGAGTTTTTATTTTCTCTTTATTCATCATCGGTGTTATTGAAGAGGCCGCTTTAGTAGATAGAAAAGAAGCTTTTAAATACGTAATTCTAATTTCTTCCGGAATTGTCTCCCTTATTGGTGTGTTGGTTTGGTTTTTTATGAAATCTACAGACGAGAATGAAAAAGAAATTCTAATTGAAAAAATAGCATTTTCTCAGATTACTACGGTCTTAAAAATTCCTTCTGTATGGTTATTGATGCTCATCATTCTATGCGCTTATGTAGGCTATAAGACCACCGATATTTTTTCGCTTTATGCCAGAGAAGTTATGTTGTTAGATGAAGTTACGTCCGCACAAATTGGTACTTTTTTATTATTCATAAGACCCGTTATCGGAATTACGATCGGTTTTTTAGCTGATAGATCAAAAACTACGCTTTGGCTTATGATTAGTTTTATTATTAGCATCCTTGGTGCCTTGCTATTTGCTTCAGGAATCATCAACCCAAGCACTACCAGCTTATTTTTTATGGGTATTTTGATTACTGCAACCGGAGTGTATGCCGCAAGAGCCTTGTACTTTGCTACCATGCAAGAAGGCAGTATTCCATTAGTACTTACAGGAACGGCTGTTGGAATGATGTCTTTAATTGGATTTACTCCAGATATTTTTGCTGATTTATTAAGTGGTTATTTGTTAGATAATTCTCCGGGAGAAACTGGGCATCAACATGTTTTTATGATGCTTGCTGTTTTTTCTTTGATCGGTTTTATTGCTTCTTTTGCTTTTTATAGGTTGAATTCTAAAACTACTTCCCCTGATGACTTTTAACTCTCGGAATTAAAAGCAACTCCGTTTGTCGACCGTTGACATATCGGAATCCGTTTTCGCCATAAAAACCAGCTTCTTCGAGCATAATTCTTATGTCTCTATTCCATTCCGGAACGGTAATGGTGGTGTTGAGTTCAATAGCATAAACGGTATTGGGTCGTAAAGGGTAATTTTCACCATCGTCTTTCATTACGCCGCCTTGTGAATCCCACATACCGATAGTTGTTCCGGCCGAATGTCCGTAAGAACCTAAGGGATGGGTGTAAATGGAAGGTCTTAGTCCCGCTGCTTTCGCTTCATTGAGTGCTTTTGCCAGAATTTCGTTACCTGTTCTACCCGTTATCATGTTATTGGTTAGAAAATCCTGTACTTGATTTCCTGCTTTTAAGCCCTCTACCAAAAACTTAGGCGCTTCTTTTTCATTAGGCTTTAAGACATAGGCCAACTCTTGGCAATCGGTATTTAGTCGTAAATAGGTAATTCCGAAATCGCAATGCACTAAATCACCAGGTAAAATAACCATATCATCAGGGCGACCTGAAAACGAATATAAATGCGATACCAACTCTTCACTACTTCGCTGTACATCAACCGTTGGGTGAAACCATGTTTCTAAACCTAAATCGGTGACTTTTTGACGCATCCACCACTCTACTTCTGTGGTTGTGGTAACGCCTGGTGTAATTACTTTTTCGGAAAAAGCTTCGGCAATAATTTCATGGGTAATGTTTACCAATTGATTGTAAATCACAATTTCTCTTGGCGTACGAGTTTCTATCCACCGAACGGCTAATTGTTCGGCAGAAACTATTTTATTGTGGTGTTTTTTAGGAAGGTTTTTTATGAATTCATCATAATCCGTCTTATCCAAACCATCGGCAATATTATGATCTTTAGAAAAATTGAGTCCGATTTTAGTGGGATTGCGTTCTTCAATAAGTTCCGTCAATCGTTTCCATTGGTCGGGCTGTTTTTCTTTATCCCAGGCAGAAACAATATTTTCGCCTACATTATACCTTGCAACAGCTAATTTCTCAATGGTATTTTTACTCTTATCCCGGTTAAAAAGTAAAATAGTTCTGCGGCGTGCATTTAACCATGTAGCAGGAAGCATTGTTTTTAAAACCGGATCTTCGTTATATTCTCGCGAAATAAGAATCCACATGTCAATACCAGTTTCATCCATTAAACTTGGTAATAAATTATTGAACCGTTCCGATAAAATTTCATCAACCACTCGCGCTCGTTCATGTTCTGGTAAAATATATTGTGCTGTTGTGCTTAGGGCGTATAAAAAGCTAATGGCAAGAAGTAGTTTTTTCATGGATTTTATATTTCAAGGTTGAAAATACAAAATAAGTTCCAACAAAAAAGTGCCCGGAGGCACTTTTTAAAGACTAGTATCTGCTGTTTTTACTAAGCGTATAAATTCAGCTCGATATCCTTCATTATCATTACCTTTTCCTTCGGAAGCTAAAGCCAATACATCATTCAAATTTGAATTGTTAAGATATTGTGATTTGCGTAAATGCATCCCAAAAAGAGCTACCGAAGATGCAAATTTAAAATCAGAAGACATTTGAGTTTCTGAATTTTTATAAACTTCAACCATTTCGATACTTTTGTCTTCGTTTGGTTTTTTATACCTGAATTTTACGGTAAAAAGTTCATCTGAAAACTCGGTTTTAGTTGTTTTATCGGTATATTTTAAGTCCGCGACTTCTTTTAAATAATCACTTTTTACACCTATGGGAATTATTTCGTACAGTGCGGTAACCGTATGCCCACTGCCTAACTCACCAGCATCCTTGGTATCATCAACAAAATCTTCATCAGCTAATAACCTATTTTCATACCCAATTAAGCGATAGCCTTGCACTTTTGTGGGATTAAATTCTATCTGAATTTTTACATCTTTAGCAATGGTGAAGAAAGTCCCTCCAAACTCTTTTCCAAATACCTTTTGAGCTTCCTGCATGGTATCAATATACGCGTGATTCCCATTTCCTTTATCAGCTAATTTTTCTAACTTGGAATCTTTATAATTTCCCATTCCAAAGCCTAATACTGATAAAAACACCCCTGATTTACGTTTTTCTTCAATTAAGATTTCCATATCTTTATCGGAAGATGCACCCACATTAAAATCACCGTCAGTGGCCAAAATAACTCTATTGTTTTTATTGGCTTTAAAATTCTTATCAGCTAATTGATAAGCCAGCTCAATACCTTGACCTCCAGCCGTAGAACCACCAGCTTGTAAATTATCTAAAGCGTTTATTATTTTTTCTTTTTGATTGCCACTTGTTGGCTCTAAAACTACTCCTGCTGCCCCAGCATAAACTACAATGGCCACTTTATCTTTTTCTCTAAGTTGATGTACCAATAACTTAAAGGCTGATTTTAACAAAGGCAATTTATTTTGATTATTCATAGAACCGGATACATCAATCAAAAAAGTTAAGTTGGATGCTGGTAATTCTTCATTCAAGTACGATTTACCCTGTAAACCAATACGAACTAATTGAGTATCATTATTCCAAGGTGTTTCAGCAGCTTCTAAATTGATAGAAAATGGATGTTCATCTTTAGGTTGCGGATATTGATAGTCAAAATAGTTGACCATTTCCTCAATTTTTACAGCATCTATAGGCACTTGACTACCATTATTAATTAATCTTCTAATGTTGCTATAACCAGCCTTATCAACATCAATAGAAAAGGTAGAAAGCGGATTTAAGTTGACTTTTTCAAACTTATTTTCTGTAATTTGGGCATATTGCTCGTCATAATCAATCTGGTAAGTACCTTTTTTTGTTGTAATAACCACACAGCCATTTTTAGCAGAAGACCCAAATATTTTTCTAGCTTTGACTCCTTTATAGACATTTATTTTGTCAATAGTTTTTGGGTCTAAATTGGCAACAACGGCATTATTTATAGCCTGAATTGGGACACCATCCACAATATATAAAGGCTGTTCATTAGTATTTATGGTTGCAGCACCTCTTATTTTAATTTCAGGAGATGCTCTCACTATAGCATTGGTTTTATTCTGTCTTTTGAAATTTACTAAACTAGAGTTTCCTCTTATTTCAATGTTATGAGTTGCCCCGGTATTCCGAGAAGTATTCGTGATTTGTACACCCGCTGCTCTGCCCTGTAATTGTTGCGAAATACTATTGTGATAGGCATTTGCTTTTTCCTTTTTAATTAGAGATTCTGAATTTACGCTTATTAAAGAAGATGTAATACTGCGTGTTGTTGTTGTTCCATAGCCAACAACCACCACCTCTTCTAAAGCCTGAGCATCTTCCTTAAGCTCCACATGAATAAATTCTTTATCCTTGACTACAATTTGTTCACTGGTATATCCAATATAAGCAAACACTAAAACATCTCCTGTTGAAGCTTTTATGGCGTATTTACCATCAAAATCGGTTTGTGTTCCATTTGCAGTACCTTTTACTAAAATAGAAACACCTGGTAAAGGACCAGTCGCATCGGTAACTGTTCCTGTAATCGTTTTTACTTGAGCTCTTGTAGCTAAACTAACAAAAGCTAATGCGAATACTAGTATATAATTTTTCATTTTTTTCATTTTTAGTTATGGTTAAATCGTAAAAAATTCTCAGCCGCCGCATTGGGTGCGACTTTAATACTTTCAATATCATTTGGATTTAGTGTGTTTAAAATACTGGCGTCAAAAAATCGAACGCCGTCAATAATATAAATGGTATTACTGTCCCCACGCATAGTTATTTGAGGTGTTTGATTCCTTGTTACATCTGTATTCGTAATTTGTATGCCAGGAACAGAAGCCCTAAGTGCATTGTAAATATCTTCCTGAATATTTAAATTTTTGGTAGGAACATTATACACTGTAAATGGAAGGTTATCATATTGTATTTGAGTATCTATATGTTGTTCTCCTTTGGTTTTCATGAGAATAACCCCATATTTAGCTGATTCCCCATAAACAGCCAAGATTTCGGCACCTTTTAAAACTTTTAAGTCAGCAATAGTTGATGGGTTTATATTATAAAAGGAATCCTTATCCACAATTTCACCATCAATTATATATAATGGAGTTGAAATTTTATTGGTATCTGTATGAGAGCTAAGCCTGGTGGTAGTTATTTTAGGCTTATTTTGATCCAAAATGGAATCAGTTATGGTTTCTTGAGTATTTTGTTGTGCTGTACTTGTCCAAAAGCTTAAGAACGTAGCTGTAATTAAAAATAAATGTTTCATGTTTTTTAGTTTTATGTTTGATGTAAAACTAAAAGATGAATAGGGTTTTTAAAATAAGGAATTAGGCAACGCTACTTTTTAGTGAGTGAACGCTACTTTCGGAGTAATACTAAAGTTTTAGTACGTTGGATTTTCCCGTTTTCTGTTCTGATAAATTTTTCTAGGCTATAAGTTTCTTTCGGAATTTCAAACTTAGCTAAGCTTTTAAGTCTTGCTATTTTGGTTTGAATAGTAGCCACATCAGCAGCACCTTCTACTAACAAAATTAATTTATGACCTAAAATAGCATCGGGAACACCTGCTACAAAAAAGGGAACTTCTAATAGCGCACTTAGTTTGGCTTCAATCGTTTCAGGATTTAATTTTACACCACCAGAATTAATAATACTATCAAACCTTCCTGACCACTCGAACTCTTGAGCTGAAATTAAATTTACCACATCATTAGTAATAACTACTTCATCTGAAATTTCAGGAGCATCAATAACTAAACAATCTCGATCGTCAGTACTCAAAGTTACATTTGGGAGCGCCTCAAAATAGAGATTTTTGTTGGTGTTATGATTGATTTTTTTAGCGGCAATGTGGGTAATAGTTTCCGTCATCCCATATGTTTCATACATAACGGTTTTTTTCTTTTGAACTTTCGCTATTAAAGTATTTGAAAGTGGCGCACCGCCGATAATAAGCTTCTTAAAAAAATTAATTTTTGATAAAGAATTTTCTAATTGTAAAGGAATCATTGCTCCAAAATCATAGGCTGTTTTAATACATTTTAAAGGAGTGGAATCTGGAAGCACATAATCTAATCTCAAGCCTAAAACCATGGCTCTTACTAGCATCATTTTACCGGCAATATAATCGGCTGGTAAGCACAATAAAGCGGTGTTTGTAGGATTCAAATCAAAAAACTTTCCAGTAGCTAAAGCAGAATTGACCATCTGCTGTTTTTTTAAGCTTATTTTCTTTGGAACTCCTGTAGATCCAGAGGTAGAAACTGTAATGGTTTCTGAATCATCAACCCAATCCATCAGAAAGTTACCAATTGCAATTTCAAAATTTTTACCTTCTTTGACTAAACAGTATCCAACCTCCTTTAAATCGTCAAAAGAAAAGGTTATTCCGTTTAGTTTAAAATCTGAATGAATTATTTTTGGAGTCATTATTTTATTTAGCTTCATTAATTAAAAACGCTTCTTCTGATAATACTTTACCCGTAAGTTTTTCTTTCCAGTTGGTCCAGTTGTACATTTTAGCGAAAATATAGAGTAGTATTGGATAAACGACTAAAACCGGGATAAATACATCCCAACCTAATTCTGGTTCTGAAATATCTCTGTAAACAGATTCTGTCTGAAACGCCGTCCAATCCGCAGTTACTAATAAAGCAGTTACTAAATTATTTGAAGCATGAAAACCTAAAGAAAGTTCTAAACCTTCGTCCATTAAAGCCAAAATTCCTAAAAGGAAACCTGTTCCTATATAATACACCATAATTCCGTACCCTAGTTTTTCAACTTCCGGATTTAGTATATGCATTAAACCAAAAACAACTGAGGTAAAAACAAGGGGTAACCATCTATTTTTTGAAGCTAAACCTATGCCCTGCATTAAATATCCTCTAAATAAATACTCCTCAAAACTAGTTTGAAGTGGTATTAGCGCAAGACTAATGACTAATAAAATTAAAAAAGGCTGCAAATTAAAGTTCCACTCATAATTTTCAGGAGAACTATAGATATCTAGACCAACCATGATGATGGTTATTATTGCCCAAGTAAAAAATCCGAAAAACACTCTTTTCCAGTCTATTTTCTTCCTGGACGTAGTTAAAGCGGTAATAGATTGTTTATGCAATAATTTAACGGTTAAAAATATAAAAACCAATCCTATTGCAAAGGATAGTAACATAAGTAGTAAAAAAAGATTAGGTCCAAAACTTGTAACCATTTCAGGAACACTCAAAGGCGGTGGCTCTCCTGATAAGGTTTTTGACATCATACCTAAAAATAAAGGAATCATTCCGACCGCTTGCCAACCAATAAATATGAATATAACACCAACAATATACCGCCATGAATCTTTTAAGCCTTTATAGGCCTGTTCTATATACATAAATCGTTTATTAAATTAGTTTGCCAATCTTTCTCTTTATTATAAAAAATAGTGCCGTTTTTTACGGTTAAGGGACTCTCAAAATTATTGGTATACAAACTCCCTGTACCCAAACCTTGTGGTAGTTTTGAATCTAAAGTGTAGGTCCACTGTGTAATCACATTCAAGCCAATATTACTTTCTAAGGCGCTGGTAATCCACCAATCTATATTTTTTTCTTTAGCGATATTTATCCATTCTTGACTCCCTTTAAAACCACCTACAAAACTTGGTTTTAGAATAATATATTGGGGTTGTATTGCTTCTAGTAAAGCTACTTTTTTATCAAATTCAAAAACACCAATTAGCTCTTCATCTAACGCTATGGGTAAAGGTGTTTTTTCACATAAGCTTTTCATAGCCGCAAAATTGCCTTGTTTTATGGGCTGTTCAATGGAATGCAAGTCGTACTCCGCTAATTGCTGTAGCTTTTGTAAGGCATTTTCAGGACTAAAAGCGCCATTCGCGTCAACTCTAAGTTCTATTTGTTCTTTGGTATATTTTTTTCTGATGGATGCTAAAAGCTTTAACTCGGTATCAAAGTCAATCGCGCCGATTTTCATTTTAATACAAGAAAAACCTTCCGCTAGTTTTTGCTGAATTTGTTCGAGCATAAACCCCTCGTCACCCATCCAAATTAGTCCGTTTATAGGAATCGATGCTTGATTTTTTGTAAAGTTAGAAGGAAATAATTCAAAAGGATGTTCTGATTCTAAAGATAAAAAAGCTTGTTCTACTCCAAATTGAATACTGGGAAATTCCATCAAATTATCCCAAAGCGCTTGTTTTCCTAAATGGATATTTTCACAGGTCCATTTTAAAGTTGCTTCATAATTGGGAACATCGTCAACGCTCAATCCACGTAAAATTCCACATTCACCGATACCTAATTTTTCGTTTTTTTCTAAGATAATAAACCAAGTTTCTTTCTGGTTTAAAATACCACGAGAGGTACCACTAGCTCTTTTAAAATCGAGAATATATTTTTTGTAGGTTGCTTTCATATTTATCAGCTCAAATTTAACTATATTTTGACTTTTAAAACCCATAAAAACAGATGAAAACAGAAAAAGTAATTTGGATTACAGGAGCATCATCAGGAATTGGAGAAGCATTAGCGTATTTATACAATCAAACTCAGCATAAAATAATAGTTTCAGCAAGAAATGCAGTCGCTTTAGAACAAGTAAAAAAACAATGTGAATTTCCTGAAAACTGTTTTGTTTTACCTTTAGATATAAGTAATTTTAAAGAACTAGCAGTAATTACAACACAAGCCTTTAATGCTTTTGGTGGTATCGATATTCTGATTAATAATGCGGGCATCAGTCAACGTTCTTTGATTATTGAAACAGATTTTGAGGTATATCAGAAATTAATGGAGGTAAATTATTTAGGTACTGTGGCTTTGACCAAATTAGTTTTACCTCGCTTTATAGAACAACAAAAAGGACAGTTTGTTTGCGTTACTAGTTTAATGGGAAAATTTGCATCGCCATACCGCTCTGGCTATTGTGGTGCCAAACACGCCTTACATGGTTTTTTTGATGCTTTACGCATGGAGCATGAAAAAGACGGATTAAAAGTGACTCTAATTTGTCCGGGATTTGTACAAACAAATGTTGCTAAAAATGCCTTAACAGCCGATGGTAGTTCTCAAAATAGCGAAGACCAAGCTACAGAAAACGGTTTACCTGTCGCCATTTTTGCTCAAAAAATGAAAAAAACTATTGACAAAGAGAAATTTGAGGCGTATATAGGTCAAAAAGAAGTTTTTGGAGTATTTGTGAAACGATTTTTTCCTAAACTATTGCATCGTTTGGTGATGCGAAGTGAAGTTCGGTAAAGTATTGAGTACTAGAAAATACGAAGTTTTAAGAGTATTAAGTACTAGGTATTAAGTATTAAGACAAAAAAAATACGAAATTAGAAATACGAAATTAGAAATACGAAATTTCAAAAGTATTAAGTACTAAGTATTAAGTATTAAGACTAAAAAAATACGAAATACGAGATTAGAAATACGAAATACGAAATTTTAAAAGTATTAAGTACTAGGTATTAAGTATTAAGACTAAAAAAATACGAAATTAGAAATACGAAATTTCAAAAGTATTAAGACTAAATACTAGCTACTAACTACTAGCCACTAGTTACTGAAGTCTAAAATTATAAAATAATTGACTTTCCTACTTCTAACAAATGTAGTTTTTTATCGGCTTCGGTGAATTTTTGTTTGGCTTGTTCGTGATCTATCTTTATGTATCCGAAGGTATCAAAATGATATCCTAAAACAACATCACAGCCGACAAAATCCGAGGCAATTATAGCATCATCAACACCCATAGTAAAATTATCTCCGATGGGTAAAATAGCTAAATCTAGAGCAAAGCTCATTGGAATTAATTGCATATCCATGGTTAAGGCAGTATCGCCTGCGATATAAACGTTTTTGTTATCTGCGGAGAGTATAAAGCCGCCTGGCTGACCACCATAAGTACCATCTGCAAATGAAGAAGAATGTATAGCATTAACATATTTTAACCTTCCGAAATCAAAATTCCAACTTCCACCATGATTCATGGGGTGTACTTTAAAGCCTTTATTCTCGTAATATGTTGCTATTTCATAATTACTTACAATGGTAGCTTTTGATTGTTTTGCAATAATTTCAACATCTAAAACATGATCTTGGTGCGCGTGAGTCAATAAAATATAATCGGGCTTTAATTCGTCTAAGTTTATAACATGTTTAGCCAATTCGTTACCGGAAATAAAAGGATCGACAAGGATTGAAGATTTTGTAGTTTTTATCAATAAAGTAGCGTGACCTAGAAAAGTGATTTTCATTTTAATGCTATATTTAAGTATTTAGATATTATGACTAAAGGATATTAACTATTTAAAATTGAACCAAAAACGAACACCTTCACTTACCTTATCAATATTCATGGTAGACTGTAATTGATTTACTAAACGGTTCATTAGGCGAATTCCCATGGATGCATCAGTGCGGTCTTCCATATTTTCGGGTAATCCTATACCATTGTCAGTATATTCAAAAAAGCCTTGTTGCCCATTATTTTTACGAATATGAATATTTATGCTTCCATCTTCATCATCATTTGGGAATCCATATTTAAAAGAATTAGAAACAAGTTCATTTAAAATTAAACCAAAAGGAATTGCTCTATCAATATCTAATTCTACATTTTCGGCGTCTATAGTAATGTTAATCTTATGTCCGCCTTTTTTGTAAACAGATTGTATGCTATTCACTAAACTTTCTATATAACCTTGCATTTCAATCACCGACAAATCGTCATTCTGATATAATTTTTGATGAATTAACGCCATAGCCTTTACCCTACTCTTTCCTTCTTCTAAAGCCTCAATGGCTGCTTTACTTCTGGTATTTTTAGTCTGTAAACTTAATAAGCTAGACACCATTTGTAAATTATTTTTTACCCGGTGGTGAATTTCTTTTAAAAGTGAGTCTTTTTCAACTAAAGCAGCTTCAATAATATACTTTTGTTTTACAATAATCCGCTGTGCTTTAATACTACGTAAATAAGCATACACCAAACCAGCAAAACCTAGTAAAGTAAAAATCAGAGAGATGAAAACTGCTGTAATTTTAACATCCAATGCTTCCATTTCACTACTCTTTATAGCCAAGTCTTCTCTAGACTCTTTAAGTTCAGCTTTGGAGCTCTCTAACTCCGATTGCACTAAAGTTTCCAGCTGTTCTCCTGTGACTATTTTTTCATTCGCTGCAATAGAATCTCTGGTTCTAATATTCTTTTTGTAATAAAATGATGCAGCTTCAAAGTCTTGTTTTTTATCATAATAGGCAGCAAATAATCTGTTACGTTTTAAAATATGTTCTGCCTCTACATATGAAAAATCTTTTTCTAATAATAAAAGCGCATCATTTAAATTATTAGTTTGTAATTCTGCATCAGCTAAATAAAGTACGTTTTCAATAAGTTGAGGAGAATAAGCGCCCATTCTGTATTCATTTATAGTTTCTAAACTAGTTTTTAAATACGGTATAGCTTTATCAAAATCTTTTAGATCCACATAACATTTACCTAAATTACCGGCAATAATTCCTTTCAAAAAATTTGCTTTTACTAAATCATTTTCTGTTTTTACATCTAGTATAGAGCCTATATATAAATTAATAAAAGATTGAGCATCTTTAAACTTGTTAATAGCAGGAGGTTGTTTATTATCAAGCCATAAGTAATAGCCAATGTTGTTATTATACTCAGCATTTTGAAAGTAATCTTTAGGATTTATAGTTTTACTCACTTCTTGAATATACTCATCCATTGCCTTTTTAGGAATGCCTAAATTGGAGTATATGTCGTAAAAGGTGATATTCTCTGTTATTCCTAATTCTTTTTTTTCTTTACGAACTTCAGTTTGTTTTACGTACAGTTTTAATTTTGCATAATTGCCATCTAAAAGTTCTAAAAGAATTTTTTTTCGTTCTAAAGGAATATTTTCTTTAGATTTATAAAGATCATTTAGCCAATCAACGCTTTTAGAATATTCGCCAAGATCATAAAAAACCTGACTTTGCATTAATTTATAGTCGAAAATAGCAGTAGAATCTTTTGAAGCTATGGCATTAGATGAATATTCTTCTAAAGATTTTTTCCAATCAAAGGCAGAGTTTTGATTGTATCGATTTGGAGCATTAAAAAAAAGCTCGAACCTATCTTTAGAGTTTGATGCCTCTTTAAAATTAATATAGGGATTACTTTCTTCGTTTTTTATGTCTTGACTATATATAGCCGAAACCATGAAGTAACAAAGAAATAAAATATTATAAACTTTCATTTTAAACAAGCAGTCCGATTTGAAATTGGTTTTTTTACTTTTTTTTATTGAATTTTCATTCACTTAGCAAAAATAGCCTTTTAAAAGAAAAAACCTTTACTAAAGCTATCAAACATAACTTAATCGTGGTTTTAAAATAAAATATTGTTGTCAACAGATTTAATTGTGTGGTGTATTCGTTAAAAAAGATAAATAGTTTTTTATTAGTCGGTTCACTTCGGCTACAAATGGTTAGAAGGTTAGATGGTTAGAAGGTTAGATGGTTAGATGGTTAGATGGTTAGATGGTTAGATGGTTAGATGGTTAGATGGTTAGA
>JANQTG010000163.1:10361-14227 GCA_030731855.1 Cellulophaga sp. | reverse complement strand
TCTTTTTTCTCTTTCATTTCTACTTCAGAAGCAGCACCAACATATAAAACGGCAACACCACCAGCTAATTTAGCTAAACGTTCTTGTAATTTTTCTTTATCGTAGTCAGACGTTGTAGAATCTATTTGAGCTTTGATTTGATTTATTCTAGATTTAATATCTTTTGCAACACCAGCACCGTTAACAATAGTAGTATTGTCTTTATCGATAGATATTTTTTCGCAAGTTCCTAAAAGGTCTAAAGAAGCATTTTCTAAGGAGAAACCTCTTTCTTCAGAAATTACCGTTCCACCTGTTAAAATAGCAATATCTTCAAGCATTGCTTTTCTGCGATCTCCGAAACCTGGCGCTTTTACTGCTGCAATTTTTAAAGAACCTCTTAATTTATTTACTACTAAAGTCGCCAATGCTTCACCATCAACATCTTCCGCGATAATTAAAAGTGGTTTTCCTGATTGGGCAACAGGCTCTAAAACAGGAAGAATATCTTTCATAGAAGAAATCTTCTTGTCGAATAATAATATATACGGATTCTCTAATTCAGAAACCATTTTCTCAGAATCGGTTACGAAGTAAGGAGAAAGGTAACCTCTATCGAACTGCATACCTTCAACTACATCAACATACGTATCAGTACCTTTGGCTTCTTCAACAGTGATAACACCTTCTTTACCCACTTTTCCGAAAGCTTTAGCGATTAACTCACCAATAGTTTCGTCATTGTTTGCAGAAATTGACGCTACTTGCTTTATTTTATCAGAAGAATCACCAACTTTTTGAGCTTGTTTAGCAAGATCAGCAACAATCGCCTCAACAGCTTTGTCGATACCTCTTTTTAAATCCATTGGATTAGCGCCCGCAGCAACGTTTTTTAAGCCTTCTTTAACGATAGCTTGTGCTAAAACGGTAGCAGTGGTGGTACCGTCACCTGCTAAATCGTTGGTTTTAGAAGCAACTTCTTTCACCATTTGCGCACCCATATTTTCTAAAGGATCTGCTAATTCAATTTCTTTTGCAACAGTAACACCATCTTTGGTTACTACAGGAGCACCGAAAGATTTACTAATGATAACGTTTCTACCCTTTGGGCCAAGTGTTACTTTTACTGCGTTAGCTAATGCATCAACGCCTCTTTTAAGTCCGTCACGTGCATCTATATCAAATTTTATATCTTTTGCCATTATTTCTAGCTTTATGCAATAAGCTTTGGGCTATAAGCCTTGTGCTTTATGCTAATTATTAATTTAATTTTTGTTTTAATGTGTATATTTTTCTTTTAACGGTGTTGATGTCTTAATTTAATCTTTCATAGGTTTTAAAATCTATATAATTCAAATCTTTTGAAAGTAAAATAAGATATTCAACTTCTGAAGCAGAGCCAACTGCGATAGTCAAAAATCGACTGAATTCAGCATCGCTATCTCTCCCGCAACCTTCAGAAATATTTGTTGGAATTGAAGCACTAGCTCTTCTTAGCTGTGAGGTGAGTCCATAAGTTTCATGAGAAGGAAAATTATTGGTAAGCCCATAAATTTGCAAAGTAAATTTATGACTGATTTCCCAAATATTGTATTTTTTAAAATCTCTCATAATGCTTAAAGCCTACAGCGTATAGCTTAAAGCGTTATATTATTGCCAAAATATCGCTTTCACGCATCATTAAATAGTCAGTGCCTTCTAATTTCAGTTCGGTACCAGCATATTTTCCATAAAGAACGGTGTCTCCTACTTTTACAGTAACTTTTTCATCTTTTGTTCCAGGACCCACGGCAACAACTTTACCTTTTTGTGGTTTTTCTTTTGCGGTGTC
Organism: Cellulophaga sp.; assembly: GCA_030731855.1. Lineage (GTDB taxonomy): Bacteria > Bacteroidota > Bacteroidia > Flavobacteriales > Flavobacteriaceae > Cellulophaga. The sequence goes on along the minus strand of JANQTG010000163.1, from coordinate 12,417 downwards.
TGGAATATAAAGTCCAGAAGCAGTTTTTGTTTCAGCTGCCATTGGTTCAATAAGCACTCTATCTGCCAATGGTTTAATTGTAACTTTAGCCATATAATTAATTTTTATTGTGATTTATTATTTATTAAGTTAAGTATGGCAGAAATTATGCCATTGCGCTTATACTGACACTTTGTTAAAATAAAAATGCCAGCTTGTCATCCAAGCTGGCATTTTTTTCAAAATTATGTTGTTACCTTATTCTGAATCAGGAACAGGAGTGTTTTCTGTTGGTGCAGGAACCGATTCTGGTAATGCATCAGGAAGCGTATTCTCGATAGTGTTACCATCTAATAATTTAGATTCTGTTTGTGCGTAATTGTCTTTAAGTGAAATGTTAGACAATAAGATTAAAACAATCAACAAAGTAGCTAAAGTCCAAGTACTTTTATCTAAAAAGTCACCTGTTTTTTTTACGCCACCCGCTATTTGAGTTCCACCGCCACCAAATTGAGAAGATAATCCACCTCCTTTTGGGTTCTGTACCATAATCACTAGCATTAATAATAAACTCACAATGATGATCAGGATTAAAAATATTGTAAATGTGCTCATTTATTTTCTTTTTGTATTTTCTGTACTAATTTTATTTGGGATGCAAAGAAACTACTTTTTTCTGGATATTTCAAACTTAAAATTTTGAAAGCTTGAATTGCTTTTTTGTATTTTTTTTGCTCTAGATAAACCTTCGCTAAAGTCGCGGTCATCAACTCTGTTTTGTCAATTTTTACGGACTCTTGAATTTCAATTACAGCAGGATTTTCTTTGGGAACTATTTTCGGATTATTCTCTATAAATTGATCAATAAGGTCAAATTTTTTCTTTTTTGAATCTTTTTCTTTTTTATTGGGAGTCTCCGTTTTAGGGATCTCTTGTATTTCAACCGGTTTAGTATCTTCTCTTTCAATAGGTTTTTTAGAAGCTAATTGCATCCATTCCTGAAAAGAGTGTTTTTCTTTTTTTGTAAAAGATAAAGGGCTACCAATGGCAAGATCTGTTTCTTCTTCTTTTTTTCTGGCAGCAATTTCTTGGTCTATTTTAGGATCTTTTGAAGTAAATAAAGCAGGGTCTAAAATTTGTTCCGCTTCTTTTAAATTTTGAGGAAGTGCACTATCTTCTGCTTTTTCTTCGATTAATGTTTCTTTTTTTTCTTCGGAAATAACAGTTTCAAAGGCAATTTCTTGTTCTTTTATGGCGGGCGTTTTTCCTGAAATACTATCAGCAATGGTGCTTTGTAAAAATTTTGCTGAGGTAATAAAATCGAACAAAACTTCTCTATCTGCCGTATAAGCAGCCGTAGTTTTTAAGGCACTATTATATTTAAAACTATTTAAGTTGTTTAAACCTTTTAACTGCACTGCTCTTGCTGCTTGAAAATAGGGGAATTCATCTAAAATATCGTCGAGCTGATTGGTTTGTACAGGCGAAACTACCTTTTCAGGATGTTGTAATAAATAGGTGAAATCAGATACATTCATACTTTTTATTTACCAATTAGCTAATGATTCATTAAAAATGTCTTGATGAATACGCTCAAATATTTCTTCTAGCGCTGCCGTCTTAACACTATTAAATTGTGAATTAGCAGGATAGTCGTAAAAAAAAGAAAATCTTTTTTCAAAGTCAACATCTTCTTTTGTTTTATTAAAGAAACGCACATTCACTGCCATGGATAGCCTGTTTTGTGCCGCAGTTTGGTCTGCTGTTGCGGTCATAGGCGATATTCTAAACTCGGTTATTTCACCTTCGTACAGTAAATCGCCATTAGAAGACACCAGATCTAAACTGGTCTGGTTTTGAATTAAATCTTGTAATTCGCGCGTAAAATCTCTGTCTAAACCAGGTTCAAAAGTAGATCCAGGACTTTGAGTTGCGTAATTCTGAAACAAACGGATTTCAAATGTTTTTGCGGTGCCTACATCACCATCATTAAACTTATAGATACCACAACTAGATAAAGATAAAGCGGTTATTAAAAGGATTAATATTTTTTTCATTTTAAAAATGAGTATTAAGT
>JANQTG010000163.1:0-10261 GCA_030731855.1 Cellulophaga sp. | reverse complement strand
AGTATTAAGTATTAAGTATTTTTCTTAATACTGGCGATTTTTTAATTTTCAACCAACAACTTTTGCGCTGAGGGGATCCAATATGATTAACTAAAAAAAATTCAAAAGCAAATTCAAAAGATGCTTTAAATTATTTTTTTCGACATTCGACATTCGACTTTTGACATTCAGACTTAAAGGTCATACTGCTTAATCTTTCGGTACAAAGTCCGTTCTGATATACCTAATTCTGCAGCGGCAGCTTTTCGTTTTCCTTTATTTCGTTCTAATGATTTTGTAATTAGTTCAAATTCTTTTTCTTGTAAAGATAAGGTTTCTTCTACTTCAATTTCTTCCGCAAAATGATACTTGTCTTCTGTGCTAGGTTTTGTAAAAGTAGTATCGTTTGTTACATTTGGTAATTGCAATAGTTCATTTACATCTTCTTCCTCTTGCGCAAAATCATCCTCGTCTTTATTCCCGTATATCTTTCGGATTAAATTCTGATTTTCTTCCTGAACTTTTTCTGAATCATTATTTTTAAGCAACTCTAAAGTCAGTTTTTTAACATCGTTTAAATCAGCTTTCATATCGAATAAAACCTTGTATAAAATTTCTCGTTCGTTACTAAAATCTCCTTCGCTTTTTTGTTTTCCAACTACAGCAGGTAAATTAGAATCGGTCGCATTTGGTAAATAACTCGCTAAAGTAGAAAGTGTAATCGCTCTTTTTTCCTCCAAAACCGATACTTGTTCGGCGATATTTCGGAGCTGACGAATATTTCCTGGCCATCTGTATTTTAATAATAAATGAACCGCATCATCATCTAATCGAATGGTCGGCATTTTATACTTCTGACTAAAATCAGACGCAAATTTTCGGAATAATAAATGAATATCTTCTTTTCGTTCTCTTAAAGGCGGAATATTAATTTCGACAGTACTTAGTCGATAGTATAAATCTTCTCTAAATTTTTCTTTTTTAATCGCCTCAAACATATTAACGTTTGTAGCGGCTACAATGCGTACATTGGTTTTTTGTACTTGTGACGAACCTACTTTTAAAAACTCGCCATTTTCTAAAACACGCAATAAACGTACTTGGGTGGTTAAAGGCAGTTCACCCACTTCATCTAAAAAAATAGTGCCACCATCGGCCACTTCAAAATAGCCGCTACGGGTAGCAGTTGCCCCTGTAAAAGCGCCTTTTTCATGACCAAAAAGTTCACTATCAATAGTTCCTTCTGGAATTGCACCACAGTTTACAGCAATATATTTGGCATGCTTTCGGTGCGATAAAGCGTGAATTATTTTCGGAATAGCTTCTTTACCAACACCACTTTCTCCGGTGACTAATACCGAAATATCCGTAGGTGCTACCTGAATAGCCTTCTCAATAGCCCGATTTAATTTTAAATCGTTCCCAATAATCTCAAACCGTTGTTTTATAGATTGAATTGTATCCATGCGGCTCCCTAGCCCCCGAAGGGGGAATTATAAGTTTTTGGTGCAAGGCACGAAAAACTTGATTTTTTATTTATAAGAATATTATCCATTATCATTTCATATATTGTTTTAAAGTTCCCCCTTGGGGGGTTAGGGGGCTATTGGTCGCCCAAGCAAGGTTGCACTCGTGCAATCCAAAATTTCTACCATCACAAAATCACCCACCTGGTAATGTTCTTTTGGAAAAACTACTACGGCGTTTTGTGAGTTTCTCCCCATCCAGTCGGCATCTGATTTTTTTGAAGGGCCTTCAATTAAAACCTCTTCAATTTTACCCACATGTTGTTTGGTTCTAAAATGGCCACTTTCTCGCTGTACGGCAATTATCTCTGCAAGTCTTCTTTTTTTAGTTTCTTCGGGCACATCATCTGCTAGTTTTCTACCAGCCATGGTACCTGGTCTTTCAGAATAGGCGTACATATACCCAAAATCGTACTTCACTTTACGCAAAACGTTAAGCGTTGCTTCATGATCTTCTTCGGTTTCTGTCGGGAAACCAGAAATCATATCTTGAGAAATTGCACAATCAGGAATAATTTTACGAATATTTTCAATCAAAGTTAAATACTCTTCAATCGTGTGTAATCGGTTCATTTCTTTTAGAATGCGATTGCTACCACTCTGCACTGGTAAATGAATATGATTGCAAATATTCTTGTGTTTCGCCATCGTTTCAATCACATCAAGCGTCATATCTTGCGGGTTTGATGTCGAAAAACGAATCCGCATTTTCGGGAAGTTTTTCGCAACCATATCGAGTAAGGCTGAAAAATTTACGGCCGTTGCTTTCTGCATTTCGCTGGCATTCACGAACTCTTTTTTGAGTCCGCCACCATACCATAAATAACTATCTACATTTTGCCCTAATAGCGTTATTTCTTTAAAATTTTTATCGAATAAGTCTTTAATTTCCTGTAAAATAGACTGTGGTTCACGGCTGCGTTCTCTACCTCTAGTAAAGGGTACTACGCAAAAGGTACACATATTATCACAACCCCGAGTAATCGAAACAAAAGCACTAACGCCGTTGGTATTTAAACGAACGGGACTAATATCACCGTATGTTTCATCTTTTGATAAGATTACGTTTACAGCATCTCTGCCTTCATCAATCTCTTTAATTAAATTCGGTAAATCTTTATATGCATCTGGTCCAACGACCATATCTACAATTTTCTCTTCTTCTAAAAACTTACTTTTTAAGCGCTCTGCCATACAGCCTAAAACACCCACTTTTAAATGAGGGCGCGTTTTTTTTATGGCGTTAAATTTTTCCAGTCGTTTACGTACTGTTAACTCTGCTTTTTCACGAATAGAGCAAGTGTTTACCAATACTAAATCGGCTTCTTCTAATTCTTGAGTAGTATTAAAACCCTCTTTTGCAAGTATAGAAGCTACAATTTCACTGTCTGAAAAATTCATAGCACAACCATAACTTTCAATATATAGTTTACGGTTATTACCTAAGGTTTTGTCTAATACAAGCGATTGCCCTTGTAATGCTTCATCTATAATTTTTTCACTCATGTAATCCGAATAACAATCAAAAAATAGTTTAGGGATCAAAGATACTATTTTTAACGGTGTTCTGTCAAAGTGGCAGTTAAAAATAAGTGAAATTTGTAATCTGCTTTTAATTGTTGAATTTTGCTTACGACTTAATTTCTGAATTATAATTTATTTTTTATGACTCACAAAAATGACTCAAAAAAATCAAAAGTTAGATGGCCAACCAAAGCGGTTATGCAACAGATTTATGAAAAAAGTATGTGGGGAGGCGCGGAGTTCGATTTTTATTCAGGCGATGGATCTCATGATCTAGCCTTTGTAAATCCGTATCTTGAAGTTGTAAAAGATTTTTTAAACCGATTTGAAGCACCATTAACGGTTTGCGATTTAGGTTGTGGCGATTTTAATGTGGGGCATCAATTGGTAAACTCCGCAAAAGCCTATATTGCCATTGATATTGTTGATGATTTAATTGAAAGGAACAAGCTGATTTATAAAAATGAAAATCTAACCTTTAAAACATTAGATATTTGTAAAGATGATTTACCCAAGGCCGATTGTGCAGTTGTGAGGCAGGTAATGCAACACTTATCTAATGCAGAAATTCTAGCCTTAGTTGAGAAATTAATGGGCTATAAATATGTAATCGTTACCGAACATCTCCCATCATTTGCTTTTGAAGCTAATATAGATTTAATTACTGGGCAAGGAAACAGATTAAAACTAAAAAGTGGAGTTAATTTAACCAGTGAGCCTTTTAGTTTAAAACCACATAAGCAAGATGTTTTACTAAAGCTACCAGTTGATGATAAAAGCATGCTTAGCACTGTTTTATATCAGAATTTTTAAATTTTAACGCAACCTATTGGTGCTTTAAGCATCTAAGAGATAACCAATTAATAAAAACCGAAATGAAAAATAGTATTCTTTTCTTCTTTAGTATTCTGATCCTTAGCTTTGTTGCTTGTACAGATAAAGACGATAGTCTTTATGCAGATTATTTGGTAGCAAAACCTTTAACAATCTCAAAAGCAGAATTTAAAAATAGTGTAAAAATTTTACCTCCAAGATTTATTGAAGAGTCAGGAAAAATTTATGCGTATAAGAATCTAATCTTTATAAACGATAAATATCAAGGGGTACATGTTATCAATAACAGCAACCCTAAATCGCCAAGTAAAATTGGTTTTATAAAAATCCCTGGAAATGTTGATATATCTGTAAAAAACGATTTGCTTTATGCGGATAGTTTAACCGACTTAGTGGTGATTGATATTTCTAATATGGAAGATTTTAGAGTGGTAAATCGCTTAGAAAATGTTTTAAATGGCTATGTAAATTGGCCTACAGATGTTGATATTTTTGAAAATGCTGATTATGATTATGAAAATGAAATATTAATTGGGTGGCAGACCGTTACGGAAAGTAGATTAATTTCTGAAAATCAGAATCGTTTTGTCGGATGGGATTTTGCATTAATAAATACAGCAAATAGCAGCGAGGCTGGAGCAGTGGGACAAGGAGGTTCTTTAGCGCGTTTTAAAATTGTGGACGATTATTTATATGCTGTTGATGAAAATAACATTAATATTTTCAATATTCAAGATGCTGAAAATCCTAAAGCTTTAGCACCGGTATTTGCAGGCTTCCAAATCGAAACCATCTTTAATTTAGGAGAAAATTTATTTTTAGGAAGTAGAATTGGCATGTACATTTACAGCATATCAAACCCAGCGGTACCAAGTTTTGTTTCAGAATTTACCCACGGTACGGCTTGTGATCCTGTAGTGGCTGATGAAAATTATGCCTATGTAACCTTACGTGGCGGTAATTTCTGCGGTGCAGCTGCAAGCGAGTTGTTAATTATTGATATTAAAAACTTAAGTAATCCAACCTTATTAAAATCGTATCCGATGGATGGCCCTTACGGGTTAGGAATTAAAGACAATAAAATTTTTGTTTGCGATGGAAATTCAGGTTTAAAAGTATATGACAAAACAGATGTGATGAATTTAAAATCGCTAAATCATTTTAAAGACATTCAAACTTTTGATGTAATACCATTAGAGAATAATTTATTAATGGTTGGTGATGAAATGTTATATCAATATGAATATTTAGAAAATAAAATAAGCTTATTAAGCAGTTTATCTTTAAAATAGCGCTGTAAAGTTGTCTTATTTAAACTTAAAACACGCTGATTTTGAGCGTGTTTTTTTATGGGGTAATTTATCGTTTTTAAGCCTATATCATAAGGATGACTCATTTAATAAAAAAAATCATATACTTTTGTAACTCCAAAAACTAATTAATGTCGAAGAATTTAGTAATCGTAGAGTCCCCAGCAAAAGCAAAAACTATTGAAAAATTTTTAGGAAAAGACTTCAAGGTCGAATCGAGTTTCGGGCATATCGCAGATTTACCTTCAAAAGAACTCGGCGTAGATGTTGACAATGATTTTAAAGCAAAATATATTGTAAGTAAGGATAAAGAAGCATTAGTAAAAAAATTAAAAGACTTAGCCAAGAAAGCAGATACCATATGGCTCGCGAGTGATGAGGATCGTGAGGGAGAAGCAATTTCATGGCACTTAGAGCAAGAGCTAGGTTTAGAAAAGTCCAAAACCAAACGTATTGTTTTCAACAGTATTACTAAGGCAGCTATTTTAAAGGCAATAGAAAATCCACGAGAAATAAATTACGATTTAGTAAACGCACAACAAGCAAGACGTGTATTAGATAGGTTAGTGGGTTACGAACTTTCGCCCGTACTTTGGAAAAAAATAAAACCAGGACTATCTGCGGGTAGAGTACAATCGGTCGCCGTGCGTTTAATTGTAGAGCGAGAACGCGATATCGATGGTTTCACAACCGAGGCATCTTACAAAATAACCGCACAGTTTAAAACTAGTGAAGGCAGTATTTTTTCAGCAAAACTGAACAAAACATTTTCATCACAAAAAGAAGCAGAAGCTTTTTTAAAGCAAAATATGAATGCTAATTTTGCAGTCGCAAATTTAGATAAAAAGCCTGCAAAAAAATCTCCAGCAGCACCTTTTACAACATCAACCTTACAACAAGAAGCATCTAGAAAATTATATTTTTCGGTAGGTAGAACCATGCAAGTAGCGCAACGTTTGTACGAAGCAGGTTTAATAACCTATATGAGAACAGATAGCGTTAATTTATCTAAGGAAGCTTTAGATGCTGCAAAAGAAGCCATTGTAGAAAATTATGGCAAAGAATATAGTAATACCCGTAATTTTAAAGGAAAAAGTAAAGGCGCTCAAGAAGCACACGAAGCCATTCGCCCAACAGATATGAAACTGCAAAATGTTTCTTTAGAGCGCGATCAAGAAAAATTATATGAACTTATTTGGAAACGTACGTTAGCTTCGCAAATGAGTGATGCGGAATTAGAGCGTACTAATGTAAAAATAAGCTGTACAGGCCATAAAGAAGAATTTTCAGCAAACGGAGAGGTGATAAAGTTCGATGGTTTTCTGAAAGTTTATATGGAAGATTTAGATGATGAAGACCTATCAGAAGAACAAGAAGGTATGTTGCCGGCCATGAAAGAAGGCGAAGCATTAACAAACAATTATATTACGGCTACAGAACGTTTTTCAAGACCTCCTTACCGTTTTACAGAAGCTTCTTTGGTTAAAAAATTAGAAGAATTAGGGATAGGAAGACCCTCTACCTATGCACCGACTATTTCTACCGTACAGAACCGAGGTTATGTTGAAAAAGGAACTATTGAAGGTGTGGAGCGTAAATACACGCAATTAGTATTAGAGAATAACGCTATAAAAACCAATAATTTAACCGAAAATGTAGGTTCCGACAAAGGAAAGTTAGTGCCAACAGATATCGGAATGATTGTGACCGACTTTTTGGTAAGTCACTTTTCAGGGATTATGGAATACAACTTCACGGCTAAAGTCGAGGAAGATTTTGATGATATTGCTGAAGGTAAAGAAGATTGGCAAAAAGTGATGAAAAACTTTTATAAAGATTTTCATCCAAAAGTTTTAGATGTAGAAGAAAATGCCGACAGAGCCAGTGGCGAACGTATTTTAGGTACAGATCCAAAATCGGGAAGACAAGTATTGGTGCGTTTAGGAAGGTTTGGCCCTATGGTACAAATTGGAACCTCCGAAGAAGAAGAAAAGCCTGAGTTTGCCAGTTTATTACCAGACCAATCCTTAAACAGTATTACTTTTGAAGAAGCGATTGAGCTTTTTAAACTACCAAGAACGCTAGGCAAATATAAAGGTGAAGAAATAGTAGCGAATGTTGGTAGATTTGGTCCTTATGTAAAATATGGTGAAAAATTTGTATCGCTTGAAAAAGGCGATAGTGCTTTTGATATTGAATTAGAGGCGGCCATTGAACTTATAGTAGCGAAAGAAAAAGCAGATGCACCTGTTGCCATGTATGAAGATAAAGAGGTTACAAAAGGTTCAGGCCGTTTTGGACCCTTTATTAAATGGGATGGGATGTTTATCAACGTAAGCAAAAAGTACGATTTTGATACTTTATCTAAAGAAGATATTGTGGAGCTTATTGAAACCAAGAAGCAAAAAGAGGTCGATAAAGTAATCCATGATTGGAAAGAAGAAGGCATTCGTGTAGAAAAAGCAAGATGGGGAAGGCACAATGTTTTAAAAGGTAAAATTAAAGTAGAATTATCGAAAGATGTTGATGCTTCTAAAATTACACTTGCACAAGCCAAGGAAATGATCGAAAAGAAAACCCCAAAGAAAAAAGCAACAAAAGCAAAAGCTAAGCCCAAGGCGAAAGCAAAAAAGAAATAAAAGTTTAGAAGGGTATTAAGTAATAAGTACAAAGTATTAAGACAAAAAAATACGAATTTAGAAGTTAGAAATACGAAAAAGTCAAAAAAACTGATTCGAATTTTTAAGTTCTCCTAAACTAAAATTTTAAACATAAAATTGAAATTAAAAAGATGTAAAATAATAGTCTATAATAAGTTTTAGTTCAAGTTTAATAAGTTTTGAGCTATAAATGTTAAGTTTTAAGTTGATTGGTTATATGTAGGAGGGGTTCAGCTAACAACCATCAACTAACAACCAACTTTAAACCTTAAACCCCTAACCAGAAACATTTTTTTACCCAAAACCCAACACCAAAAAAACCAGCACCCAAAAATGGCTTTCGATTTTTTAGTTCCAGTTGATGATAAACTATTGGCGCATTGCGAGTTATTACCTTTGCAAGCATTAGGAAATAAAATTCATAAACACACAAAGCGTAACGGTTTACCAGTATTAGCAAATGCTTCATTTGCAATAATAGGCGTAAACGAATCAAGAAACGCTTTCGAAAAAAAAACTGAGCGTTTAAATTTAGTAGCTATAAGACTTCAGTTGTATAAATTAATGATGGGTAACTGGAATGGTACCATCGTAGATTTAGGCGATATAGAAGAGGGCGAAGAGGTAACCGATACTTATTTTGTTGTTAAAGAAATTATAGCAGAATTATTAGAAGAAAATATTGTTGCTATTGTTATAGGCGCAACACAAGACATTACTTATCCAACATATAGGGCTTTTGATGGCTTACGAAATATGGTCAACTTAGTCTCCGTAGATAGCCGCTTCGATTTTGGTGATGAAGACGAGCTAATTTCTTCGCACTCCTATATGAGTAAAATAATTACTGACAAACCCACGAACCTATTTAATTTCTCAAATTTAGGCTACCAAAGTTACTTTTGTGCTCAAGAAGAAATAGATCTTATGGAGCGTTTATTTTTTGACGCCTACAGACTTGGCGAAATCTCGGCTAACATTACCTTGGCTGAGCCTGTACTAAGAGATGCCAATATCGTAAGTATAGATCTTAGAGCAGTTAAGGCTAGTGAAATTTCAATGTCAGAAAATTTTTCTCCTAACGGATTTACAGGAAAAGAAATTTGTGCCATCGCTCGCTACGCCGGTATCAGCGATAAGGTAAATATTTTCGGGATTTACGAAGCTGAAAATACGCCGCAATCTTATCAGTTAATAGCACAAATGATTTGGTACTTTATTGAAGGCCATAACTATAGAATTATAGAATCTCCTTTCATTAAATCAGAAGACTTTATAAAGTATATAGTGCCTACTGATGATGAAGATTTAATTTACCACAAGAGTAATCTTACCAGTCGTTGGTGGGTAGAAGTACCAACTATTTTAACTTCACATAATAAATCAAATTCCTCTGCGTTATTACCTTGCATGGAACAGGATTATTACGATGCTTGTAATCAAATAATACCTGAACGATGGTTTAAGGCTTATAAAAAAGGCTTTAATTAAATAAAAAATTTTTCAAGTATAATGCAATGAAACACAATAAAACATTTAAAACGTAGTTTTAGAGAATAGTAAAATGTGTTTTTAAATTACAGTCTTAATCGAAATTTAACCGAAAGTATGAAGAAGCTATTGTTATCATCTATAGCGTTTGCGTTTTTACTCAGCAGTTGTGGGTCAAAAACAAAAGGAGAACTCGTTGGAGCTCAAGGAAAAAAGTGGTATCCAGAAAAGCCTTATGGCATGGAGCTTATTCCTCAGGGATCTTACATAATGGGTAAGAGTGAAGAAGATCAAGCCGCAGTTCTCAATGCGCCAACCAAAACTGTTACAGTACGCTCCTTTTATATGGACGATACTGAAATCACCAATAGTGAATACAGACAATTTGTAGAATGGGTTCGCGATTCTATCGTAAGAACAAAATTAGCCATCTTAGCTGATGAATATGGCTTAGGTCCGGATGACGGAGGTATTGGAGATTATGCTTTTAAAGATGCCGATACCACAAAATTATCTGCATATGATAAGTATATGATGGATAACTATTCAGGAATGGGCGAAACAGGTTACGAAGGTCGCGCTCTTAATCGTGACGAAAACCTGATTTGGGACACATCAGAATATCCAGATGAGTATTATGTTGAGGTAATGGATAAATTATATATTCCTGAAAGTGAATCTTATAATGGTCAACGCACTATTGACGTGACACAATTAAAATATAAGTATTCTTGGATGGATATTGAAGCTGCGGCCCGTGCAAAAGGTAAGGGAAGTAGAAAAGATTTCATTAAGCAAGAAGAATTAGAAATATACCCAGATACTACTGTTTGGATCCGTGATTTTGAGTATTCTTATAACGAACCAATGCATAATGATTACTTCTGGCACGATGCGTACAGCGAATATCCTGTAGTTGGTATCAGCTGGCAACAAG
>JANQTG010000162.1 GCA_030731855.1 Cellulophaga sp. | reverse complement strand
GATCTTTTGTTAGACTATAAACTTGCCACTCAATCACAATAAATTGCATAGACCAGGCAAATACCATTGCAAACCTTACCACTAAAAATATATTGAATTCTTTATACCGTAACGCTGCGTAAGGATCCATAAAATAACATCAAAAAAATAAGAGACAAAGGTAAGAAAGAGATATTTCTTGTGAACATCATTTTTTTAAAATTAAGATTTTAAATAGTCTAATTACCCAAAAAATACTACCTCAAATCCTTCAATTTCAACTGCAAAGTTACATTCCCTTGCCACTCGTTTTCATCAATATTAAAAACGGCACTAAAAGGTTTGCGGCTGGTGATTAAGGGTAATTTATCGCCTAAATTAAAACCTATCGCATTAATTGGTCCATAATCATTTTGAGATACGGCGCATTTTAAATGCTTTTCTTCTAAACCTACACCTTTTGCATAACCAGAATCTTTGATATGTTCTGCCATAAAAACGGGCGTCATATTTCCCGGACCAAAAGGTGCAAATTGATTGATAATCCGCATTAATTTAGGGTTGATGTCTTTTAACTCAATAAGCGTATCCACAGAAATTTCAGGAATCAGTAAATTTGGGTCAATGGTTTCAGAAACTACTTTCTCGAATTGCCTTTTAAAATCTGCATATTGATTTTCTAAAAGTGTGAGTCCCGCTGCGTATTTGTGACCGCCAAATTGTTCAATGTATTCTGCGCAACCTTCTAGGGCATTATAGACATCAAAACCTTTTACGGAGCGCGCCGATGCCGCTAATTTATCGCCACTTTTCGTAAAAACTAAGGTCGGTCGGTAATAGGTTTCAGTTAAGCGCGAAGCTACAATGCCTATAACACCTTTATGCCAAGTTTCTTTATAAACGACCGAAGTAAAGCCTTTTTCTTCGTTATGGTCTATTAGCTGCGTTAAGGCTTCTTGGGTAATTTCTTGATCTAAACCGCGGCGATCAATATTAAATTTTTCAATTTCTGAGGCTAATTTTGTTGCTTTTTCTGGGTCTGTTTCTGTTAACAGATTTACAGCATATTGCCCATGTTCCATTCTCCCAGCGGCATTTATTCGTGGCGCAATAATAAAAACAACATCAGTAATTGTCAATACCGGTTTCTTAATTTCGTTGATAATCGCCTTAAAACCTGCTCGGGGATTGCTGTTTATCACTTTTAAACCGTGATAAGCCAATACTCTATTTTCACCTGTAATCGGCACAATATCTGCACCAATTGCAGTAGCCACCAAGTCTAAATACGGAATTAAATCAGTAATAGTATCTCCGTTTCTTGACGCTAAGGCCTGTATTAGTTTAAAACCTACGCCACAGCCACACAGTTCATCATACGGATAGGTGCAATCGTCTCTTTTTGGGTCTAAAACAGCCACCGCATCGGGTAAAGTATCGCCTGGTCTATGGTGATCACAAATAATAAAATCGATATTTTTTTGTTTTGCATACGCTACTTTATCAATGGCTTTTACGCCACAATCGAGGGCTATGATTAGAGAAAAACCGTTGTCTTCGGCAAAGTCAATTCCTTTGTATGAAACGCCATATCCTTCTAAATATCTATCTGGAATATACGTCGCCACATTGGGGTAAAACGTTAATAAATAAGAAGAAAGTAAGGCTACTGCGGTGGTGCCATCCACATCATAATCTCCAAAAACCAAAATATTTTCTCCCGTAGCCATGGCCAATTCTATTCGGGCTACAGCAACCTCCATATCCTTCATCAAAAAAGGATCATGTAGATGCTCTAATTGAGGTCTGAAAAATAGTTTGGCTTCTTCAAAAGTCGTAATCCCACGTTGCACTAATAACTGCGCAACCAATCCATCAACGCCCAAAGCTTGCGCAAGCGATTTCACTTTTTCTTCTTCGGGTTTTGGTTTTATAGTCCAGCGCATGATTCAAAGTTCAAGTTCAAATTACAAGTTCAAGTTCAAGTTCAAATTCAAACCGAAATTTTCTAAGTGAACTATCTTAGTTATTTAGCCTGATTTTTTGTTTTTTAAGATTGTTGCTAGTATTTTGATGAGTTGTTCTACTTCATCTAATAAATTATTTCTCTTATTTTCATTTCCATACGATACTTTGTTTAAGATTTTTAAGCTAACTCGAGATTCTTTGAGCTCTTTTAAACTCAAACTCGCTTTGTGAATATAATCTTTAGTTGAATTTGTTCCCTGGGCTTCTCCAAAATTTAACGCGGAACTTCCTGCGGATCTTAATAATTGATTTCCATAATAAGTTCCAGTCATATCTAATGGTAAATCTTTACAGAATAAGACAATATTTCCAGCAAACTCAACTAATCTATCCTCTAAATCAAACTTTTTCTCTAACATACTACTTTTAAATTAGAAGTCAACTTTTTATTGAACTTGTACTTGAAACTTGAGTTTGATCTTTACCCTAGCTATGATGAAAAAACGTCTTAATGTCTAGCTCCGCAAACTGCCGAAACATTTCCATAACGCCACAGTATTTTTCTACTGATAAATCTACAGCACGCTGTAGTTTGTCTTCTTTTAAATTAGTGCCATGAAAATGATATTCAATCGCTACTTTATCATAAAACTTTGGGTGTTCATCTGTTAGGTTTGCAATCGTTTCAATGTGAAATTCATTTACCTCTAGCTTCATTTTTTTGATTAAGGCGGCTACGTCTAAACCCGAGCAGCCTGCTAAGGAGGATAACATAAGTGCTTTAGGTCTTAAACCCTGTCCATCGCCACCATCTTCTTTGGCAATATCAATTTTAAGGCTATGACCAGAAGGATTGTTGCTTTCAAAGGTCATGTTGCCTAACCATTTTGTGGAAATATGATTTGTTGTGCTCATAATTTTTTGTTTCTTGTAATTCTCAAAAATACGAAAGAATTTTGTTCTGGGTGTTGGGTTTTAGCTTCTTGGTTTTGGGTAATGGGTTTAAGGGTGTTAGTTTGAAGGGTTTCTAGTTTCAGGTTTAAAGTTGTTGTTTTAATTAAAAATGTTAAGTTGAAAATTGAAAAGGTTAAATAAAACTTTATTCAGCTTTCTTGAACTACTATTTCTCAAAAAGTATTCCCCATTAAAACTTAAGCCCTTCAAATAGTGTCTTCATGAAATTTATATAATTAGAGAAAATTTTAATCCTCGATATTCAATTCATTGTCATTAGGAATAACTTGCTCCGTGCATTTAGTTTTCTGCGTAGTGTATTCTTCAGGTGTAATATCTACCCAGTAAGCATCTCCAAATAATTTAAAAAAGTAGCGTTCGTCTATGTGTTTCTGATAAAAATTTT
>JANQTG010000161.1:12942-14371 GCA_030731855.1 Cellulophaga sp. | reverse complement strand
CAAAAATGTTATGACCTACAAAAAAAATCACCTATCGATGTCTGTGTTTATCTTCAGTTTTTTACTTCTATTTTCTTGCGCTAAAGATTCTGAATTTTTTGTTGATGCTATTTTAGAGACGCCGGAAGAAATAGTAGAAGATACCAATACACCACCCGTGGAGCGAGTAACCCCGCCACCACCGCCAAATACTACCAATACCAATAAAATAGAAGGTACCTACTATCCCGAATCTGCAGCAGATATGGCTGATGCCAGTAAAACCAATTTTAAAGCCATTATCAATAAGTCGTTTAATTGTACCAATTGTACACTGGCGCCGAATCAGACGATTGAACCTGCAGGAGGGATTATTTCGGGGACTAAGATTAATTTGAATGGCGCCTATATCATTAACAATAATAAGCAAGCATTTTCAGTAGGTTCGAGCTTTAGTGAAATCTATGAAATGTCTAAGTTAAGTCCTGAAATATTTGGAGGTTTTGCCGATGATACTACGGATGACACGCCTGCTATTGATGCCTTAATTAATAATTCAGCTTTTGGTATTGCAACTTCCGGTGGTCAATATTTAAAAAATGCACCATCAACATACACGAGGTTAGGTTTCTTTGACTGGGATTTAAATGGAGCTAAAGTTGTTACCAATAATGTTTCTAAATTTAGAATCAACACCTTTGATGTAGATTATATTTTTACCATGACCAATTTAAATCCTCGAATTTATAATGGAGAATTTGATGGTACAGAGACTTACGGTCGTTTATTTTGGTTAAGAGGACAACAAAGTTTTTATTTCGCTGATTTAATAACAAAAAATTACTATTCAACATCTAATGCCCGAGCTATTGTTTTTAGATTAGATTTATATCCAAAGTCAAAAGGTTTTACTCAGGGAGAAATGTTACGGAATAATATAGACAATATAAAATCTGAATCTGATGGAATCGCTAATAATGTATATGGCCTATCAAAAGGTATCTGGATAGATTTACATGAAGCAGGTACATCTAATGTTTTTTTAGAAGATAATACCATAACTAATATATTTGGAGACGATGCGGAGTGCTTATATATCGCTCCAGCAGGTAGTCATGTTTCAATGACCAATAATAATTATTTTTACTTGAACAGAGAAACCTATAAATTTGCGAAAAGGCGTCAGGCTAAAATTACAGTATCTAATGTTCATGTGAAAAATTCTTATTTTGAGGCGCCTTTAGTAGAGCAGGATTTTAATGGTCAAGCGGCTGTTATTTTTGATGCTTTTAGTACAAATAGTAATGGGGAATTAAATAAGAATTTCGAATTTATAAATAATGATATTGTTTGGGCATCAGGAAACTGGATGGAGACTTTTCCTTACTCATTAGTATATGGTGTTCAAGGAATGAGTGGCTCAGGAAATAGTGCTACTATATCAAATAAT
>JANQTG010000161.1:11607-12932 GCA_030731855.1 Cellulophaga sp. | reverse complement strand
TAATGATATTGTTGCGAATGGCGTAATTAGAATGGGAGGCCTTTCTATGACCGATATAGAAAATCCTTCGGTAAAAGGTAATAGATTTAAATTTAAAGATATTAGTAATTACCCTGCCATTAATTTTGGAACAACTGTAGGTGGCTATACTGGTAAAATTATAGCAGCACGAATAACTAACAATACCTTTACAAATGCAGGAATACAATTCTCGTCATTATTTGATGTTGTTGATTCAGAACTATTAATAGAAAATAATGTTTTCGATTATAAATGGTCAGGGTTTAATCCTGGTAATTATGTTGGTGTTATCCGTTATGCAGGTTATGGTGTTTCAAAAGTAAATGAAACTGTGGTGTTTAAGAATAATGTCATTAATTACAATGCTACTAATAATTTTAATCTGTGGAGTGGAGTAATTTTATCTTTTAATAGTAGCATAGAAAATTTAACTTTAGAGAATGTTGAAGTAAATTATACTGGAATTGTG
Organism: Cellulophaga sp.; assembly: GCA_030731855.1. GTDB lineage: Bacteria > Bacteroidota > Bacteroidia > Flavobacteriales > Flavobacteriaceae > Cellulophaga. Next base: position 12,442 of record JANQTG010000161.1, on the reverse strand, counting down.
CCATCTGTAAACTTTGGTTTTATAGGAAGTATTGGAAATAGTGCAAGTTTTAATAGTAGTAATGTTATAAAAAATTGTTTAGTTAACGGTGCCTCCGCCATTGGTGCTATTAAAGTTTCTGGTACTGATAAATCGGTTACGATTGAGAATAGTAGAGATAATAATGGTAATAGTATTACAGTGCGAAAATAATTTATTTGAAAACATTTGAACTTTAATGAATTTCATAAAAAAAAATTTTTTGTTTATTTGGATTTGTGTCTTTTTTTCATGTACAAATGATAAAATCATATTACTAGATTCTGTTTTAATTGAAGAAATTATTGTAACAGAGACTGATAGTTTAACGACCTCGACAACTGATAACAATCCAGATATCCCACCATTGATTGCAGATCTAAACAAAAATAGTATTCATGGATATGGTTTTGGTGTTGAAATTGATCTTGAAATTGCAACATGGCCAAATTTCAAAAAGGCAGCTATAACACATACTTGGGATGATAGCAATCCCAGACAAATAGATGTCGCATTACCTATTTATAATAGTTTTGAATTTGTAACAACCTTATTTACTTTGCCTAACAATGTCAAAAATTGGGAAGATTACAAAAATGCATATGATAAAGGTCATGAAATTGCAAGTCACAGCATTAATCACCCCTCTTTTGCAAATATAAATTCCAGCGAAATTGAAAATGAACTTTTAGGTTCATAAAAAAGATGGATTTTGAAAGACATCCTCTTGTGTTGTAAGGATGAACAATATTGGTAAGCCATTTTGATTCCCCTGAAAAATAGCTCACTTGTATATACACATTCCTTGGTTGATGTC
>JANQTG010000161.1:0-11597 GCA_030731855.1 Cellulophaga sp. | reverse complement strand
CAGCGAAATTGAAAATGAACTTTTAGGTTCAAAGAATATGATTAATGCAAAATTAGGCTTTGAAGCTATTTATACTTTTGCATATCCGTTTTGTGCAAAAGAAACTTTTGGCTTAACTCAAAAATATTATATCGCCGCGAGGTCTTGTAAAAATGATATTGAGGCAAGTACTCCAAAAGATTTTATGGATATTGGTGCTGTTTTATGTGGATCAGGTACTAATTATAAATCAAGTACTGATTTCAATGGTTTTGCGGAAAAAGCACTTGCTTTCAATGGCTGGGGGGTTTATTTATTTCATGAAATTGATGGTTCCGGCGGTAATTCAATAAAATCAAACGATTTATCAGAGCATCTAGCATTTCTAAAGAAAAACAATAATTCCTATTGGGTAGACACCTTTTTAAATGTAGTCAAATACATAAAAGAACGAAATGCGGTAAAAGTTATTTTAGGTGAAGTTAATGATAATGTGATTACCATCAATTTAAGCGATGGTCTTGATGATACTATTTATAATTATCCTCTAACTATAAAAAAAGAATTACCTGAAAATTGGAATATAAATAATATAAAAGTAAAACACGCTGGAACCCTAATTTCCCATAAATTGCTACAAATTGCAAATAAAAATTATATTATTTTTAATGCTGTTCCTGATCAAGGCAAAGTAGAAATTCTCAAAAAATCATAATTATATTTAATTACGAGATAAAAAATATCCTTTAACCCTATTTATCAGAAATGTTAATAGGTTTTTTTTTATTTTATATAGCCTAGTTTTAATGCTATAAGACTTAGTATTTTACTTTTTATAGAATTTAACTGCGTATTTATTTTAAATATCTAATATTTGTGATCTTTATTAAAAGCATTATAATCTATTTAATTAATGATAAATAAAATAAAAACGATAAGTAAGGAATCTGGATTTCTACGTTATTTTCAAAACACTTCTTGGTTATTAGTTGAAAAAGTAATTCGTTTAGTTGTAGCTCTTAGCATTGGGGTTTGGGTAACTCGCTATTTAGGGCCTGAACAATTTGGGATCTTGAGTTACGCCCAAAGTTTTGTAGCTATTTTCGGGGCCTTTTCCACTTTAGGCCTTACGGATATTTTAATGCGTGAGTTAGTGAAATCTGAAGAACGCAAAAACCTATTAATTGGTACTTCTTTTTGGTTACAAATGCTAGGCTCATTATTTATAATGCTTTGTATTGCCATTGCTATTTATGTAAATGATAATGATCCGTTAACTAATAAAATAATTGTTATTTTAGGAATGGTAACCTTTATCAATAGTTTTGGGGTTATCACGGCTTATTTTTATAGTATTGTAAAAAGTAGTTACATCGTAATACCAAGCCTGATTGGTTTAGTGCTCTCTTCTGCATTAAAAATCTACTTTATTCTTACCGAAGCCCAATTATTATATTTTGTTTACTTATTAGCCTTCGATATGGTATTTTTAACGACAGGTCAAATATGGTATTATTTTAGAGAAGGAAATTCCATATTTAATTGGCGCTTCTCTTGGCAAATAGCTAAGTCGCTATTAAATGATTCTTGGCCGTTGGTTTTAAGTGCCATTGTTATCTCCATATATATGAAAATAGATCAAGTGATGATTCAAGAGTTACTTGGAAACACCGCCGTAGGGATTTATAGTACTGCAGTAGTTTTAAGTGAGGCTTGGTATTTTATACCTATGATTATTTGTAGTTCTTTGTTTCCTGCTATTGTAAATGCCAAAACAAAAAGTAATGACTTGTATATGCAACGTTTACAGCGTTTGTACGATTTAATGGCGGCATTAGGGTTCAGTATTGTTTTTCCAGTAATTTTATTTAGTGATTGGGGTATCAATTTTTTATATGGTGATGCCTTCGCCTTAGCGGCACCGGTTCTAAATATTCATATTTGGGCAGGGGTGTTCGTTTTTTTAGGAGTAGCCAATCAAAAATGGTTTATCAGTGAAAATTTACAGGCCTATAATATTTTATGTTTGGGTTTGGGAATGATTGCCAACGTTGTTTTGAATACTTTGATGATTCCTAAATTCGGTATTTTGGGAGCGGCTTATGCTACCCTGATTTCACAATTTATAGCTTCAGTTTTAGCACCTGTATTTTTTAAAAAAACAAGGATGTCTTTTTTTATGATGCTAGAATCGCTTTTGTTTATTAGTACTTTTAAAAAATTATTAAGATGATTATACTATTTTTTACTTAAGTAAAGTAATTAAAGGAAAAAGTTAGCGTTTTTATACCAAGTTAAAACTAATATATATATATATAAAGCTATATTCAACCATGTTATTTAATTCCTTAGATTTTGCCATATTTTTGCCCACTGTCTTTTTTTTATATTGGTTTGTTTTAAACAAAAATATAGAAAAGCAAAATATATTAATATTAATTGCTAGTTATTTTTTGTATGGTTGGTGGGATTGGCGTTTTTTATCTCTTATTTTATTTAGGACTCTAGTCGATTATTCTATTGGTATTTTTTTGGCTAAAGAAGAGCGAATAAAGCAACGAAAATTTTTGTTATATACTAGTTTAATTGTTAATCTAGGATTATTAGGTTTTTTCAAATATTATAATTTTTTTATAGATAATTTTATTGAGGCTTTCTCTTTTTTTGGGGCTAGTTTTAATCTTACAACATTAAAAATCATATTACCAGTAGGTATAAGTTTTTATACTTTTCAAACGTTGAGTTATACCATTGATGTTTATAAGAAAAATTTAGAACCAGCTAAAAGTTTTATTTCATTTGCAACATTCGTGAGTTTTTTTCCTCAATTAGTAGCCGGACCCATTGAGCGCGCATCTAACTTATTACCGCAGTTTTATAAGAAAAGAATTTTTAAAAAAGAAATAGCTTATGATGGATTAAGACAGATATTATGGGGTTTGTTTAAAAAAATTGTAATTGCAGACCAATGTGCTGAATATGCAAATTTAATTTTTAATAATTCTGATGATTATTCAGGGAGTACATTATTCTTAGGAGCTTTATTTTTCACTTTTCAAATTTATGGTGATTTTAGTGGATATTCTGATATTGCAATTGGTGTCTCAAGGTTATTTGGTTTTAATTTGATGCAAAATTTTGCTTTTCCCTATTTTTCTAGAGATATTGCTGAGTTTTGGCGAAGATGGCATATTTCCTTATCCACATGGTTTCGTGATTACTTATATATACCACTTGGAGGTAGTAGAGGGGGTACATGGATGAAAGTTCGTAATACGTTTATCATATTTCTAGTGAGTGGTTTTTGGCATGGTGCAAATTGGACTTTTGTAGTCTGGGGAGCTTTAAATGCCTTGTATTTTTTACCCTTATTATTATTAAAAAAGAATAGACAAAATATAGGGGTAATTGCAGAAGATAGTTATTTGCCTACTATACATGAATTTTTAAATATGCTTTTTACCTTTTTACTAACAGTTTTTGCATGGATATTTTTTAGATCAAATAATGTGAAACATGCTTGGGATATTATTCAGGAAATTTTCACAAGCTCTATATTTAATATACCGCAAGTTTTACCATTAATATTATTTGTATTTATTTTATTTTTCCTATTTGTTGAGTGGTCGGGTAGACGAAATCAATATGGTATTGAGAAGTTTATGTTACATAAATCTACATGGCTCCGTTGGGGTTTTTATATGTTCTTAGTATTTTGTATTATAGCTAATATTAACAATGAGCAAGATTTTATTTATTTTCAATTTTAAAGAAGATGAAAGAGTTTATAAAAAAAGTAGTGATTTTTTCTAGTTTAATAATTATTTTTTGTTTTTTGTTAGCTGAAATAAAATTTACAGACGATTTTATTTCGTCACAAACATATGGTACAGACTATGAAAAAGTTGGTTGGAATTTGAATGTAATAAATAATAGAAAAGAGGATGTGAAAAATGGTGTAATTTTTTTAGGTTCTTCTTATGTTCTAAATGGGGTTAATGATTCAATTTTGAGTTTAAATGGTATTAAATCTTTAAATTTGGCAATTAAACATCCTAGCAATGATTTAGCTTTATATTTTTTAAAACGGTTAGCACCTTTAAAACCTAAAGAAATTATTTTTTTAAAAGGGAAAACATTTTTTGGTGATTTACATAAATTATCTCCATTATTGTATAGACCTTCAGAACTTTTGAATGATGGGCAGTCAATTAATTTATTTTTCATAAGTTACCTTTTTAAGAGAGCCAAATTATCAATAGAATATTTGTTTTATGTTTTAAAAAACAAAAAGGGCAAAAAAGATTATGATAATAAGTATGGTATTAGATATGAAGAATCTTATATGTCTAATCATCAATTTTATGCAAAAGAGGAAATTAAGAAAAGACAACTAGAGGAAGAGTCTTTTAATTTAAATCAAAATAATTTTTTATATCAAAGTGAAAAAAATAACACTAATTGGTTAAAAAGAATAAAATCATTGAAAAGAAAATTAATTTTTAATTATTATTCACAAAATGATTTATTGAATAATACTACTAGTCAAGAAAATTTTGTTTTTACTGCAAAGGAAAAATGTAAAGAAAATGATATTATCTTTTCTCAAATATATTTGCCTGTAGTCTCTGATGCTGTTTCTAATTTACCAAAAAATGAAATACCCTTTATGTTATTAAAATCTGATGCCGATGTTATATACTTTTTTAAAGATTATAATTTTTTAAATGATAATACTTTATGGACAGATAAACACCATTTATCAAAAAATGGTTCAATTTTTTTCACTTCTAAATTAAAAGATAAATTATAATTTTTTTCATTTTTAATATTAATTTTTCAAAGTATGAACCAATGAATATAAAATTAATTTCATCTTTAGGCTTTATTAATGTATTTTTTATTTTAGCTTCTTTACTAAATGTTTTTAATTTAGGGTATTTATTTTCTTATGTTACAATTTTATTAATTATTTTTCAAAAAGAATTTTTAAAAATTGCAATAGATCGTAATTTTTTATTGTTATTATTTTTTTCATTTGTTTACGGTTTATTTTACTCACTCAGTCCATTTAAGAGTACTCAGTTTGTAATTATTTATATGTTTACTCCACCTGTATTTTATTTGTGGGGTAAATATATTTCAACTAAAATTAATAAAACCATTATAATATTTTATATTTTAATTGTACTAACTATAATTTATTCTTTGCCTGCAATAATTTCTGTCGGATTGAATATTATTGAAGGTGGTTTTGCACAACCTGAAAGAAATTTACCAATGTTCTGGGGTTCGGATGATATAAATGCAACAGCTATGGGTGCATTTTTTGTTTTTAATATGTGTATTCCTGCACTCTTATTGGTAAGTTATAAAGAGATACCGAAAGTTTTTTTTGTAATACTTCTAGTTATTTTTATAATAAGTGTAGCTTGTGTATTACGTATAGGGAGCAGAACCCAACTAGCCATTATTTTATTATCCTTAATTATTAGTTTGTTTATAGCAACTCCAAAAATGAGTATTAAACAAAATATAACTATTTATTCAGTTGTTGGTATATTAGTTTTTTTTATTGCTACTAAAGTATCTTTTGATTTAGATTCGGATATCATGACCAGTTTTGCAGGTAGGATGAAAGATAAAGGCGGTAGTGATATTGCAAGTGGTGGTGGACGTACACAATTATGGGAGAAGTCTATTGATAACTTATTTGAAAAACCTTTAGGTTGGGATTTGAATGAATTTGGCTACTCCCATAATTTATGGTTAGATGCTTTGCGCGTAGGTGGCATTATTTCTTTTATTATTCTTATTTTATATTTTCTAAGAGTAGTTAATTTGGTACGTAAAATTATTAGTGTTAAATTATTTCCAGTATATTTTCAAATACTTTGTTTAACATATTTAATAGCATTTTTTTCCTTATTTATGGTAGAACCAGGTATTGATGGTACTTTCACGCTTTTTATTTTATTTTGTTTATTTGTTGGGTTAGTACGTCAGCATTATTACGATATAAAGCTTAATGTAAATAGCATTGAAGAATAAAAATTAAACACTTAATTATTTATACTTTGGTACGGTTAAACAATAAATATATAGTATTCATGTTATAATCACATACTCTTATTCTGTAAAAAGGTATAAATAAATTTAACCACAAAAAAAAGATTATGTGCGGAATTTTAGGAACCGTTCCCTTTACCCCTTATGATACGTTTAAACCAGCTTTAGATACGCTCTACCATAGGGGGCCTGATAGTTTTGGTATCGAGAGTATCGATCACGAGGTTACCTTAGGGCATAGACGTTTATCTATTTTAGATTTATCAGAAAGTGGGCACCAGCCCATGAAAAATGATGACGGTCGGTATATGATCGTTTTTAACGGAGAAATTTTTAATTTTTTAGAGATTAAAGCAGAATTATTGGCCAAAGGTCATAGTTTTCGTTCAACGTCAGATACTGAGGTATTAATTAAGGCCTATATACAATGGGGTAAAGATTGTGTGCTAAAGTTTAATGGCATGTGGGCATTTGCCCTATGGGATGCCAATACCAAAGAATTGTTTGTTTCTAGAGATCGTTATGGAAAAAAGCCATTTTTCTATGCTCAAGTCGATGGCAAGTTTATTTTTGCTTCTGAAATGAAAGCTATTTTTCCCTTTTTAAAGCAACGAGAAGTTTCTGAGGACTTTCATTGGATGAAAAACAACATATTCTTCTATGAAGCTACGGATAAATGCTTAATTAAAGGGATTAAACGTTTTCCGGCAGGGCATAGCGGCACTTATAAAGAGGGAAAACTCACTATGTATCGCTACTGGAATACCCTAGACCATTTAGTAGAAGTACCCAATACCTACGAAGAACAGGTAGAGAAGTTTAGAGAACTGTTTATGGATGCTTGTAAACTGCGTATGCGCGCTGATGTTACCATTGGTACAGCCCTGAGTGGTGGTCTAGACAGTAGTGCCACCATTAGCGCTATGGCACATTTGGCTAAAAATAACAACAGTTATTCAAAAGATTGGCAACATGCTTTTGTTGCCTCCTTTCCTGGTACGCCTTTAGATGAATCTAAATATGCTAAAAAGGTTACCGACCATTTAGGGATTGGTGCCACCTTTGTAGATATAGAGCCCCTAAAACATTGGCATAAATTAGACGAGTACTTTTACTTGTTTGAAGATTTATACATTACCTCGCCTTTACCCATGATTATGCTCTATGAGTCCGTAAAGAAAAATGGGGTCACCGTAACCCTTGATGGGCATGGTGCTGACGAAATGTTAAGTGGCTATCAACAAGGGAATTTAGAAGCCTTATGGGATGCTCGTTTTAGCCCATCAAAAACGAAAGATATTCTAAACATATACAAGGAAGGTCTTAACGAGGATACGGTACAATATGACCATCCTAACATGACCAAGTTATATGCTGCTTTTATGTCCAAAAAGATGGCAAAAAAAGCTTTGGGAAAAAAAATGCCATCTTTAGACAATCAGCACCCTAACTTTAAAAAATTAGACAACCATGCACAGTATTTGTATGCCATGTTTCATGAAAATATTTTACCCACCTTATTACGGAATTACGATCGCTATGCCATGATTAATGGGGTAGAAATACGTATGCCTTTTATGGACCACCGGATCGTAAGTTTTGTAAACTCGCTGCCGTATTCGAGTAAAATAGGCAATGGCTACACCAAACGAATTGTAAGAGATGCTTTAGACCCGTATATGCCCAAAGACATTACTTGGCGCAAAACCAAAGTTGGGTTTAGTTCCCCAATTGTAGATTGGATGCAAAATGATTTGAAAGAATGGTTTATGGATACTATAAATGAAACTTCATTTTTGCAATCGGATTTAGTAACCAGTCCAAAAGAATTAAAAATAAGAATGTCTCAGATTGTTGAGGGAAAAAATAATAGTTTTGATGAAGCTCAAAAATGTTGGTCAGAATTTTCACCTTATCTCTGGGAAAAAGCAGTTTTGAACAGAAAAGTTTAAAGGTGTGTTTTGTTCCTATGTTCTAGGAAAACGTCAAAATAAACAAAAATGTCATTACGAAAAATTATTCTTTCTAATTCTTGGCTTACCAATATCGCCATTGCCATACATAAGCGCAACTTAAAAAGGAAAAAGCAAATAAGCTTTTCAAAGGGTGCTTTTATTGGATTTTCAGTAGCATGTGAAGGTAAAAACAGTTTTGGTAGCAATAGTAGTATCACTGGTTCTGCTATTGGCTTTGGGTCTTATATTGCACAAGAAACTAAAATAGCTAAAACACAAATTGGTCGGTATTGCTCTATTGGCCCAAACGTTCAATGTGTTTTTGGTAGGCATCCATCGGATACTTTTGTTTCTACACATCCAGCATTTTTTGCGCCAGAAACATTTGTGAATTTCAGCTATGTTAATGAACGGTTATTTAAAGAATATCCTGAACCAATAGATAAAGATGGGAACTACACTATTAGCGTTGGTAATGATGTTTGGATAGGAGCTAATGTGTCAATTTTAGATGGTGTGACTATAGGCGACGGTGCTATTGTAGCTGCAAATGCTTTAGTCAATAAAGATGTGCCACCCTATACTATTGTTGGTGGTGTGCCAGCAAAAATCATAAAAAAACGCTTTGAACAAGAAGAGATTGATTTTCTTATGGATTTACAGTGGTGGGATAAACCACAAAAATGGATACAGAGAAATGCCCAATTTTTTAGTAATATAAAGCAGTTTAAAGAAAAATTCACGAATGAAGTTTAAAAATACACCTATCGTAGTAGTGGCGTATAACCGTCCACGTTCTTTAAAACGACTATTGAGTTCTTTAGAAAAAGGAAATTATCTTTCGCAAGAGATTCCTTTAATTATTAGCATAGATAAAGCCGATAGTAATGAAGATGTTTTGGCGATTGCAAATGAATTTTCTTGGGAATTTGGAGTAAAAGAAGTTAATTATCAGGCTGAAAATTTAGGATTAAGAGCACATATTTTGCAATGTGGGGCATTAAGCCAAAAATACGGAGCGGTGATTGTTTTAGAAGATGATTTGTATGTGGCGCCTAATTTTTATGAGTTTGCCATTCAGGCACTAGAATTTTCTGAGGATAAGGTGTATTTAGGAGGAATTTCATTATACAATCACCAATATAATGTGAATGTAGAGGATAATTTTTCGCCAGTTGAAGATGGTTTTGATAATTGGTACTTTCAGTTTGCATCCTCTTGGGGTCAGGCTTGGACCGAACAACAGTGGTCAAAATTTATGGAATGGTACAATAATAGACCTTCCATTAATGAAAATGAAAAAATACCAGCTTTTATTAGGAGTTGGTCCGAAAAATCTTGGTTAAAATATAATATTAGTTACTTAATTTTAGAGAATTTGTATTTTTTGTATCCAAAAATTTCCTTAACCACAAATTTTAGTGATGCAGGCACACATATTGGTCAAGACAGTACGCTATTTCAAGTTCCAATAGATCTTTCCGGATTAAAAACCTTTCAATTTTCAAATTTAAAAGAATCTAAGGCTATCTATGATGCCTTTTATGAAAATACAAACTTATCAGAAATATTAGGAGTGGAAAGTTCAGAACTTACAATAGATTTATATGGTTCTAAACAAAATGTAAAAACAAAACTATGGTTAAGTTCTAAAATAGTTGATTTTAAAATTATACAGTCTTTTGCTAAATCTTTAAAGCCAATGGATGTGAATATTTTAGAAGGCATAGTTGGTAAAGAATTATTTTTGTACGACACTAGTATTGTAGAAGTCAACAGGCATGCAATAGATAAAAAAAGAAATATACTGTATACCATAAAGCTAATAAGTTATGTTGATGCTTTATATATAGTTAAAAGTGAATTGATTAGAAAGGTCAGAAAGCTAGCTAAAATGTTTATGGGAAAATAAAAAATCTCGTTTAAAGTAATATTTTGCTTACTAAACATTAAATTCCTTACAACGAAATATTACTGGCGCTTATCTAGTATAGTTTTAACGGCTATAGAATTTAACTTAATTTTACACTTTTATGAAATAAACCCAAGTTAAACTCGTTCAACATTAAATACCTTAACAAACATGCAAAATTTTGCTGTGCTCTTAACTTGTTTTAATCGAAAAGCTAAAACACTGGCAGCACTTACTTCATTATACAAATCCTACGAATATTATTCGGGCAACTGCACTATGAGTGTCTATTTAACCGATGATGGCTCCACTGATGGCACTCGCAAAGCGGTTAGCGAACAGTTTCCTAAGGTAAATATATTACAAGGTAGCGGAGATTTGTATTGGGCTGGCGGTATGCGACATACTTGGGCAGCAGCATTAAAAGGCAACTATGATGCCTATTTGTTACTAAACGATGACACTAATGTACGTCAAGAATTGTTTGAACAAATCGAAAAAACAGCAGCGTATTGTTTACATAATTTTCAACAAAAAGGTATCTTAATTGGTGCTACTATAGATGTTAACACTCAAAAAGTATCTTATGGAGGTTCACTATTTAACAACCGTTTTTTAGCTACTATGCGTTTGTTACCTATTAGTGATAAACCGCAACAGTGCGAATTAGGGAATGCTAATATTATGTGGGTACCGAACACCGTTGTTGATAAAATTGGGATGTTATCAGAAGGGTATATTCACGGTATGGCTGATTATGATTATACTTTAAAAGCGCTTAAGCATAAAATACCTGCATTAGTACTACCTGGGATTCTAGGGGAGTGCATCAATGACCATAGTGATCCTTATCTTAAATTAATGAAATTAAGTTTCAAAGATCGGATAAAAATGTTGTACAATCCTGTAGGTTTAGATTTTTCGTCTCAGGTACATCACATGAAAAAACATTTTCCTTTACGTTTTCCTATTTTTTATGTAGCGGGTTGGTTTAAAGTAGTATTTCCAAAGGTATACTATAACTTGATTTATAAAAACCGGATGGATTTAGAAAATTCATAGTTATTCAAATCTGATAAGTACAGTATTATTAAACACCTTAACACCAATGTCTAAAAATAAAAAAGAAATAATTTTTTTAATACAAGCTTTTGAACAACCTAGAATTCTAAAAAAAATTATTGAAAAATCTTATGAATTTGATAAAGTAAAAGTTTATGGTTTTACAAGAAAAATACACGCAGTAAACAATTATAGTTTATTAGATGATTATGATAATATTGACTATGAGATTTCAGGCGTTTTTACTGATAAAAAATATAGTAATCGTATATTTTCTTATTTAAGACTATTATGGTCTATTTACAGCAATCATGGTTTTAAAGAAAAACTACTATACGTTGTTGGTATTGATCTTAGAATACTTAGCTTTCTTGTCATAAATGCTAAAATTGATTATGTTATAAGTGATATTGTTTGGTTGTATCACTCTAAAACACGAAAAGCAATTTTTAGATTTATAGACACCCGATTGGCGGGGAAATCTAGAAAAGTATTATTTACTTCAAGAGGTTTTTACGATGCGCATTATTCAGCTTATGTACAAGAGAGTCAAGTTGAAATTACAGAAAATAAATTGGCCACTTACGGAAAAGTACAACCCTTAGAAACGCTTAAAGAAG
>JANQTG010000160.1 GCA_030731855.1 Cellulophaga sp. | reverse complement strand
GGATGTTGACTTAATTGCGAATTGTAATATTTAGTAATCCCAGAAACCTCTTTACCGAGCCAACTAGGTTTTTCAAAATGTTCTTGCTCAGAAGATAATTCAATTTCAGCAACAACTAAACCTTCATTAGCGCCGAAAAATTCATCGACTTCAAAAATATGTTTCCCTAATTGCACTTCATACCTAATTTTATCAACGCTGCCTTTATCTGCTAATTGCAAAAGCGCTTCAGCCTCTTCCACTGAAATTTCTTTTTCCCACTCAAAGCGCGATATACCCGTTTTGTTTCCTTTACCTTTTATAGTTATAAAACCTTTGTCAGCGGCAATTCTAATGCGAACCGTACGTTCTGGATGGGTACTTAAAAAACCTTGTACAATTCTTTTTTTTGATTTGGCTTCTGCTTTATAAACATCCGAAGTCACTAAAAACTTACGTTCTATTTCTATCATATTCACTTCCAATTTTTTTGATTTGATCTGATTCTATTTTCAGGTTCTCATAGCTATTATTTGCCAACCAAAGCATAGCTTTTGCAATGGTTTCTGGTTCAATAGTTTTGTATTTGGCTAAATTGCCTACCAACATAAAACCAAGAACCTTCATTACTTGTTTAAATAGCCATTCCCCTACTCTTTTCTCCGATCTGTCTCCACCAATTAACGAAGGTTGCAAAATATGAGTATTGGCTATTTTTTCAGCGATAACTGCATTTTCCATTTCGCCCTTTATCTTATTGTAAAATACAGCACTTTTAGCATCAGCACCCAGCGCAGAAATTATAATGATGGTATTGATATTATTTTGTTTCGCCAGTTTTGCTGCTGCCACAGGTATCCCAAAATCTATTTTTCTATAGGTTTCGTTATCTGGAGTCTTTTTTTTTGTGGTACCAATGCAGCAAAAAACTTCGTGACCGGTAAAAGCCTTACCATAGTTTTCCAGTTGCAACAAATCAATTAAGTGTTCTTCTATTTTAGGATGCGTAAACCCGATAGAAGTTCTGGAAAAAAGTTTAATTTTTTCGTAAACATCATCTTTTAATAATAAGTCTAAAAGTATACGTCCTGTTAATCCTGTTGCACCTAAAAGGATTGCTGATTTTTTTAATGGTTTCATTTCTGTAAAATTCACGCTTAAAGATACAGTAATTCTAAAATTTAAAATTCCACAACTAGATTAAAATTTATAATAGAAGCCCTAAATTTACAAATGCTTCATGACGTTCCGCTAAGAAAAATTATTCATGTAGATATGGATGCTTTTTATGCTTCTGTAGAGGAACTGGATAATCCAGAATTAAAAGGTAAAGCAATTGCCGTGGGTGGCAGTGAATTGCGTGGTGTAGTGGCAGCAGCGAATTACGAAGCGCGCAAATTTGGTGTTCGAAGCGCTATGAGTAGTGTTATTGCAAAACGTAACTGTCCGCAACTAATCTTTGTAAAACCAAGGTTTGAGCGCTATAAAGAGATTTCTCAAAAAATTAGAAAAATTTTTTATGACTATACAGATCTTGTAGAGCCTCTTTCTTTAGATGAAGCATATTTAGATGTAACAGTGAACAAAAAAGGGAATCCGTCGGCAACACTGATCGCCAAAGAAATTCGCCAACGTATTTTTGATGAACTTGGGCTTGCAGCTTCTGCTGGAATTTCTATCAATAAATTTATCGCAAAAGTGGCTAGTGATATTAACAAACCCAACGGACAAAAGACAGTAAATCCTGAAGAGGTAATCGAATTTTTAGAGCAATTGGATATCAGAAAATTTTATGGCGTGGGTAAGGTTACTGCCGAAAAAATGTACAAACTCGGTATTTTTACGGGTTTAGATTTAAAACAAAAGTCTGAGGACTTTTTAAGTACTAATTTTGGTAAAAGTGGTGCCTTTTATTACCATGTGGTGCGTGGTATTCATACCAGTGCTGTAAAGCCGCATAGAATCCCAAAATCGGTTGGTGCGGAGCGTACTTTTGATGAAAATTTAAGTAGTGAAATTTTTATGCTAGAGCGTTTAGATCATATTGCTAACGAACTAGAAAAACGTTTACAAAAAAATAAAATTTCTGGTAAAACCATCACCCTAAAAATAAAATATAGCGACTTTACCTTGCATACCAGAAGTAAAACCTTGCCTTATTTTATTGCCGACAAACACCTGATTTTAGAAACTGCCAAAGAATTATTATACCAAGAAAAAATGGAGAATTCTGTGCGATTATTGGGTATATCTCTCGCCAATTTAAATACGGAAAAAAAAGCAAAGCAAAAAGATGTAAAGGAAGATAAAAAAATGGTTTCTGTACAATTGCAGTTCGAGTTTTAGTGGAAGAAACAGGAGGCAAGAATCAAGAGACAGGAGACAAGAACCAAGAGGCAAGATGAAAAAACTAAAATTTTTAGTACTTTTTTCTAAACCATACGAAGTAGCTATAAAGGCAAAAAAAATCACGCTAATTCATAAGAACTAACGTGATTTAAGGGATGCGCTATTTTAACAAATTATTTTACGGTTAAGATATTGTCTGTGGCTGTTGGGTTTAATGGGCAAAAATAAACATACTCGCCTTTGGCTAATGTAGTCGCTTGTGACATTCCTTTTGTACCGTTTGCTACTGGCTTTGTTACATAAGCCGTTTTTATATGGTTTTCAGGATTTGATATATCTTCTCCTTTTTTCACCAAAACAAAACCTACATCATGACCCACTGCATTATTGTTTATTTCAAACACATAAGTACCTGCTTTTACCGTAAGCTGTTTTTGAGTAAACTCACCTGTTGTCTGTTCTAAAGCAATTGTTTTGGTTGCTTTTTTTATCATTTTTTTATCTTGTGCATTCATTGAAAATACACCTGCTACTACTACAACTAAACTAAGAATTAAATTTTTCATGTTATTTTATTTAAAGATTTATTACTATTTTTTTTATTGATTAAAGTGCTAAAGTTACTTCTGGAAAATCCACAGGAACATTAGTCGTTTTATGCAAATAATTTGAGGTTGTTTTATCGCCTACCAAAACAATAGTATCTATTAGATTTTCTTTGGTATAACCCGCGTTTAAAAAATTATCTACGGCTTCGGTACTCGTTGCTCCTCTATTTTCTGTCATGTTTTTAGCTAAGGCAGCTAAAGCATGTAACTTTGCATCAGATGATTTTCCGGCACGGAATTCTAAAATTTGGGCTTCGTTAAAACCGTTCATTTGACCAATTGCGGTGTGTGCAGCTAAACAGTATAAACATTCGTTTACTTGACTTACCGCTAAATTAACCACCTCTTTTTCTTTTGCTTTTAGTGATGTTTTTGCACCACTTAAAGACAAATAGTTTTGTAGTGCATTTTCGCTATACGCATAAGTAGCGAATAAATTTGGTACAAAGCCTACTGCTTTTTCTAAATTGTCGAATAAAACCTGATTGTTACTTGATACTTCTGCTCTTGTTGGAACGTTAAATATGCTCATAATTAATTTGTTATTATTTCATTTCCGCAAAGGCGGAAATCTATTATTACTAAATTTGATTTTTTGTTGTTACGAGATAATTATCCCTTTTTGAAGTGCTACGAAGGGTTTCTCTGCATCACAATAAAAATCATGATGATACGCTTCTGAACAATGTGTTTGCGGAATGGTTTGTAGTGCTAAATTTTGTTTTGTAGAACTTCTAAATATCTCGATTAAATTGAAAATAGATTTTTCTTTTGTTTTCATCTTTTTGTTGTTTTTTAATTACACTACAAAGATGCGACTACAAAAACCCTTTTAGTTATCACTAATTTCCCAACAAGTTGTAGAAATTTCCCTTAGTACTAAAAATGTGATGCTTTGCGGAATTGCGTGGGAGATTGTTTGGTCATTTTCTTAAAAAAAGAACTAAAATGGGCAGCATCATTAAAACCAAGTTCAAAGGCAATTTCTTGATTTTGTTTATCTGTAAACTGCATAAGTCGCTTAGCTTCTAAGGTTATGCGTTCTAAAATAATTTGCTGAGGAGATTTTTGATGGTACTTTGAGAACAAATTAGATAAGGTTTTAGGACTCTTAAAAAGTAAATCGGCATACTCTGTAACTTTACGCTTAGTCTTATAGTTAGTATCTACCAAAACATTGAATTTTCTAATAATATCTATCTGATCGTTATTTAGCTCTTTTACTAGTAATTGTTCTTTGGCTAAACGAGTACACATAATTATTAATCTTTTTAATAGCATTTGTAGCATATCACCTTGAATTTTATCAGGTGTTGAAAACTCATCTTGAAAAATTTCATACAAATTTTCGAACTTTTTTTCTTGTGAATCAGGAATTGAAATAATAGGCAAGCTTTGCGTTCCAAAAAATAAAATTCCATTACAGGAAACCTCACTGTCATGATCTGCGATACAATAAAAGGCTCTGTTAAACAAAAAACTAGTTAAAGGTAAATCGGTTGCTGCAAATGAGACGTGATGCAGATAAGTGGTGGTAAGTATTTGGTTAGGCTTTAGAGAGATTAATGATCCGTCTACGGATAGCTCTAGAGACGTTTTATTTCTATTCCACAAAAAACGAATGATTGAATCCCCATTTCTAAAAGCCTTTTCGTCGGTTTTTATATCATCGGTAAGTCCAAAAATAGCGTCTAAATTATTGTCGTAAAAATGGTATTTCATAAATAAGTATATACGTATTGCTAAGTCTTTATTTTGGTAATAACCTTACGCCTACTTTTTTGATTGCAAGGTTTACATCTAAAGTTCATAAAAATAAAGTATAATAATACACTTAAAACAAGCTATTTTCTTACGCTCTTTTTTAAATAACCTCCTTTAATTTCAATTATATTTGTATTATGAAAAAATCAGAATTAAGGGAACATATTGTAAAAGTTGCTTCAGATTTATTCTATGTAAATGGATATAATACTACAGGGATTAATGAAATTATTTCAAAATCTGGCATAGCAAAAGCTACACTATATAGTCATTTTACGTCTAAAGATGAACTTTGTATTGCTTATCTAAAGCATAAGAATTCAGAATTTATGCAAGGTTTAGATACTTTTTTAACGACCAAAAAAGATGCGAAAGAACAGCTTTTAAGCATTTTTGATTATTTAAGAGAATTGTATTATCAAGAAGGTTTTAACGGTTGTTGGGGCATTAATTGTTTGGCTGAAATTAATAGAGAAAACATTAAAATTAGAGAAGAAATACAAACTCAAAAATCGGATTTAATTGCTTATTTAGCTAAAAATATAAATATACATTACCCTTTAAATTCTATTGCAGAAACCGATAGAATAGCTAGTGGTATCTACTTATTATATGAAAGTGCCATTTGTGAAAGTCATTTACATAAAAATGATTGGCCTATTTTCTCTTGTAAACGTATTGCTAAAGAATTATTACCTAAAACCTAGTTTACTGATCAAAACAGACTTGTCTGTTTTTATTGTGTATTTCATCTATAAAATACTGCTTTTGAATGGTGTTGCATTTTAAAATTAGCAAACTATCTTTAAAATGGTCATAAAAAAAGCCTCAAAACTAAATTTTTAGTTTTGAGGCTTTTAAATTACAATTATTGGTTATACATGATGGCTTTCTATCTCAGAAACCCTTAATGTGTTCACCATACCTTTATCTTTAATAGGCATTGCGGCCAAACTAATCAACATATCACCAACTTCTAAAAACCCTTTTTGACAAGCTAATCTATTTACATCTTCAATAGTTTCATCTGTGGAAACATACTTGTCATAATAAAATGCCTTTACACCCCAAAGTAGATTTAACTGTGTTAAAATTCTTCGGTTAGAAGTGAACACCAAAATATGGGCACTTGGCCTCCATGCTGAAATTTGAAAAGCAGTATAACCACTATTGGTTAAAGTAGAAATAGCTTTTGCTTTAATATCATTTGCCATTAGCGCTGCATGGTAACAAATAGATTTTGTAATAAAACGATTTGTTCTTACGTGTGGAGCTTCATGAGGTACTTTAATTAAACTAGAGTTTTCTACGGTAGTTAAAATACTCGCCATTTTTTCAATTACTTGAACCGGATAATTCCCAACGGAAGTCTCACCCGAAAGCATCACGGCATCGGCACCATCCATCACAGAATTGGCAACATCATTAACCTCAGCTCTTGTAGGTGTAAGACTAGTAATCATAGTCTCCATCATTTGCGTTGCAATAATAACAGGTATTCTCGCTTTTTTAGCTCTTAATACTAATTGCTTTTGTATTAAAGGAACTTCATGTGCCGGAATTTCTACTCCTAAATCGCCACGAGCTACCATAAGACCGTCACAGTAAGCAACAATTTTATCGATATTTTCAACTGCTTCTGGTTTTTCTATTTTAGCTATAATCGGAATTTTTACATCCGAATGTTCTTTAATTAAATTTTGCAAATCAATTAAATCTTGACTAAAACGAACAAAAGATAAAGCCATCCAATCTACTTTTAACGAGATCGCAAAAATGGCATCTTTAATATCTTTTTCTGTAAGTGCAGGTAATGAAATATTTGTGTTAGGTAAGTTAACTCCTTTTTTAGATTTTAAAGGCCCACCTTGAATTACTTTAGCTTCAACTTCATTTTCTCTGTTTGTAGAAATTACTTCAAACATTAACTTTCCGTCATCTAAAAGAATGCGTTCTCCTGGATTAACATCTTTAGGAAATGAAGCATAATTCATATAAACTCGTTCCGCAGTACCTTCAAATGGTTTTCCGGTTACAAAAGTAATCTTATCTCCGGGAGATACAACTACTTCACCAGCCATAACCCCTACTCTTAGTTTTGGCCCTTGTAAATCACCTAAAATAGATACGTTGGTATCCATTTCCTCATTTAATTCGCGGATCATTTTTACTCGTTCGGCAACATCATTATAATCTGCATGAGAAAAGTTTATCCTAAAGACATCTACTCCGGCTTCGATCATATCTCTAAGCACTTCTTTCTTGCTTGTAGCTGGCCCTAGTGTTGCTACAATTTTCGTCTTTTTTCTACTTGGCATTATTAAAAAATTAAATTATTTTTCGATTTTAAGGTGTTCGTTTTAATAGTATATGCAGTAATAATTTTTGGAATGGCTAAAATTGATTTCAAAATTGTTGTTTCTGAATCAAAATCTTCTTGTTCTAACTTCAAAAAATAATCTACATTTTTGTATTCTGGAATTAAATGTTTCTTTGTAAATGAAGTTGTATCTTTAAATAAACCAACATTAACATTATTTTCTTCAGACTGTATACTATTCTGAATGATGGTCCAATATCTGTCGTTTACAGTATCTTTCCATTCAAAAACTGGAAGTGATATACGTTCTGTATAAATCAAATTTTGCTTTCGTCTTTTAAAATTACATTTAAGATGATGGTTGATAGTATACACTAATTTAAAATCTTCTAAACTAGTATGTAAAGCAATTAAAACGAACGAATCTTCGTAAAAATCCAGAGACATTTTGTGCATTGCTACCATAGCATTCCTAAAAAAGTAAGTTGTAAATATATGATTTATACGACTCTAATACTAGTAGTTAGGCTTTTTTTAAGGTGTGAAGAGTAGCGAAAACGTTATAGATTTGAAAAAAAATTACTACTCCTTGTCTATTTTGTTCTGTAATGCATAATACGCTCTTTTCGAAGCCATTTCCTCGGCCTTTTTTTTGGAAGTAGCTCTTGCTTTAGAAACAATTTGGCCACTTATAAGCAATTTTACTGCAAAATGTTTTAAAACATCATTACCAGAATCTTCATAAACATCGAATTTAAATGATTTTTTTTGCTTTTGACACCACTCAATTACTAAACTTTTGTAACTAATAACTTTACCTTCTAATTGTTCAATATCAACATAAGGTGCTATAACTCTATTGCTGATAAATTTTTCACAATATTTATAACCTCTATCTAAATAAATAGCACCAACAAGTGCTTCAAAGACATTCCCATGAATATTATCTCCGAAGTGCGATTTTGGAATTCTACTTTCTACGTATTTAATTAGGTTTAAATCTTTACCCAATTCATTGAGGTGCTCTCTGCTAACAATTTTAGAACGCATTTTAGTTAAATAACCTTCATCTCCGGTTGGAGATTCATTATACAGGTATTTTGAAATTATAGTCCCTAACATAGAATCACCTAAAAACTCTAGGCGTTCATAGTTCATAGGCTCTCCTTTTTCATTTTTTACATTTGCAGATCTATGTAAAAAAGCTTTTTTATAAATATCAAGTTTCTTTGGTCTAAACCCTAATATTTTAGTAATCCCTAAAAAAAAATCCCCATCCTCTTTAGAATGGGAATTAAATATATTTGAGGGAAAATTCATAGTTGAATTAACTTAATTTTTTAAAGATAACGCAAGCATTGTGACCTCCAAAACCAAATGTATTACTCAGTGCGACTTTTACATCTCTTTTTTGAGCTTTGTTTAAAGTTAAATTTAGTTTTGGGTCTATATTTTCATCTACCACTTTATGGTTAATAGTTGGCGGTACAATGCCATGAACCATAGAAAGTATAGATGCAATAGCTTCGATAGCACCCGCAGCTCCTAATAAATGGCCGGTCATAGACTTGGTAGAATTAATATTTATGTTTGGGGCATGATCACCAAAAACTTTGGAAATTGCCTTTAATTCTGCAACATCTCCTAGTGGTGTTGATGTACCATGCGTATTTATAGCATCAACATCTTCCGGTTTTAAACCAGCATCTTTTAAGCAGTTTTCCATTACACGAACAACACCTATTCCCTCAGGATGTGGGGCTGTCATATGATAGGCATCACTCGATAAACCACCACCAGCAACTTCACAATAAATTTTTGCGCCTCTTGCTATTGCGTGTTCGTATTCTTCCAGAATTAAGGCACCTGCGCCTTCACCTAATACAAATCCGTCTCTGGTTGCATCAAAGGGTCGAGAAGCTGTTTCCATTTCTTCATTTCTGGTAGATAATGCATGCATAGCACCAAAACCGCCCATACCTGCAATAGTAACCGCAGCTTCGCTTCCGCCAGTAACGATAACATCACAATATCCTAAACGAATGGTATTCAAAGCATCGATAATGGCATTTGCAGAGGATGCACATGCAGAAACAGTGGTGTAATTTGGACCCATAAAGCCATGCTTTATAGAAATATTGCCCGGAGCAATATCTGCAATCATTTTTGGGATAAAGAAAGGGTTAAATCTTGGTGTGCCATCACCAGCTGCAAAATTCAAGACTTCGTTTTGAAAAGTTTCTAAACCTCCAATACCAGCTCCCCAAATAACGCCAACTCTAAATTTATCTACGGTATCAAAATCAATTCCGCAATCTTTAATGGCTTCATCAGACGATACTAAGGCATATTGCGCAAATCGGTCTAATTTTCTTGCTTCTTTACGATCAAAATAATCTTCGGCATTGAAGTTTTTAAGCTCGCATGCGAATTTGGTTTTAAATTTATCACTATCGTAATACGTTATTGGTGCAGCACCGCTTTTTCCTTGTACTAATGCGTCCCAATATTCCTCAATAGTGTTACCGATTGGGGTCAATGCTCCAATTCCTGTAACAACAACTCGCTTTAACTGCATAATAAAATTTAATTAGGTATGCTATTTTTCTTAACTAGGGTGTAAATTAAAAAAAAATATCCATGCAGAGTAATTACCACATGGATATTTTTAAAATCTTAAGCTAAGATATCATAAAATTACTTAGCTGCTTCTATATAACTGATCGCTTGACCAACAGTAGCAATGTTCTCTGCTTGATCATCTGGAATTTGGATATCGAACTCTTTTTCGAATTCCATAATTAATTCAACAGTATCTAATGAATCTGCTCCTAGGTCGTTCGTAAAGCTTGCTTCTGTAACAACTTCGTTTTCATCTACACCTAATTTATCAACGATGATAGCTTTTACTCTTGATGCAATATCTGACATAATAATATTTGTTTTAAAAATTTAACTGATGGCAAAAATAAAAAACTTTAGATTAATAACACCATTTGTCGTTAAAATGTATTGTAATTTACTAAAATTAAATACAAGAGTGTTAATTTAGCCCAAAATAATTCTACTTTAATAACCTTAAAACACTGCATGAAACGTATTGTTCTATTTGCTTCTGGATCTGGATCTAATGTTGAAAACATTTCTCAATATTTTGCAAACAATGCCAAAGTTACTATCGCCGCTGTATTAACTAACAAAAGCGATGCCAAAGTTTTAGAAAGATGCAATAGATTAAAAATCAATGCTTTATATTTTAATAAAACCGCTTTTTATGAGTCCGATTGCGTTCTTGATATTTTAAAAACTATGCAACCCGACTTAATAATCTTGGCGGGTTTTCTTCTAAAAGTACCTGAAAAACTAACAAAAAGCTTCCCAAATAAAATCGTAAACATACACCCAGCACTCTTACCAAAGTACGGTGGAAAAGGAATGTACGGAATGCACGTTCATAATGCCGTAAAAGCAAATAATGAACAAGAAACCGGCATAACTATCCATTTTGTGAACGAAAATTACGATGAAGGAGCAATAATTAAGCAGGTAAAAGTCAAAATTTTACCCAAAGACAGCGCAGAAGATATTGCCAAAAAAGTGCACGAATTAGAATATGAGCATTTTCCTAAAGTAATTGACGAATTATTGCATGGATAAAAATGGATAAAGCTCAAGTACATATTTACACCGATGGTGCTGCCAGAGGAAATCCTGGCCCAAGTGGTTATGGCATTGTCATGGAATGGGTTGGAAAACCGTATAAAAAAGAATTTTCAGAAGGCTTTGCACATTCTACCAATAACAGAATGGAATTACTTGCCGTAATTGAAGCGTTAAAAAAGCTCAAAAAACCAGGTATTTATGTCACCGTTTTTACCGATTCTAAATATGTGGTAGATACGGTTGAGAAAAAATGGTATGTAAAATGGGAGAAAACTAATTTTAAAGATAAGAAAAATCCAGACTTGTGGAAGTTGTTTTTAATTGAATACAGAAAACACCACGTTAGCTTTAAATGGATTAAAGGGCACAACAATCACCCACAAAACGAACGTTGCGATGCTTTAGCTGTTGCCGCATCCAAAGAAAAAAAATTAAAAATAGATGTTGGTTTTGTTAATTCTACCGAGAATAATAATACCAATAGTTTAGACTTTCCTAAAGCATAAGCATCGTTAAAAAACTAGCAAAGATTTTCATGAAAATATCTGCTAAATAGTATTCATATATTTTTAAAACTAGCTTACATTCCTCAAAACTTACCCTTATATTTGCACAAAATTATACACCATAATGGGTAAATTATTAATTGTAGGCACCGTTGCTTTTGATGCTATTGAAACACCTTTTGGAAAAACAGACAAAATTTTAGGCGGCGCGGCAACGTATATAGGTTTGGCTGCGTCCCAATTTAATGTAAAAGCTGCTATTGTATCTGTCGTTGGTGACGACATGCCAAAAGAATATTTAAATTTATTAAAAGATAATAATATCGATATTTCTGGACTTGAAGTAGTACCTGGTGGTAAAACTTTTTACTGGAAAGGTAAATATCATAACGACTTAAATGTTAGAGACACTTTAGCTACAGAACTAAATGTTTTAGCGGATTTTAACCCGATTGTACCTGAAAATTTTAAAGATGCTGATGTGGTAATGCTTGGAAACTTGCATCCAAACATTCAACTTAGTGTAATTAATCAAATGACAGAACGACCAAAACTAATAGTGCTAGATACTATGAACTTTTGGATGGATAATAGTTTGCCCGAATTGTTAAACGTTATAAAGCATATTGATGTGCTTACGATTAATGATGAAGAAGCGCGACAATTAACTGGAGAATATTCTTTAGTAAAAGCAGCGGCAAAAATCGAAACAATGGGTCCTAAATACGTGGTTATAAAAAAGGGAGAACATGGCGCCTTACTTTTTCATAAAAAGAAGGTATTTTTTGCACCCGCATTGCCTTTAGAAGAAGTTTTTGATCCAACAGGAGCAGGAGATACTTTTGCAGGAGGTTTTTCAGGATATTTAGCAGCAACTAAAAACATATCTTTTGAGAATATGAAAAATGCGATTATTCAAGGTTCTAATTTAGCTTCATTTTGTGTAGAAAAATTTGGTACGGAGCGTATGGTTAATCTAAATAAAGACGAAGTAAATAATAGATTGTATCAATTTAAAGAATTGAGTCAGTTTGATATAGAATTACAATAATATATGCCCTGAATTTTCAGGGCTTTTTTAATATATCTCTACAAAAATGAGTGACGCTATTAAACATGAATGTGGAATATCTTTAATTCGCTTATTAAAGCCTTTAGAGTATTATCAAGAAAAATATGGCACCGCTTTTTACGGTGTAAATAAAATGTATTTGATGATGGAAAAGCAGCATAATCGTGGACAAGACGGTGCTGGTTTTGCAAGCATTAAGTTAGATATGAAGGCAGGCGAGCGTTACATGAGTAGAGTACGCTCTATTGCACAACAACCTATTCAAGATATTTTTGCTCAAATAAACGACCGTATTAACACCAGCTTTAAAGAAAACCCTGAATACGAACACAACACAGCGTTACAAAAAAAGCATATTCCATATATCGGCGAACTTTTATTAGGCCATGTACGTTATGGTACTTTTGGTAAAAATAGCATCGAAAGCGTTCATCCGTTTATTCGCCAAAACAATTGGATGCACCGTAACCTTATTGTTGCGGGAAATTTTAACATGACCAATGTTGATGTGCTTTTTGACAATTTGGTACAAATAGGGCAACACCCCAAAGAAATGGCCGATACGGTAACGGTTATGGAAAAAATAGGTCATTTTTTAGATGATGCTGTTGCCAAATTATATAAAGAAATTAAAAAAGAAGGCTTTAATAAACAAGAAGCTTCACCCATAATTGCAGATCGTTTAAATGTTGCGAAAATATTACGCCGAGCTGCCAAAAATTGGGATGGTGGCTACGCAATGGCTGGTTTATTAGGCCATGGAGATGCTTTTGTACTGCGCGATCCGGCAGGTATTAGACCAACCTATTATTATCAAGATGATGAAGTAGCGGTAGTAGCTTCAGAAAGACCTGCTATTCAAACCGTATTTAACGTAGCTTTCGAAGATGTAAAAGAATTAGAACCAGGGCACGCCATTTTAATCAAAAAAAATGGGAGTATTAGAGTAAAGCAAATTTTAGAACCCACCGAACGAAAAGCTTGTTCTTTTGAACGTATTTATTTTTCAAGAGGTAGCGATAAAGAAATTTATCAAGAGCGTAAAGAATTAGGGCGACTTATTTTTCCGAAAATTCTAAAAGCAATTGATGAGGATATAAAAAATACGGTGTTCTCTTATATTCCGAATACAGCAGAAACTTCTTTTTTCGGGATGGTAAAAGAAGCACAAACATATATGAATAAAAAGAAGGAAGAACAGATTCTTTCTTTAGGTTACAAAATTACCAAAGAGCAACTACATGAGATTTTAGATGTTAGGCCAAGAATAGAAAAAGTAGCCATTAAAGATGCTAAACTTAGAACGTTTATTTCTCAAGATAGCGGTAGAGATGATTTAGTAGCACATGTTTACGATATTTCTTATGGTTCGGTAAAACCTGGTGATAACTTGGTAATTATTGATGACAGTATTGTAAGAGGTACCACGCTTAAAAAAAGTATTCTTAAAATATTAGACAGGTTACATCCTAAAAAAATTATAGTAGTTTCTTCTGCTCCCCAAATTCGATATCCTGATTGTTATGGCATTGATATGGCGAAACTAGAAGACTTTATTGCTTTTAGAGCGGCTCTAGAATTACATAGAGACAGAGGTACCACTAAAATAATTGATGATATTTATCAAAAATGTCTGCTTCAAGTGTCTTCAAAAGATAAAGACGTTATTAATTATGTAAAAGAATTTTACGCTCCCTTTACACCAGAAGAAATATCTGATAAAATCGGGGAGTTATTGAGTCCGACTGAAATGAAAGCGGAAGTTCAAATTATATATCAAACCATTACAAACTTACACCAAGCTTGTCCTAAAAACCTCGGCGATTGGTATTTTACAGGAGAATACCCAACACCTGGTGGAAATAGAGTGGTGAACAGAGCTTTTATTAATTTTTACGAAGGAAAAAACGAAAGGGCATATTAATATAAAATCCGACCAAATACATGCAAAAACGTATTTTGTCGACAATATGGTCCGTTTGTCGAAGATTTAACCACTTCAACGAGCACCACGAGTAATTTAGACTCCTACCATAGCATAAGTAGGTTAAGTTCATGGTAAGATTTGGGGAAAAAGGCGAAGTTCATCTTCGCCTTTTTTATTAATAAAACGCTAGTTTTA
>JANQTG010000159.1 GCA_030731855.1 Cellulophaga sp. | reverse complement strand
CAAAGATGCTAATTAATGAACAATATACATAAGCTAACTGTTAAAGAATGAAGAACGCTTGGCTTTTAGATTATAGCGAATCGACTAAATTTGGTAAACAAACTTTATTTAAAGGGATAATAGTAAAGGTCTAAATTGAGTCGCATATTTTTTAATGGTGTCTTTATCAAAATTAGCCTCTTCATTAATTCTACCTAATACCGTTACGCCTGTTTTTTTAAGAATAATTTCTTCGGTAGTTTTATGTTCATCTCCACTAAAAATTAGGTAAACATCATATCCCTTATGCTGCAACCAACCTACGGTTAACAAGGTATGATTGATGCTTCCTAAGTAATGTCTAGAAACCACCACCACCTTATCACTTGGCATAATAATATCTAATATAGTGTCTTCATGATTGAGGGGCACAAGTAAACCACCAGCGCCTTCTATCACTAAATGATTGGTTGTTTCTGGAGTATCAATTTTATCTCTATCGATTAAGACACCTTCAATAGCTGCTGCTGCATGCGGACTCATAGGGGTCTTAAAAGCATAACTATTATCATGAATAACGGTTTTATTATTCGATATTAAGTTCTTGATTTTATGACTATCAGAGTTTTCTAAATCTCCTGCTTGTACAGGTTTCCAATAATCAGCCTCCAAAGCTTCCACCAAAATAGCCGATGCTATTGTTTTACCAACGTCTGTAGAAATACCAGTAACAAAAAATGTATGCATAGTTTTAAGGTTTTGTAATCATGCTACAATTTAAACATTTGTATTTTCTTTTTTCGAAAAAAGGAAAAAGTTTATGAAAAATAGTTTTGCGTTCGTAGTACGACTCTGATTTTTGTGCTTTACAATTAGGGCATTTTATTAAATTTCCATCATCGTCGATGGCGTAATTACGTATCTGATCATAAATTTCTAAAGCACGCGCTTCATCTTCTTTAAACACTTGCAATTTTGCCCCGCCGATAGCATGACTTATCATAGGATCTGAATTAAGTACGTTGTGATCTTTTAATATAACTTGTATGTTTTCGGACTCTAATCTGGTTTTTAAAACCTGTAAATCAGATACATATTCGAAGGTGGCAATAGTTACTAGTTTAGCGCTCATGCATTTTTTATTAAAGATTTTAAAATACCTAAAACGTTCAAAATCTCTTCTTTTGTGTTGTAGCTATGCAAACAAAATCGGAGTCGTTCTTGTGCTAACGGCACGGTTGGTGATAAAATAGCTTTTACATTAAATCCTTCTTTTTGTAAATGCAACGATACATTTTTTACTTTTTCATTTCCAGAAATAATACAACAATGAATAGCAGAAGTACTCGGAATAAAAATAGTATTTAAACCTAAAACCTCTATTTGTTCCTTAAAAAAATTAATGTTTTCTTGTAATTTATTTTTGGAGTTTGTACTCTTTAATTCTGCATAAGCACAACCAATTGTAGCTAGTGCATGCGGTGGCAAACCTGTGGTATAAATAAAACTACGGGCAAAGTTTATTAAATAATTTTTTAGATTTTCACTTCCTAAAATAGCCGCTCCGTGGCAACCCATCGCTTTTCCAAAAGTGACAATTTGTGCAAATATTTTATGTTGAAGTTTTAAATCGAAAACTATACCTTGGCCTTTATTACCAAAAACGCCTATCGCATGGGCTTCATCGACCACTAAATGATAATTTTCTTTGGCACAAAAATCTGCCAATTCAATCAGGTCTGGTGTATCACCATCCATAGAAAAAACAGATTCGGTGACGATATAAATATCTTCTGAATTGCTTACCTCTTTTTTTGATGTTTTAACTCTATGAATTAGTTTCTTAAGATCGTCTAAATTGTTATGTTTAAATTTATAACTTTTAGCCACGCCCATAGTAATGCCATCTCGGATACTCGCATGGATAAATTCATCATAAAAAACCAAATCACCACGTTGCGGAACAGCACTAAAAAAACCAATATTAGCATCGTAACCAGAATTAAAAAGTAAAGCAGTTTCGACGGCATGAAAATCAGCTATTTGCTTTTCTAACTGAACATATAAGTCAGAATTACCCGAAATTAGTCGCGAACCTGTGGCACCATTTTGAACTATATTTTGATCTAATAAGATGTGGCTTGCGCCATCAAAAATAGTTTTATTCTTGGCAAATCCCAGATAATCATTCGAAGAAAAATCAATTAAACTGTTTAGCAAAACAAGAGATCTAAGTGCGTTATTCGCCGCTCTGTCTTCTAATTTAGCTTGTAGCTTTTTGGGGAAATTTGCCATGTGGTAAAGGTAGTAATTAGTGGTTTATATATTGAAGTCGTCTTGATTTTATCTTTTGCAATAAAAAGTAAAAATAACTTCAGTATATTAGTTCACCTAAACAACATGAGAATGAAATCTATCTTCACATTTATCCTTTTTTTTATATGGAATCTCACATTATTTGCCCAAACCAACACGTATAGCATTTCCTTTGAAAATGCCCTACATCACGAGGCAAACATTAGTGCTACTTTCACTGATCTTAGCTCGGAAGTACTGACCTTAGCCATGAGCCGAAGTTCGCCTGGACGTTATGCTTTACATGAATTTGCAAAAAATGTATACGATTTTAAAGCCGTTGATAGTAAAGGAAAAGCTTTAAAAGTAACTAGACCAAATCCATACCAATGGGAAAT
The DNA here is from genome assembly GCA_030731855.1 of Cellulophaga sp. Lineage (GTDB taxonomy): Bacteria > Bacteroidota > Bacteroidia > Flavobacteriales > Flavobacteriaceae > Cellulophaga. The sequence goes on along the minus strand of JANQTG010000159.1, from coordinate 690 downwards.
TTCTGGTCATGACGGTACGGTTACGGTAAGTTACACTTTATTTGCCAATCGCAGTGATGGCACCTATTCGCAAATTGATGAAAGCCATGCACACCTAAATATTCCTGCTACTTTTATGTATGCTCCAGAACTTGCAGAACGAGAAATAAAAGTTGATTTTAAAGTACGTGACGATTTAAACTGGAAAATTGCTACACAATTACCTAAAGTTTCTGATAACACCTATAGTGCGCCAAATCTACAATATTTTATGGATAGCCCAACAGAAATTAGCGATTTTGGACTTCGAGAATTTGAGGTTACTGAAACCAATGGTGACAAAAAAAAGATACAATTTGTACTACATCATAACGGAACCGAAGCAGAATTAGATACCTATTTCGAAAAAGTAAAAAAAGTAGTTTTAGCCCAGCAGAAGGTATTTGGCGAACTACCAGACTACGATTATGGCACTTATACTTTTTTAGCATGTTATATTCCAAATGCCTCAGGAGATGGTATGGAACATCGAAATTCTACTGTCTTAACAAGTACTCGAAGTTTAGCCGAAGGTGGTATGGAAGGTAATATTGGAACGGTTTCGCACGAATTTTTTCATGGTTGGAATGTGGAACGCATTCGCCCCAAAGATTTAGAGCCTTTTAATTTTGCAGAAGCCAATATGAGCGGCGCTTTATGGTTTGCCGAAGG
>JANQTG010000158.1 GCA_030731855.1 Cellulophaga sp. | reverse complement strand
AAATCAGACGAAGAATTTTACAACACGTATCAAGTAGGCAGAAAACCTTGGTTTTAAAACCGTACTTTTTTCAAATATAAAAGCCAAATCAAAACTGATTTGGCTTTTTGTTTTAGTTTTATTCTCCTTCCAAAACATAATCTAAAGGCACCAAATCGGCTACACGTTGTTTGCCTAAAATTCCACCAAAAAATAGGGCTTGTGCTGGATAAAAATTACCATAACTATCAATATAAAAAGTAGGCTCTTTTACCTCAATAGAAGATTGTTCTTTACGATCATATAAAACACTTAATTTTTTAATTTTTTGTGTCACTTTCGTTAATTTCTCTTCTGATTCAATACTATATTCCGAATAGGGTGGCACCTGAAATTTACCCTTAAAAATTTCAAATTTTTCTTCTTCTAGTGTTCTGTTTGATAACGCTCTCATAAAATGAAGTGGAGACCCTAAATAGGTTTCTTGCCTATTTTTTAAAAAACGTTTGCTTGTTTTTTTTAGATTCTTTTCGGTAAAAAATAAAGTACCTGCCGTATACGTAAACCCACCAGAAAATGCAAAAGTACCAGGTGCTCCAAAATTAACTTCAAAGTCTTGCAAATTATAGGCAATAACATACCCTAAATAATTATTTTCAATACTTATAGGCACTTCTGAAAAAGCAAAAAGGCTATTTTTTTGTTTGTTGTAATACAAACGAATATCATCTTCATTTTTAATTTTTGCTTTAATACCTGAAATAGTAGTTCCTAAAAATTCTCGCCTAAAAATATTTAATTTCTTTTCTCGGCTCCAGGTATCAGGTTCTAAAACTATTTCATTAAGCTGAATAGCATTTTCTTTTAAATAAATGGCTCCTAAACCACCAGTGGCATTAGTAAACAGTTGTGTTGTATAACCTATATAACTCACTACTAAAGAGGCCGACATAGGATGCTCTGAAACTATAGTAAAAGCTCCGTTTTCAGCAGTAATAGTTCCTATACTGGTGCCATCATAAAAAACAGAAACGCCTTCCAGAGCTTCTTTTGTCGCAGCATCAAAAACAGTGCCCACAACTTTATGTTGTGCAAAAAGCACCGTACTAAAAAGTACTGAAACACAAATTATGAAGTTAAGTTTAGTCATTATTTAAGTCTTGTCCGCTAGCTAATTTACGTTCTAACTCTGCTTGAAACTCTTCCATAACAGGTTTTACTGTACTTTCTGGAAGATCTGCAATCTTAATATACATTAGTCCATCTACAGAATTATTAAAAAGTGGGTCTACATTAAACGCTACCACCCTTGCATTTTGTTTAATGTATTTTTTAATCAATACTGGCAATCGTAAATTACCTGGTTCTACTTCATCAATCAATCGATCGAACTTATTTAAATCTGCTTGAGTTTCATCAAAAACAAACTCTTTATCGGCATCTTTTAATTTTACCTTAAACTCCTTTTTAGGATGAATATATTGCGCTACATAGGGATCCCAATAATGCGATTTCATAAACTCAATCATCAGCGATTTAGAGAAATTTGAAAACTGATTGCTAATACTCACGCCACCAATTAAATATTTGTGTTCAGGATAACGCAAGGTAGTATGCACAATACCTTTCCATAACAAAAACAGCGGCATGGGCTTTTGTTGGTATTCTTTTACAATATAAGCGCGGCCCATTTCAATAGACTGGCTCATCATGGGGAATAACTCTGGTTCTACGCGAAACAAATCTTGAATATAAAACCCATCAATACCATAAGCTTTATAAATTTCAGAACCTAAGCCCATTCTATAGGCACCAACAATTGTTTTTTCAGCGTCGTCCCATAAGAATAAATGATGGTAATAGGTGTCGAACTTATCTAAATCGATGGAGTTATTTGTACCCTCGCCTATTTCTCTAAATGTAATTTCGCGTTGAATTCCTATTTGCTGTAGGATATAAGGCATATCTTTTTCAACTGCCAGAAAAACTTCATAGTTTTTACTTTGCAGTAGTCTACATTGTTTTTCTCTAAGCTTAATAATTTCTTCTTCAATTAGCTCAGGACGAATGGCTGACGCTATTTTTTTTGGTGCTTTTGGTAATTTTAAAGCTGTTGGTATTTGCTCTCTAATCCGTTCTGTTAATTTATCTTTATGATATATATTAGATAACATGTAGGTTTTTTTTCTGAGTAAATCAGTATATTCCTCGAGTGTTACTTGCTCTTGTTGTGTTTTTACAGAAATAGGCTGCCCTATTCTAACTTTAATAGGTCTATTTTTTTGAGTATATACTTCAGAAGGTATTTTTGCGGTTCTAAACACGTCGCTAATTTTAGCTAAGCGGTAAAATAGTCGACTATTTTTTGCATGAAAATAAATTGGAACTACCGGTACTTCTGCACGCCTAATTAATTTTACTGCCGCTTCTTCCCAAGGGCGATCAACAATTAATTTGTCGTCTTTATAGGTAGACACTTCTCCGGCAGGAAAAATACTTAAGGGGTGGCCCTCTTTTAAATGTTGTAATGCTGTTTTAAAACCAGCAAGACTACTTTTGGCATTTTTACGACTTTCAAAAGGGTTTACAGCAATAATATAAGGAAGCAAAGGAACCATTCGCTGTAAGAGAAAGTTCGTCATTATTTTAAAATCAGGACGTTGACTTTGCATTAATTGTATTAAAATAATACCATCAATTGCCCCCAGCGGATGATTTGAAATAGTTACATAAGCACCTTCTTTCGGTAGGCGTTTTAAATCGTCTTCCGGAATTTCAAAATCTATCTCATAATGATCTAGAATGGCATCGGCATAAGCTTTGCCCTCTAAGTGCTTTATAGAATCGTAGAATGTATTGATACTCGAGATTCTGGTAAACTTCATTAGCGACCAACCAATAAAAGTGCCTAAAAACCCGTATTTGTCTAAATTTATTGCTTTTGCAACTTCTTTTGCGGTAACTAAACCCATAATTCTCAGCCCTTTTTGCCGTGCTAATATAACGAAAGCTTATAGGGCAAAAGCTATATTTAACAAATAAATTAGCAGATGCTTACGAAACTTAAAATCAAAATAAGCCGTTATTTTACAACAAGTTGTACCGTTTCTTTACCACGTTGCTCTAATAAAATTTCTTTATCTTTTTGTAAAGAAGTAATCGCCTCAGTATCAAAATGACGAATGGTATATAAAGAAACTCCTTCTTGATGCACTACTTTAAATTTACCTTTTAAGGTATCTAGCAGTTCATGAAGTCTTCCAAATTTATTATCAAAACAAACCGAAAAACTAATAGCAGAATTCTGAATTAAATCGACCTTCATTTTATGATCGTGCAATAATTTAAAAAGTTGACTGATATTATCTTCTACAATAAATGAAAA
>JANQTG010000157.1:12802-14463 GCA_030731855.1 Cellulophaga sp. | reverse complement strand
GAAAATCTGACCATCAGTAATCGAAATTACGTTGGTTGGAATATAAGCAGAAACGTCACCCGCTTGAGTTTCGATAATTGGCAATGCGGTTAAAGAACCACCACCTTTTACCATCGGTTTTAAAACATCTGGTAAATCGTTCATATCTTTTGCAATGTCATCATTAGCGATGATTTTCGCAGAACGCTCTAATAAACGAGAGTGAAGGTAGAAAACGTCACCTGGATATGCTTCACGTCCTGGTGGTCTTCTTAATAAAAGAGAAATCTCTCTGTAGGCAACCGCTTGCTTTGATAAATCATCATATATGATTAAAGCAGGGCGACCTGTATCTCTAAAATACTCTCCGATGGCAGCACCTGCAAATGGAGCATATACCTGCATTGATGCAGGATCAGAAGCATTCGCAGCAACAATAGTGGTGTATGCTAAAGCTCCGTTATCTTCTAAAGTTTGAGCAATATTTGCTACGGTAGATGCTTTTTGACCGATCGCAACGTAAATACAATATACTGGTTTCCCAGCATCGTAAAATTCTTTCTGATTTAAAATAGCATCGATACAAACCGTAGTTTTACCCGTCTGACGGTCACCAATAACCAACTCACGTTGACCACGCCCTACAGGAATCATAGCATCAATCGCTTTTATACCTGTTTGTAAGGGCTCTGTTACTGGTTGGCGATAAATAACCCCTGGTGCTTTACGCTCTAGAGGCAAGTTATATGTTTCTCCAGAAATAGGGCCTTTACCATCAATAGGCTTTCCTAAAGTGTTTACCACACGACCAACAATACCTTCACCAACTTTTATAGAAGCAATCGTTTGGGTACGTTTTACTACGGTGCCTTCTTTAATGTCTCTTGAAGGACTCAATAATACCACCCCAACGTTATCTTCTTCTAAGTTAAGAACAATACCTTGCAAACCGCCTTCGAACTCAACTAACTCTCCGTATTGAACGTTAGATAATCCGTAAACTCTTGCGATACCATCCCCGATTTGTAACACTGTACCTACTTCGTCTAAAGAGGCTGATGCTTCAAATCCTGATAATTGCTTTTTTAATATTGCTGATACTTCAGCGGCTTTTACTCCTGCCATGTTGTATGTATTTTAATGATAAACCCCTTGTGTTAGCGCAGGGCAAATTTTAAAGCAAAACTTTTATTATAAACTGTTTGTAAACTCTCTTTTTAAATTTCCCAATTTACTAGCGATGCTTGCATCGTATTGTAAATCGCCTACTCTCAAAACAAAACCACCAATAATCTTTTCATCTATAGTGTTTTTTACCACTACTTTTTTTCCTGTTAATTCAACCACTTTTTGAAGTATTTTTTTCTCCAAATCGGCTGTTAATGGAACGGCCGTGGTTACAAAAGCAACGCCTTGCCCTTTTAAATCTTCATTTAAAATCAGATACTTTTCAGCAACTTCTCTCAGTAAACCAATTCGTTTATTATCGATTAATGCCTTAAAAACGCCTTCGGTAATTTGGTTTGTTCCCTTAAAAATCTCAGAAAGTGCACTTTTCTTGTCTGAAGTTTTTACTACAGGACTATTTAAAAAATCAGCTAACTCTTGGCTTTCACTTATTGTTTGGGCAATAGAACGCATATCATTTTCTAAAGCATCCAAAGATTTGTTGTCTTTGGCTA